>CAZJXN010000001.1:0-69745 GCA_964549655.1 uncultured Saprospiraceae bacterium
TGAATACTATATCTTTGAGTCGGTGTAAGCACCGACCCGCTACGCGTGGATCGTCCACTTGGCTAAATAATTTGTCTATCCTATCTTGCATCTTTTTGAAACACATTATCTCCTTTTATTTTCTAACAAGTTTTGGTGCGTTTGCCCTAATATTGCTTAATTTAGTAGAAATAGGAATTTGTATGAAAATAAGTACATTACGAGGAGAAGTATTTAGCGATGCCGTGATCGCTATCATTATCACAATTATGGTATTGGACCTCAAACCGCCGGAAATAGCGGAAGACACGACGGCGCAAGAGATGAATAATCATATATGGCGGCTAATTCCGCGCTTTATTGCTTACATTTTTAGTTTTATGATGATTGGTATTTTTTGGAACAATCACCACCATATGTTTCATTTACTCGAAAAATCAGACGAACGCTTACTCTGGCAAAACTTGTTTTTTCTTTTTTGGATAAGTTTAATTCCATTTGGTACCGCAATGGTCGGTGCGAATCCCTCCCTTGCTATTTCCATTGCGTTATACGGTTTTATTCTGCTGATGACGACGCTGTCTTTTGCCATTATGCGAAGTTACACTTTAAAAAAAGACTTGATACATAGCGATGAAGACGAGGCGCTCACGAAAAAAGTATATAAGGTGTCCATCCGGTCTAAAACTAAAAATTATATAGGCGCGGCCGCTTATTTAGTTTCTATTCCATTGGCTTATGTAAATATTTATTTTGCCTATGCCTGTTTTATTATACCACCTATTATTTTCTTTATACCCGATGGCATTGATGATGAAAAGATGGCGGAGCGTATCGAGGAGAAAAATGGGTGAGATGTGGTGTACCGGCGGGCTTCAGCCGCTGCTGTAAGATGAAGCCCACCCGTACATCTACTTCTTCTCAAACCGCATCGTCTCCGTCCCACCTGACATAAAACTCAACTTTTTGCCATCTATGCTGTATGTGTCTACTTTTTTCAAACTTTCTAAAAAGACCGTTTCACCTTGCCCTTGACACGCCATTCGAGTCAGCGCCAGTGGATCACTGAAGTCAATTTTATTACCGTTTACATTTAAAGAACCAAGAAAAGTATTACAACCTGTATTTCCATTTATTTTTCCTTCGGTTACATTGAAAGTAATAGCTGGTTTTTTATGAGGATACAAGTCATTGAAGGCGACTCTGCTGGCAGTAATAAAATTTAATTCCCAAGTGCCAGTAAGCTTGGTAGGGTCAGCAGTGGCAGGGGTCGTGGCGGTATTTTTAGTGCTTTTGCAAGCAATAAATACGCTGCATAAAATAACGGTCAGAACGAGCAGGTTTTTCATATTTTATTTTTTTTAGTTAAAATAAAATTACAGCATCTTTCACATTTGTGCAAGCTGCTTGACTAATGAAGTATTTTGACGCTTTAAAGTTCAAAAGATTGAATTAGGTGTGGCACATTTCCAAAATATGTCACTCCTCTTGCATGAATCTTTCCATTTTTTTGCCGATATTTGGTTTATGAAGGCACTTTATTTTAGTTTATGGATGCTCTGTTTTTTAGGAATGGGCGAACGGGTGTTGGCACAGCAATATTTTCGGCTGCTGGAGGCGTTGGACAAACCTTATGAGCAGAAAATAGCGCGGTTTGTCAATGATGATATTGTGATTGGTGGTTCACCAATAACGGGTGCGACGGCTGACCAAAATGGCGGCTTGAACCTGACGCGAATAGACAAATGTGGCAACGTGCGCTGGGCAATGAACTACCAATGGAAGAAGAATTATATGAAATTTAAAGATATTAAGGTAAATGAGAAAGATGAGGTTTTCGTGTATGGCACGACGTATGAAGGCTCTGAAGAGTTTATTTTTTTATTAAAACTAAATAAAAAAGGGGAGACCTTAGCTTTTCGGGTGTTGCATGGCGGTACGGTCGATAATTTTACCTATAATATTCAATTAAAAAATAATCGAATCATAGCTTATGGACTTTTACTTGATTTTAATACATCGAAACGCGGGTTTATCTTCGTTTTTGATCAGAATTTGAATTACCAGTGGGGAAAAGTTTTTGAGCCTTTTGAATCTTTTGGGGAAGCGATTATTACGGAGGACGATGGTTTGCTTTGTCGCTCTGGCTTTTATTTAGTAAAGTTAAATGCGCAGGGTGATTTAGAATGGGCGACTGTACTCGAAGCGGAAGTTGGGGTGGGTTTGTATCCTATAACTGGACCTGTGGAAGTAAATGGCGGCTCCATTTTTGAAGCATCTTATAATAATATTGCTTTTTTTTATAAAATAGATAAAAACGGAAAGCTCGTTTGGAAAAGTCCACAATTTACCGCTACAAGCAGTGCTGCCGACTTGATAACATTACCCAATGGTAATTTATTTGCAATTTATAATAGCCCAAGTGGCACGAGGGAAAATTTCCCTTGCCAAATACTACTTTCACCGGATGGAACCATTTTACAACAAAAAAAATTAAATGTTAGCCAATCATTACAAACCGCTTCCATTTATCAATCCATCAGCGACAATCGAATGGTGAGTGTAATTGGTAATACGGATATTCGAGCTACGGGTCGTCCTTCCGGTTTTTTATTACAATTTTCATTGGATGCGCAGTTGGGTAAGTGTTTTGAGTGGGAATCATTTACTTCCTTTACTCCGAATGATAAACCTATTACATTTACCCCATTGAATGTTACTTTTTTTGAATCTGTCATCCGATATGTGGAGGCAAGGATTACAGAGGCGACGCGGGATTTTTCATTTGAAGAGGGCTGCGACGTGCCGAGTGTTACGACGATTCGTAAAGACAGTGTACTCTCGTGTGGGCAAAATTGGCAGATTACATTGCCCGACGCAAGTTTTATATGGGAAGATGAAGTGCGCGGAAGTACGCGTGTGTTGGAGCAACCGGGCACGTATCGGGCTTCCAATTATGACTGCATCTCACCGCTTACTTATGAGTATAATGTTGAAAGAATTCCTTGCCCATGTAATATTTTTCTACCCACTGCATTTAGTCCAAATGATGATGGACAAAATGATAAATTGGAGTTATTTAGTAGTTGTAATATTAATAAGTTACAATACACTATTTACAACCGCTGGGGCAATATTGTATTTGAAACGATTGCGCCAAACCAACGTTGGGATGGATTCTCCAAACAAAAACCAGCAGCGACCGGCGTTTATATAGTCGTTATAAAATATGAATTGCTCAATGAAACGGGGGAAACGCAGCAGGGTTCTTTGGTGCAAAATGTAACGCTCGTGCGATAAGATTTTTCAGTGGGCAGTAGGCAGTTTTCAGTCACTCATTATTTATTAGACAAGTGCTTAAAGAGGAATTACATTGATTTGACTTTGTTTTGGAATTAAATAAGAAAGTAAAAAATCAATACTTTGTTGATTGATAATCAGTATTTTGTACTTAAATAATTAAGATAAAATATATAAGTAATGAAGCAATTTTAATTTATAGAATGAATACGATTCAATTTGTTGGTTGTCAACGTTTGGAGTAGCTGCCAACTGCCAACTTAAAAACTGCCAACTGCGTACAGGCGACTGCCTACTGCTTACTTATCCCTGCACAATGCCTTTTTTCTGCAATTCAAAGCGCACGTCCATCATCATCTGCCGCGTCAGCACTTTGGTGCACACGCCTTTTTCGTAGAAATATTGCACTTTTTGTCCATTGGGCATTTCCAACTCGTACTGATTTGAATCTAATTTTTTAAGCAGACAGAAGACGCCATAGCGCTCTGAAAACACATTTTTTATACCCGTTGGCTCTGTATGATACAACATGGCTACGGTATATGTAACTGTTTTGGCTAATATAGTGGCTTCTTTCCCCTTTTTTTCTACGTTGTATTCCGTGCCTTGTCGCGTGATTCTAGTTTGTTCGCGCACCTTATCATTTACTTTTTGTATCATGGATGACTCGTGCATATGTCCATTTTGATATTCTACCTCTAAAAGGGCATTGATATCTTGGAAAGCAACCGAAAAATTGGCTTGCGAACGAATCGTCGTCGCATCCGTACTAGTACTGGTAGATTGAACGGTGAGTGTGCCTGATTTTTTATTGGCAATCAATACGTTGTATAATAAGGTTTGGGCGGAAGCCATTGAATTGAATAAAAGGCTACCAAATAGAAGGAAACAAATGATTTTGCTCATGTTAGCTGTTTTTGTCTGAATTATCCGTTAAAACGTATTTATTTTTCTGATAAAATGCCGAAGATAAGAATATTATAACACTTTTATGGGTGTTTGTATTTTGTTAACAATATAAAATTTTGACTTGCTCGTATTTTTATAAGAATTTGCTTTCTGAAAAACGCTTATACATTAGCTACAGGGTGCAGGTGAGGCTGAAATTAAAATAAACCAATCATACAATCAGCATTGCCCAAATACCGAGTACCAAATACCCAGTACCTAACAATATCCATTCTGAGCAAACCAGTTTACTGCTTCTTTTATTGCTTGCTCGATAGGTGTTTGTGGCATTGCCAGTTCGGTTATTGCTTTTTGAGGCGTGTAATAATTATCAATTGTCAACATGGAAGTATTGGTGTAAGACAGCGGAATTCTTTTGCCAAGCAGCTTGGAAATCGCGTCACCAGCGTGTCCGGCAGTTTTCAACAAGGCGGAAGGAGCGGTAAAAAAGGGTTTGGTTCGACCGGTCACTGCATTTATTTTTTTAAAAAATTCTTGATATGTTAAATTTTCGCCTGCCAATAAGTAACACTCGCCGATTCGTCCGCGCGCTGCGGCATTCACTGCGCCTACCGCTACGTCTTGTACGGGCACAAAATTTTTTCCGCCTGTCGGACATATGACCAAAGGTGTTTTTAAATAGTAAAGCACCATCTTCCCGGAACTCGGCTTGGCATCACGTGCACCAATCATGAACGTAGGATTTACAACGATTGCTGGAATATTTTCATTTTTAACTGACTCTAAAACAAGTTGTTGTGCCCGATTTTTAGTGTCAATGTAATCGGTGCGTAGTTTCGTGTAGCTGAAAGAGCCAGTCTCATCACCAGGTTGCGTGCGCGAGCCGGGTCGGAACATATTGGCAGTGCTTACGTGTACGAACCGCTCGATACCCCACTTTTTTACAGCATTGAGCACATTTTGAGTGCCTTGAATGTTGACTGCGTCGTGCAAATGAGATTCGAGTCCCCACTGGCTGGTATTGGCGGCGGAATGAATGATAATATTACAACCTTGCGCTGCGGCATTTATATCTATGGCATTTGTAATATCGCCGTAGAATAGCTCTACATCCAGCCCTTTCAGCGCGATTGGATTGCTCGATTTTCGTAGTAATACGCGTACTTCATAGCCACGATGTAATAACTCGGCTGCAATATTACTTCCTAATAAACCGGTAGCTCCCGTGACCAACACTTTTTCAGGGTACATGATATGCTGGTTAGTGAATCTTGTTAATCTTAAAATCCCGTGAAAACTGGTTCAGACAATTTCAGCAGCCGAGGGCTTATTTTTAACGTCAACTTTTTTTGGAAATGGGTATCGCGTAAGGGATAGCAGCGGTTCCGTCCCGCAGGGCGGAAAGAGCGGATAGCCCGACCCCGCTGCCAGCCTTAGATTCGGCATACTTTCAAAGTTCGCCATATCTCGGCTGGCGGCGGGGATACGCCCAAAAATTCTATTAATATTAAAATGCTGTGAATGCTGACAAAAAAAAGAAAGTCGCTCACTCCAAAGAGTCAGCGACTTTTAATATATTGAAGGAAAACATGGTGTATTTACAAGTCTATAAAAGGTAGATGCTTTGAGTTTGAGAAACGTTGCCTGTGGATTTTATTTTTTTTGGAAAATAAAATGGGTGATAGGGTGATGGGGTTACAAGGTGATACATGACGAAGTGACGAGCGAAAAATTGCGACTTTGCGTCTTTGCGTGAAAAATTCAAACCCGTTCAATAATCGTAGCGATACCCATGCCACCGCCCGCGCACAACGTGACCAAACCGGTTGATAGATTCCTTCTTTCCAGTTCATCGAGCAAGATGCCGAGCAACATCGCGCCCGTCGCACCCAACGGATGTCCGAATGCAATTGCGCCACCGTTCACATTTAAGCAGTCTGGGGCAATGTCCAAATCACGTTGAAACTTTAAGGGGACGGCGGCAAACGCTTCGTTGCATTCCCAGAGGTCAATATTTTTAGTGGTCATACCGGCGGCTTGCAGGGCTTTTTGGGCAGCGGGAGTTGGTCCGGTGAGCATAAGGGTCGGTTCAGTGCTGACGTTGGCGACGGAAACGATGCGGGCGCGGGGTTTCCAGCCCATTGCTTCGCCTTTTTCCTGAGTAGCAATCAGCACCAACGCGGCGCCATCCACGATGCCGGAAGCGTTGCCTGCGGTGTGGACGTGCTGAATTTTTTCTACTTCTGGATACCGATGCAGCGCCATGTCATCAAAACCTGTCGCGCCGATATTGGCGAAAGCAGGCGGTAAATTGGTTAAACTTTCTAAAGTCGTATCGGGTCGGAGGTGTTCATCTTTTTCTAAAATCAGCAAACCATTTTGGTCGTAAATCGGGATAATCGCGTTTGAAAAATAACCTTGTTCCCAGGCATGAGCGGCGCGTTGTTGGGATTGTAGGGCAAAAGCATCCACATCCTCCCGGGTAAAACCTTCCATCGTCGCGATTAAATCAGCGGAAATGCCCTGCGGTACATAATTGGTCTGCTGAATTACTTCTGGGTCAAACAGCAAGGGACCGCCGTCGCTGCCTAACGGTACTCGACTCATACTTTCCACGCCACCTGCCACCATCACATCCGCCCAACCTGCTCGTATTTTCATAGCTGCCAGATTCACGGCTTCCAAACCTGACGCACAATATCGATTCAACTGCATCCCACTGACCGACTCGTGCCAACCTGCATACGACAGTGCTGCTTTTGCAATATTAAAACCTTGGTCGTCCACAGGCGTGACACAACCAAGCAAAAGGTCATCTACCATATTGGTATTCAAATGATTGCGTACTTGAAGGGCATTCAAAACTTTCGCCAACAGCGTGATGGGCTTCACTTCATACAAAGCACCGCTGGATTTGCCCTTGCCACGAGGGGTACGAATGGCATCAAAAATATAAGCATCTGTCATTTTTTAATGTTTGAGGTCAAAGTTTAAGCGGTCTGGCATCTGGCATCCAGTTACTGCGTCACCTTTTCCAATTCCTGTACCAGTTTTGATTTATTCACATTTTCGTATTCCATTTTTACAAAACCGTATTGCTCATGGAAATAGGCTTTAATGGCGGATTTTCCAAGATTGCTGGCGGTTTTGCCTTGTACGATCCAGCAGTCGAGTGTGCCGAGCGGTGTTTGTAATATTTCTTTACCTATTATTTCATAATCGCATACGTTGCGTACATTGCCGCCCCAACTGCCCCACTGCGGGTCGCTCCACCATTCGCTGATGTCGTGTGTCCATTGCCATTTGTGTCCAATTTCCAAAGGCATTTGGATGAATGGGAAGGGATTCAATTCCAAGAGTCGAAAGAGTTTAAAATGGGGTTGCGGCAGCCATACATTGCCTGCATTTTCTACCAGACTGTTGATGTCTTTGCTGTCCACTTCTGCACCCACCGTATTGTAATTGCGTATTTCTACCACCGTTTTATTAAAAGCAGCATCTAAGTAAATGAAAGGTTGCAAGCCTTTTATGACGGTGTAACTTATCTTTATGACCGTTTTTTCATCCGTGCTGTCGAGCGGCACTAAGTCCCAAGTTTGCGCCTTGCTACTCACCCCTGCTGCCGTTGGAGTGCTGCGGTAGTGCATGGTGTCCCCGGTAGGTGTCAGATAAAAATACCTGTAAGAGAACACTTTTCGGTCGGTATATATTTTATTATCTACAATATAAGGGTCTTCGCCAAAATTGAATTTTCCAACTTTTTCAATCAAGAGTCCGTTCTCATTCCAATAAGGTTCATTTGCAACTTCAGGAGCGCAGCTACTTATGATGCTGCCTATTATTACAAGTAAGATATTAACTTTATTACTAAACATATAAATTTGCTATTTAAAGTCGCAAAAGTACGAAGGACAACGTCGGAAGTATGCGCTGCAAAGAAAAAAGATTCGTTTTTTGAATGGATTCGTCCGAATTTTTGCGCAATCGGTCGTTTTGAATGAGCCAAAAGCGTGTTTCACTTGTATATTTGTATAAAACCAATTGTGTTATGGCAACGAGAAGATTAAAAATTACTGGATTTGCCCGTTTCTTTGTTGTAATGCTATTTCTGGTGCCGCTGGCGTATATCGGTGCTTCTTATTACAATGGACAAGACGGCATTCAAAATATTAAAAATTTGTTCGGCATTGATACGAATAAACCGTGCACCGAGCACGTAGAAACGCTTGACAATCAAAGTGTTCAAAATACACCGACCATTATAACCGACCGTTCTTCCAGCAACGACAGCCGCCGGATAGACCAGCTCGAAAAACGAATGAATGCCTTGGAAAATGAAAACGCTCAATTGCGCAATCAAGTTAGCCAGCAGGACTTGGAACTCAAAGACTTGCGCCGTCAGCTTCGCACCAATTAGTCATCACCAAACTTGTTTGGTGGTTATCATCGCCCAACTCGTTGGATGAAACACAAAACAAGTTTCGTCCCTACTTTTATTCAAAAACCCTTATCTTTGCAAACGCAAAGCAGCAGTGGTCAGATGGCAAGCGCGTCGTCTGACCATTGTGTTGACCCCCTACCCCCCGAAGGGGAATCGGCTTGCATAAACCCATCAACCTGTAAACCGAATAGATATGTCCATCGTTACCGAATTCAACGCCTACCGTTCTAAAATGAACGAAAAAATATTATCGGAAGATAACCTCGTTTTGAAACGTTTTTTCAACCTCGATACTAATGCTTATCAGGATGGCGCGTTAAACAAAAAAACGAAAGAACTCCTCGGATTGATTGCTTCGATGGTGCTGCGCTGCGATGACTGTGTGCGCTATCATTTGGGTACGTGCTACGAGTTGGGCGTGACGCGCGCAGAGGTGTTTGAAGTATTTGCGATTGCGAATTTGGTGGGCGGTTCTATTTGTATTCCGCATACGAGGAGGGCGGTGGAATATTGGGAAGCACTCGAAGCGGAAACTTCTAATGTTTAATTTTAAATTTTTAATGTTGAATGATTAATATTGTTTCGTATTTTACGAATTCCATTTAGTATTAAACATTGAACATTCAAAATACTCAAATGAGTAAGAATTATTTAGACGAATTAAATCCCGTGCAACGGCAAGCGGCGATAGCTACGGAAGGTCCGGTGCTGGTGGTGGCGGGTCCGGGGTCGGGCAAGACGCGGGTGCTTACGTATCGCATTGCGCATATCATCGAGAGTGGGGCGGCACCGTGGGAAGTGCTGGCGTTGACGTTTACGAATAAAGCGGCGCGAGAGATGAAGGAGCGGATTTCAAAAGTCGTGGGCGAGCGAGCGAATCAAGTGTGGGCGGGTACGTTTCACTCTATTTTTTCGCGCATTTTGCGGGTAGAAGCGGATAAGATTGGCTATTCCTCCAATTTTACAATCTATGATACCGAAGATACGAATAGTGTGTTGAATGCAGTGATGAAAGAAATGAATCTGGATAAGACGGTTTATAATACAAATGCGATTCGCGCTCGAATTTCCTCAGCTAAAAGCAATTTAATTACACCGAAATTATATTTAGAAAATGAAGAACTGATGTCGCAAGATCGGATGTCAAAACGTCCGCTCACCGCTCAGGTTTATGAGAAGTATGTGGCACGTTGCAAGCGTTCGGGTGCAATGGATTTTGATGATTTATTATATCGCTTATATGAGTTATTACAAAAAAATCCGGACGGCGTTTTAGAAAAATATCGGAAGAAATTTCGCTATGTATTGGTAGATGAATTTCAGGATACCAATTATTTGCAATATGCGATTATAAAAAAATTGGTGCAATATGAGGGTAGTCCGCGCAACATTTGCGTGGTGGGCGATGATGCACAAAGTATTTACGGCTTTCGCGGCGCGACGATTCAAAACATTTTGGATTTTGAAACAGATTTTAAACCTTATGGATTTCAAGTTTTTAAATTAGAACAAAATTATCGCTCGACCGACCACATCGTACAGGCTGCAAATGAAGTAATTGGGTATAATCGGAAGCAAATTCAAAAGAAAATCTGGTCGGACAAAGGCGTTGGGCATCGCATCAAAGTCATCAAAGCCCTCACCGATACGGAAGAAGGCAAGCGCGTAGTGGATACGATCTCCGAACAAAAAAATCGCTACCATCTGCGCAATAGCGACATCGCCATCTTGTATCGCACTAATTCTCAGTCCCGTATATTTGAAGAATATTTGCGACGTAATAATATTTCGTACCGCGTTTATGGTGGTTTGTCTTTTTACCAACGCAAGGAAGTCAAAGATTTAATTGCATATTTACGATTGGCGGTCAATCAAGTGGATGAAGAAGCTTTGCGCCGAGTGATTAATTATCCGCGTCGGGGCATCGGCGATTCTACGGTGGATAAATTCAACGCGTATGCCGGACAGAACGATGTACCGATGTGGAGTGCCTTGAAACAAGTGCAAATCAGTGGTCGGACGCAAAGCACGATTATCAATTTTGTAGGCATGATAGAAGATTTTGCTGGTAAAGCCCAAACGAACAACGCTTATGATATTGCCAATTACATTGCGAAACGCTCCGGTATTATAGATGAATTAAAAAATGATACGACGATAGAAGGCGCGGGTCGCCTCGAAAACGTGAACTCCTTACTCGACGGTATCAAAGCATTTGTGGAAGATGATGGTATCGAAGTGGAAGGGCAGCCCGAAAATAGCACGAGCCTCGCCGCTTATTTACAAAATATCGCCCTGATTACCGATTTGGATAAAGAAGGAGACGAGGTAGACCGCGTCACGCTGATGTCCGTCCACTCTGCTAAAGGCTTGGAATTCAAGTCGGTATTTGTAGTTGGATTGGAAGAAAATCTATTTCCGTCGTTTATGTCCAATGAAAGTATAGACGGGCTGGATGAAGAGCGCCGCCTGTTTTATGTTGCCATCACGCGTGCCGAGGAATATTTGACGATTTCGTACGCGGCGCAACGGTATCGGTTTGGAACGCAGCGCATGAGCGAGCCGAGCCGTTTCTTAGGCGAATTGCCAACACAAAGTATTGAGAGTACGTCCTCCATTCGCAGCAATCAGGAGCGAGAAGAAAGTCCACTCGCCAGAGTGGTCGGCAATTTTATGCGCAAAACGGCTGCGCCACCATCTTCTGCCATTGCCATTGACCCTGCCACTTTCCATCCCAGCCCTACCGAACAAATCACGAAAGGTATGACTATTTTACATTTAAAATTTGGCGAAGGCGAAGTGCTAAATGTAGAGGGTAACAAAGACAATCCCGTTGCTACTATTCATTTTAAAGACATTGAAGCGCCGCAACAAAGAAGGATTATGTTGAAATATGCGAAGGTGCAGATTGTGGAATAAAAAAAGGGGACATCTTCCAAAAATCTACTCCCTCTTCTCGTACTGTTCTTGATGCTGCTTTTTAAGCCGTCGATAGGTTTCATCCGCTTTCGCCAATTGCCATTTTTTATAGAAAATGAGAGCAGATTCGGCTTTGATGGGGTCTTGTTCGCGGGGTAATTCGGCTCGACCATGTGCGCCGCTTTGCCCTTTTTTATCACTTGGCACAGGTCCATCGTATTTCTTACCCGTTTTATGATTGGCATAGCGACGCGAACGGGTGTAGCCCATCTGCAAAAACTTACGCGCCATATCCATGCCGACAAAATCTCTGTGCTCTTTGTATTCTAAAAAAAGTTGGTAGATTTTTTGAGAGGAGTCGCGTGCAATATCCGGCGTTTTGAATCGCCAATACGGTAGGATTTCACTTTTATAAGGTTCTATCAATAGCACACCCTGCTCGCCTTTCCCAACTCGATAGCGTTCGGGCTGTTGACGAAAGTTAATCTGCTCAAAATCAAGGGAATAATCGAAAGTCATATTGAAAGTGGGCAGTTTTCAGTAGGCAGCGGGCAGTCAACGATGCATTTTTAAATTCAAAAGAATTAAAAATACTTTAAAATCTCGGCTAACTCTGCCAACTGTACACTGCCTACTGCTTACTTACTTATTGCTTCGGTGGTACGCCATTCTTTTCTTTGGTCTGCATGTGCTGCTGCTTCATTTGCTCGTGTTCGGCTACCATTCCCTCGTGCTCTTGCATCATGCGGGCATGGTCCGCTTTTATTTTGTCGTGTTCCGTTTTCAGCGTTGCTTCTTCTACCTCACCCGAGTTGTGGCGGTCTTCCATTGCTTTGAATTCGTCAATGAGTTGGCGGTGGGTTTGTATCATTTCTTCGTGCTGCTTCATAGTTGCATCGTGGGTAGCCAGCATGGTAGTTACGGTAGTGCTGTCGGTAGCAGTAGTGCCTGCGCCTACAGAGTTGCGCAGTTCATTCGTCATGTCGTCGTGTTCTCGCTTCATGCGCTCGTGCGATTCTTCCATTCGTTCATGGTCTTCCTCTATCTTTTCGATGTCCGCCATCATTTGTTTGTGGGCTTCACTTTCCGCAGCATTTTTCTTTGCGCAAGCAGTCACAGCAGCACTGAGAGACAAGGCTAAAGCAAAATATAATAACTTCTTCATAATTGAATGTGGTTTTAGTTATTTCACATACGAGTGGAAGTGGGGAAAAGATTTTTGAAATAATAAAAAAGTGAAAAACGGACACTGGACACGCTTACTCAGCTCAACTTTCTTTTACAGATCGCAGGCAAAAAAAATATGCGGAGAAAGTCGTAAAAAAAATTACTGCACCAGTGGAAGTCCCTGCAACGGTGCGATTTCGTTGTACTTCATCTCTATTTCTTTGTTCAATTCGGCTACTTGTGCTTCCCAAACTTTTATTTTAGCATTGGCATCATCAATGGCTTTTCGGAAACCGGTCATGGATTCTTTGAGATTGCCCTTGAATTTTGAACCGCCATTTAGCTCATTTTTCATTGCTTCCAACTGCGGTTTATACGCATTCATTTCATTGGCATAATTGCCTATTTCCTGCGCCAGCTTGGAGAATCTGCCATTGTAATCACTAAAACTACTTTGCAATTCCGCGAGCTTGCCGACGGGCGCACCTTCCCCAATATTCATCCTCGCAGTCTCTTCATCCCGTGCCTCAGAAATACGGCTTTTATACATGGAATAAATCTCTAATTCGCCAGATAAACCTCTGTACGTGTTGCGGATATTTTCAATAGCACTGTCATAATCAGACGATAGTTGAAGGATTTCTTCTCTGGAATTTTTCACATTTTTGCAAGCTGCAAAAGCGATAATTAAAACAACAAAAAGCAGAAAATTTTTCATGGTGTTTATAATTTTGATAAAACGAACGCAAAGATAGGAAAAGTCAAAATCTAAAATATGAAAAACCTACAAGGTTTCCAAAAACCTTATAGGTTTGTAACAACGGCGGCATGTTTGGACGCAATTAAAATGCGGTTTAGAATCGTCAACGTAATCAAGTACGTCGGCTTCACGCCATCCAAGCCCAGACTGCCGGAAGCAAGCGTATGTCCTGTGAGCAGCGGATTGTCAGACCCGTAATACGCATAATACAACGCCACATCTTCCCGAATACTGCGCCGAATTTTAGCAGCCGCTTGAATCGCTTTTTGATAATGCGCCCCTTCCATTTCCAGCCCAATTGCTTGCCAAGACGATTTTAAAAAATAGCGCAAAATATCTTTATTCTGCAACGAAGTACCCAGCACCGTTATCATCGAGCCCTCGTACACTGCCAGTCCATGCCCTTCAAAATCCGCTTTGGAAAGTCTATTTTCCAATGGATAATTGTCCGTCGTACCTTCAAAAACAAAAGCAGTGGGCACCATAATATCGCCTTTTCCACCTTCCAGAATGCCCGCTTTACCCATGATAGAAACCGATTCTACTTCCAAGCCTTGTTTGCCTTGTGCAGTTTCAAAAGGTTTCAATAATTCATCCATGGTTTCAAACGCCTGTTCGCCAAAAGCATAATCCATGACGATTAAGAGGGGTTGTTGCTCCTGAATGTAAGCTTCATTCCAATTGATTTCCATTGGTAGCTGCGCGGTATCCATTTGAGCGGTATCAAATATTTGCACCGAAATATTCGTGCCGATGGTGTCGTCCAATTGGTACATTCCGTTTTGCAAGGCGTATTGCTTCACCCTATTTCGTAAGTCGGCATTGCTTTCTATGCTCAACTCGCGTGCCAATTCTTCCACCGAGTCAGAAGCGGTTGCAAGTGCTGCTGTTGCATAAAAGCAATTCATCACGCTATGCGGATTCGCGCTGATAATGTGTAGGGGGCGATGTAACCAGTCCTTTTCCGCTAAAAATTGTCGGATATTATTTGCCCATCCTTCGCCATAATGATGATGCCCCACGCGCTCGCGCAAGGCAGGCGAGAAGAAAATTTCCCGGTCTTGTTTTTCATTTTCTTCTTCATACGACAAGCGACCAAGCCAATAAGTGATATGAAAAATACTATTCACATGACTATCGGCGGCAAAGCGTTTGGCAACGGTGGTTATTTCATTATAAGTGCGTCCCAGTAGAGTAGAGAGATAAGTATAAGCGACTTCTCGGTCAAATTCCTCGCCTTTTGCTTCTGCATTTAACACAATATCTTCTAATTGGAGCCACTCGCGGCGCAATCTACCTTTTTGGTCTCCGCTGTTGATGCGTATTTTTTCTGCTTCTACATATAAGAAAGTCAAATGTGTCAGGATGTCATAAATATCGCTTCTGCCACGCGTCATCTCGATAAACATCTGCTCGGCATCTATGCGGTAGCAATTGCGGCGGCGCTTGGGCGGCACTATTTTTTGAAAATCCGACTGCTCCAATCCTTCCCTGGAAATCAATTTAATATACCGACATTCTTCAATGCCTTTCGGCAAACGCTGAAATACATATAACAATCCTTCTAATTCTACCCGCTCCGGGTCGTTTACGGAACCGTAAATTTCGGGTTGTAAAATTTTCAGATTTTCAATCAATTCCGTCCCTGAAACGCCTAATGGCTTATAGCTACCGCGAATGAATAAATGCCGCATAGCAATGTAGAGCCGCTCAATGGCGGCGCGGGATTCGTGCGCGCGCGTACGGGGTGTGAGGATGGAAGCCATATTGAAAGTACAATTTTCGAGGTACGAAGTATGAATAGATGCAAAGATAAGATAGTAGCCAAACTTGTTTGGCTTTTTTGTAATAACCAAACAAGTTTGGTTAATTTTACAACTTCACTTTTACAAAAAACACATGACATTTTCATATACCAATCGCCAAGGCGACACTTACTATTTTAAAGCTATCCAAACAGCTAAAGGCGGCACTCGTTATTATTTAACGAAGAACGCCCATGCAGAAGATTTAATAGAAGAAGTGCCCCGAGGTTTTGAAGTGTTAGAAACAATAGATGAAGCGCGCGTAAAAATCAGAAAGATCATCCCTTTATTGGTATCAAAAGATGAAATCGAAATGGTACGACAAGCTGTGGCGGATTTATCAGCTCTAAATGATTTTATCGCATATGGAGAAGGGAACATTATAACAGTCTGGTATTCTCAATTTAATTCGTTAGCAGGTATAGAAGAGCAAGTCTCACACGAAGAAGCATTAGAAATGCATGGCGAACAAATGCTTCGCTGGAAAAAATACTATGATGCAATGCACTTTGTATTGGTGGACAAAAAGTCAAATTTGTGGGAAGTCCATCGCCGCGTTTTTACGAGTCTCATAGGAGCTTATGCTTTGCTGGAGCAGTCAAATGATTTAGATTATTTGGGAGACAAATATTGCCCACACTTAGGGCGGGACAGTTTTTTTCAATTGAACCCACTTGGGTGGGAGGAGTGATGACCCAACTTGTTTAGTTTATAATATTCTTTAAATCCAAACAAGTTTGGATATTACGATAAAAGCTGATACACCAACAAACTCCCCAAATATGCCATGCCACTCATAAACAAAAACTGCACGGCGGGCCACTTCCAACTATTCGTTTCGCGCTTCACCACTGCCAGCGTACTCATACATTGCATTGCAAAAACGTAGAAAATCAGAAGCGATAAAGCAGTTGCCAAACTGTACACTTTTTCGCCGTTGGGGCGGCGTTCTTGCGCCATGCGTTGGCTCAGGGTAAGTTCGTCTTGCGCACTGCCGATGCTGTAAATCGTTGCCATTGTACCGACAAAAACTTCTCGTGCCGCAAACGACGTAATCAACGCAATCCCTATTTTCCAATCAAAACCCAGCGGACGGATGACTGGCTCAATCGTTTTACCCAAAATACCGGCATACGAGGCTTCTATCTGACGTGCGGCGATTAAATCTTTGGTTTGCATTTCATCCAATTCATTTTCTTCGGCATACGTAATTGCATCTTTTTCTGCTTGTAATATTTTACCTGAAGGTCCAAAACTGGCGAGTGCCCAAAGAATAATAGAGATGACAATAATAATTTTACCAGCTTCGGTCACGAATGTTTTTACTTTTTCCCACACGGTGTACGCGACGTTGCGTAGGACAGGCGTTCGATATTCTGGCAATTCCAACAATAGAAAACTACGTTCTTTTGACTTTAAAATCCATTTAAAAATCAATGCTGCTATCAGCGCGCCCAAAATGCCCAACAAGTACAAACCCATAAACGCCAAGCCTTGCAAGTTGAAAATACCCGCTACAGTTGTGGACGGAACGACAAAACCAATCAACGCCGTGTAAACCGGAATCCGCGCGGAGCAACTCGTGAGTGGAGTTACCAAAATGGTAATCAGTCGTTCTTTCCAATTGCTGATGGTGCGGGTGCTCATGATGGCTGGAATCGCGCAGGCATGACCAGAAATAAGTGCCACCACGCTGCGCCCATTCATACCAAAAGCCTGCATAATGCGGTCGAATAGAAACGCCACCCGCGCCATGTAACCAACTTCTTCGAGTATAGAAATCAGAAAAAATAGAATCGCAATCTGTGGAATAAATACCAACACGCCACTCAATCCCGCCAGAATTCCATCTGCCAGTAAACTCGACAACCAGCCCGTGCCTAAAATATATTTCAACCAATTGCCTCCGTCTGTAAACACCGTTTCAATCCACGTCATTGGATATTCCGCCCAAGCGAAAATGGCTTGAAAAACGAAAAACATAATCGCAAAAAAGATAATGGGACCTGCAATCGAATGCGTCAACACCGCATCCAAACGCTCCGTTATTTTAGAAGGTTGCTGAGTGCCGCGCCGAATCGCTTGCCGTACAATCGGCGTGAATCGGTCGAAGCGTTGCATCGTTTCTTCTACTTGTTGTCGCAGACTTATGAAACCAGCATCATTCACGCTTTGCTCAATGGCTAACCGCTGTGCAGGATTTAAAAAAGGAAGCCAATCGTAGTGATGCGCAATCAAAACCGCTTGAAAATCCGTCTGAATCTGCGGCAATTGCTCTTTGACGACGTTTGCGACTTGTATGGCTGCAACCGAAAGGGGATAATAATTATTTTTTGAAACGTCTGTTTTTTTGGTAGCCGCTATTAAATCCAACATCTCTAATTTGAGCAACTCAATGCCGTTACCAGTGCGCCCGCTGATGGCTATCACTGGAACATTCAATTGATTAGAAAGATAATCGGTGTCAATGTAAATGCCTTCTTTTTCGGCGATGTCGGACATATTGAGCGCCAAGATAACGGGCAAACCCAAATCTTTCACTTGCGTCAGAAGCAACAAATGTTTTTCTAATTTGCTGACATCCGCGATGTAAAGAACCGCATCAGGAAAATTCGTATCGGTAGGATTGGCGAGGGTTTGCACGACGATGCGCTCATCTTGCGAGGTTGGATAAAAACTATACGTGCCAGGAAAATCTATGAGCGTGGCTTCGTGTTGCTGACTTAACGTGATTTTTCCAATTTTTTTTTCAACAGTGATGCCGGGGAAGTTGCCAGTTTTTTGGCGCAAGCCAGTCAGTTGATTAAAAACAGAGGATTTGCCGGCGTTGGGATTGCCGACGACCGCGAAGGTGAATACTTTGTTTGCTACTTTACTGCTTTTTTCACTCATCTCAACAAAATGCACGCCGCCTCTTGCCGCCGCAACGCCAAATAATTACCATCTACTTTTAAATATAAACTGCCGCCGAAAGCTCCTTCGCGCACTATTTCTACCCGGCTGCCAGGAAGTACGCCCATTGCCAGTAGTTTACAACCCAACTGCTCATTGGTGAATTGTGCTACGAATCCGGCTTTGCCCGGTTTCATTTGTGAAAGCTGTTTGCCAAATGCTAATGTCGCAACCACGTTATGCTTATTTTGATTTAATCTAAATAACTATTGCAAAAATAACATCAAAATGGATAACTTGTTGTATTAAGATTGAACAAAAATGGTAAGTGGTAAAAAATACCTAATTGTGGGGAAGTGGGTCATTAGTTTTAGGTAGATGAAAATTTATGATAATTATAAAGTCAACAAAAAGCATACCATTCGTCTCTTTTTGATTAAAATTATTTGAATATCCAAAATATTGTTTTTAGTTTTACCTTGAATTTTTAAATTGGCGGAAATGCAAATACCATTGTTTGAGAGCGAATCAAGTGCAACAAATTTAAAAGTAAAACACGTAAAATCTAAATCCAATGGCACTAAAGAACGGGTAAGTAGGTATGAAGGATTGAAAGAAAAATTAGATACTGACCAATTATTCAATGGAAATTGGGTGGAATTAGATACGCTTACGCCCATTAAATTAACCCCAAAATATAACTTTTTCGATTTATTTTCTGGTGCCGGTGGAATGTCGGTAGGTTTTCGCAATACGGGTTTAAATAAAATTGCCAGTGTAGAAATTGATAAAGATGCTTCAGCAACAATTAGGGATAATTTCCCCGATTCTTTTCATTTTGAAAAACCGATTGAGCAAATTACACTGGAAGAAATAGAGGCGGTTGCACAGGATAAAAAAATTCACGTTGTATGTGGCGGTCCGCCTTGTCAGGGTTTTTCGGTGGCGGGTTTGCGGAATCCACACGACCCGCGCAATCAACTTTTTAAGGAATACATCCGCATTGTCCAACATTTACAGCCGGATTTTATCGTTATAGAAAATGTACCAGGCATTCTGACGATGCAGAATGGCGCGGTGTATCAAGAAATTTTGCGACAACTTGCGGATATTGGGTATCCTAATACATCCGTCCGCATTTTAGAAGCAGCGCAGTTTGGCGTACCTCAACTTCGGGCGCGAGCCGTTTTTATTGGCAATCGGCTCGGCTTGAAAAATCCCTACCCAAAGCCTTTTTTGACAAAAAAAAATTACAAAACGATATCCGAATCCATTGAGGATTTAAAAAAGTTGCCTTTTGATGCTGCTTTTAACCATCATGGCACCACACACTCAGCGGAGATGGAACAGCGTTTGGCACAAATTCCCGCCGGTGGTTCTTTGTATGACAAATTTCGAGATGCGTGGAAGCGTCAATATCGGGATGCACCGAGCATGACCGTAAAGGAAAATCATGGCGGCGTACATATGCACTATGAGTTGAACCGAGTGCTGACGGCGCGAGAGATGGCACGTTTGCAGACTTTTCCTGATGACTATATTTTTAGCGGTACGTTTAAGCGCGCCTATTGGCAAATTGGCAATGCGGTGCCTTGTTTTTTAGCAGAACATATTGCTTTGGGAATAAAAATCGCGCTAAATGCTTTATAAGTAATTCATTCAGTTTGTTTCACCAATACTGAATATCGTACCAGCCACAGCCTATGCAGCCCAATTCCGCTATTTTTCCGACTTTTGGAATAGGCACCATTCCTTGATTTAGAAAATTCGTTTCCCACTTTTCATCTCCTTCGTAATAAAATTGAATACCAAAGATAATACCGCGCCTTCCAGTATGAAAACAGTTTCTGCAAACCTCTCTTTTTTGTTGATTCCTCTGATTATCAATTAATTGAAATTTTGCTTTGATTTCTTCCACCGTTATATCATCCAGATTTTCAGCTTTCGTTTCGGCATCCCAACGAATCTCCGGAAATTTATGGTCGAGCAATAAACCTGCTTTATTGGCAGCGCTTAACTCAAAAATATTCCGATTATTTAGTGCCTGAAACGCTTTTTTGCGAAAAGCAGCACTGAAAACTTCATAACCGGTTTGACTCCCTCTTGGAATTGGCACTAATTGAAATTCGCGCCGGACGCCGCCTCCAATCGGACGGCTGGCAATGGTATAACCCATTTCTTTTATATCTTGCAATCTTCTTTGTGGATTAGAATTAGCAGGGAAAGCCGATGTCCAGTCCAATTTGGCTAATTCATCAAAAAAGGGTTTGGTTACTTGCCGACCCGTCAATGTTTCTTGCCAATACTGCTTTTCTTTTTCAATCCAAGCAGAAATTGCATTTTTGGTAAAAAACGGTTGAATGGTTTCTAAATAAAGCGCCAAATCTTCTTCCGTTTCAATAAAAATACCCGTGCGACGATAATGATAAGGAATCAGACCCGTCCATTCAAAATTGTTTTCAACATCCGTAAAAGAGACCGTTAGGTACAATTCCGATGCTTTGCTATGCGCAGAAAAACCAGAAACTTGAATAGTAGGTTTCTGAATAAAGGATTGTAAAACGGTAAGATTCATGGGGCAGGTTTCTTCAGTAGGTCAGCAATATCTAGTTCTAAGGCTTTGGCAATTCGCTCCAGATTAACAAGGGTTATATTCCTTTCCGCACGCTCAATCATACCGATGTAAGTGCGATGAAAATCTGCTCTTTCAGCAAATTCTTCCTGCGAAAGATTCTGTTTCAGCCTCTCTTTTCGCACATTTTCACCAAATATTTTGAGAATTTCGGGTGTCTTCTGCAAAAGCCAATTTTCTTGCAAAACTCCAAAAATGCTACGTTTAAATCTACATACAATACGTATCATTTAATAGCGAACCATCGCTGAATTAACTAAATGGATTCACAACCGCGTTATCAACTCCCCTATCGCATACCCCACCGCCGCCACGCCAAAACCCACCAAAAACATATCAAAACCACTTTTAAATAATTTTGCACCGGTAAAAAAACTCCGTGCAGCACCCACTACAAAATGCGCCAGCATAGAAATGATAAATGATGTCCACAACGCCGCCTGATGTTCTAATATAAAAAACGGTAAAATTGGAATTAGCGCTCCAATGGCGGTAGCAAAACCCGTGACCCATGCTTCTTTCATCGGGCTGGTGCTGCTTTCGCTAATGCCCAATTCTTCTCGCTCTTTTTCTTGAAGCGCCAGCACCGGGTCGCTCATGACGTGCCACGCCAGCTTTTCTGCTTGGTCTTGGCTCATACCTTTGGCTTGGTAAATCAGAGCGAGTTCTTTGGCTTCCAAGTCGGGCATCAATTCGATTTCCTGCGCTTCCATCCTGCGCTCGTTTTCATACAATTCTCGCTCGCTTTTAGCTGCCAGATAACCGGAAGAACCCATCGAAAGCGCGTCTGCCAGCATACCAGACACACCGGAAATAAGTATAATGTGACTTTCTACACTCGCCCCAACGACACCTGCAATCAACCCAAAATTAGCCGTCAAACCATCATTAAAACCGTAAATCACATTGCGCAGCATACCGCCCGACGCAGATTTGTGCCATGATTCACCATTGGGGATAACGTCCTTTAAATTCGCCAACTTATCGGAGTGCATCGCCGAGTCAATCGCTAATTCTTTCGCCAAATCGCGGGTGGAATTATCCGTAGAAACATGATATAAATTCAAATAGGCTTTTACTTCGTTGCCTTCTTCATTCAGCATCCAGCGTTCGAGCAAGCTCGTACCGAGGTATTTTGATAGCCACACTTGGAGTTTTGCTTGGGTAGAAGGCTGTATATCAGGCACTTCCATATTGTTTTCCACTAACAGTGCCTCCCAGCGGGCTTTGTGCTGGGCTTCTACTTCGGCGAGTTGGGAAAAGAGGAGTTGTTTTCGTTCGTTTGATTCATTGGAAGCCAGAAAAGTGTAGATAAATCGGGCATCTTCTTCATCTTGCAAATGGTATAGCCAAAGTTTTGGGTGTTTGGTTGGTGTGGAAGTTGTAGGCATGGTTTGATATGCTAATTTACTGATTTGACAATCCCGCCATTCGGCGCGGACAAGTTGTGCTGATTAAAACGCAGTCTTAATGCAGTTACAAACGTTTTTACCCTACTTTTGCTTTTATTTGCTGTTTTTCGAGGTTATTTATAAACAATCTAAACCTATTGGGATTAAAATGAAAATAGGGTTGGACAATAATGAAACCTTTCAATATTTTACAAATTTTATGGTTGTTGAGGTGCCTACGATATGAAGAAAGTAAGTGACGCTTGCTAGTACACTTACAGAAATGGGAGTTATTACATTCTCAACGGCGTCTTCTAAAACTATTCTACCTAATACGTCAATTATTTGATAATTTTTACCAATAGCTTCGGATGGGCAATCAAGATATAAAATATCATTCGTAGGATTTGGATAAAGATTATATATAACAGGCTTATTGGTTTTTATCTTAAAATCACTAAGTGGACGCTTCCATACTGTAAAATTTGTACCCACAAACAGGTCTTTTTCTCCTACAACGATTGTATTTACACTACTCCTTGCCAAGTCAGTTGCCCCGTCATTTACTTCCTGCCAGGTGTTACCATGATCGGCAGATACATAAACGCCATTACATTCACCATTACAATAAGCAATTCCAGCAAATACTTTATTGTCGCTTTTAGTCAAGGCTTGAACTCTTGTATATATTGTATTTTCTCCAATATTAACTGATTTCCAACTGCCGCCATTATTGGAAGATATATACAAGCCATTGTTGGTGCCTGCAAGAATATTTGAACCGCTTACTAATAATGACAATATATTGCTTTGGGGCAAACCTTTATTCGCTGGTTTCCAACTATTTCCATTATCAGTTGATAAATAAACACCATCATATTCCGTTCCAGCAAACATATATTTTCCATCTATTGCTAATGATGTAATATGGCTGTCCGGCAAGCCATTACTGATTGATTTCCAGTTTGTGCCGTTATTATTGGAAAGGTAAATTTTCCGGTTGGCAGCTGCAAAAATGCTTTTATCTTTTATAATGATTGCATAAACATAATAAAAAGTAGAGTCGGGTAAACCATTATTTATTGATTTCCAACTTTTACCATTATTTGTTGACAAATATATGCCATTGGGCGTTCCTGCAAAAATACGATTGCCACTTATTGCTAAGGAAGCAATCGAATTATCTCCCCGATAAATAATGCCTGCATTGCCTATTATCCAATTATCTCCCTGATCGGTTGATGAAAATATACTACCTCCTAAAGTGCCTGCAAAAATGGTGGAGTCACTGACGGCTAATGATAAAATATAAGTATTATTTAAACCATTACTAGATGACCTCCAAGTGTTACCATTATCCGAGGATACTATTATATCCGCACCAAAAGTACCTGCAAATATATTATTGCCAACTTTTGTAAAAGAAGAAATGCTAATATTATGCCATCTATTTAAGCCGGTGTTAACAGAAATCCAGGTATTACCATCATCTTCTGATAAAAATATTTCGCTATTATACATTCCGGCAAAAATATCTCCTTGATGAATAAACAGTGAAGTAATAAAAACATTGGGTAAGTTATTATCTAGCTTAACCCAAGTAATTCCATTATCTACAGATCTAAAAATCCCATTCCCATAAGTACTAATAAAAACTTGATTCTCCTTGATGATTATATCTGTAATTTGGGTATTTTCTAAACCATTACCAATTGGAGACCAACTATTTCCATAATCACGAGATACAAAAGCACCGCTCCAAACAGTTCCTACAAATATATTACTGCCATTTATTGCTATTGTGGATATATGAAGATCCGTCAAACCATTATTTATTGGTAACCAGTTTTTTCCATTATCAGTTGATAAAAATAGTCCTTCTCCATAAGTTCCTGCAACAATATGCGAGTCACTCGCGGCTAAAGCATATATAGTTACATAACCATTTGTACCATTTTCGGGCAAACCATTACTAGCTTCCTTCCAGTTTTTGCCATTATCAGCAGATATGAAAACCCCGAAAGCCGTACCCGCAAAGAGATTTGAGTCCTTTACAGCCAATGCGGGAATATAATGATTACTCAAACCATTATTAACCGGCTTCCAATTTTTTCCATCATCAGAAGATAGAACAACTCCTGCGGAAGCCGTTCCTGCAAAGATATTATTACCAATTGAAACAATGCGAGAAGTATGGCCTCCATAGGGCCCATTGGTTTTCTGCCATTGTGCTTTCAAAGAATTTCCAAAGCAAATAAGTAAAATATAAAGTAAAATTAATTTTTTCATGCAATTAATTTGTTATGTGATTTTAACACTTACGAGTATGCAAATATACAAACGCTATGAAAGCAGCGCAATTTGGTTATTCGCCAAACTCCGTTTAACCCCGAAGTAAAATTCCCGCTGTGAGTGGTGAAGACTGCTGCCGAAAATTGGTTGGTTAAAGCATTTTTTTTCAAATTGAAAAAGACCTTAAACAAATTTTTTGAGTTGTTATTCGTTATTTTTTCCAGCTGCTTCAGTTCTACATTATTATCTATATTTTTATTTTGTTCCGTGATAATTTATTGAATAAAAAAGGAAAGGATACCAGTTGCCACTAATATTACACCCGTTATGATACCTGCATTGTGTTCTAAAGTGTGCCAATTCAATTTTAATAAACCTTTGTAAGCATATCGTACCAATAAAATCATTCCAATGGTGGTAATGAATAAGTATAAAAAAGCGATGAACCAAATCAGCCACGTAGCATACGTTCCAGCCAATAAAAAGTAGGCTTCAATTTCCAGACAGGGCGAAAAAAACATAGCGATGACTAACGTCGTTATGATTGCTGATTTTGATTTTTTGCCTTTCGTTCCTTCCTCGATATGAAAATGCCGGTGCTTATGATGCCGATAAATAAATACCAAGCCCAGTAAAATAAGAATAATCGGTGCAATGACATCGGTAAAAGCGGTCACGTTTTCATCCAGTTTTGCGCCTAATAAACCTAATATTACACCAAGAAGAATGGTGCTCAACCCATGCGCCAAAGCACAAATCAAGGTCACTTGCGTCACTTCTGTTAGCGTCCAATTTTCTTTCCGACCAATAGCAATCACTGGCAGCCAATGATTGGGTATCACTGCGTGTAATAAACTTATAATTAAACTGCCGGTAATGATGCTTAACATGATATTTTTTAATAAAAATTATAATACGAATAATGAGATTAAAACAGCTAAGTAACGCTTAAAAAATAACCGCTCGATTTAAAATATTCTGGCACACGGGAGAGCGGTACTTTTACATTTCACATTCGATATTTTACATTTTGCGGTTTACTACTCAGTGCGCGTGTCCGCCCTCTTCCTCGCTGTTTTTCATTTTAGAAAGCAAATCATACGCGCCATTAATCACCACTTTTTTAGTGCTTACATCCACGCCTGACGCGCTCACTTCGGAATAGCCCATTTCGGTGACCCCCACATTCACTTCCATCATTTCAAAATGGAACATCTCGCCTTCTCCTTCATGGGCTTCGCCTTCTGCTTCTTCCGCTTCTACAAAAATGTATTTCTTACCCTGGAAATCCACAATAGCTTTTTCTGGCAAAGCGGTTACTTTGCTGCTGGCAGTTTCTACCAAGGCTTGCAAGTACATTCCGGGCAATAGCTGCGCGTCTTCTTTATCCAAATGGCAATGAACCCGCACGGTGCGTTCGTTGCTGATTTGTCTGCCAATTAGATAGACGGTTGCCATTCTATCGGTCGTTTCATTGGCTAACGTGAAGCGTACTTTCTGACCGACTTTGAGCTTGGGAACGTCCTTTTCAAACACCGTTAACTCGGCGTGTAAGTGCTTCGTATCCACGATTTCAAACAAAATATCCGTCGGATTGACGTAAGCGCCGATGTTGGTATTCACTTCCGTGACATAGCCGCTGATGGGCGTGCGAATGCTCACGGTTGAAATAAAATTAGAATTTGTAACTGCTGCCGGATTAATTCCTACGGCTTTCAATCTTGCATTAATCGCACCGATTCTACCTTCTAAGCTATTGATTCTACCTTTCATGGCGTTGAACTCCGAACGAGCTTTTTCCAGGGTTTGCCGGGCATTGACGGCTTCGTCGGATAATTCCTGCTGACGGGCTAAATCTAATTCTAAAAATTCTGACTGGCTTTTACTTTCCTGCAATTGCCCGCGGGCTTCCACTAAATCCTGTTGAAGATTCAATAAATCAGGATTATTTAAAGTAGCAACGGTTTGTCCTTTTTTTACATACATTCCTTGCAGCATATCGGTAGAGCGGATGTAACCGGCGGTTGGAGCAGAGATATTTACTAGATTTTGCGGCGGCACATCCAACATTCCATTCACTTTAATCGTGCCGCTCAAGGCTTTCATCTCCGTTTTTCCAAGTACGATTTCGGCGGTTTTAAACTGCTCTGGCGTGAATTCTACGGCGTTTTCGTCTTCGTGATGTTCGCCTTCGTCTTCATGCGCTTCTTCTCCAGCATGGGTTTCTTCCTCGGCGGATACGGCTTCTTTTTTGCCACCGCAGTAAGTGAAAGCAAAGGATATTGATAATAATAGGAATATCTTATAAATGGATTTCATTTTTATAATATTTTTTTAAATATTTAAATTATATTTTACGTAAAGTTTCAATTACCAAATCATTCCAATAAATGTCGTATAAGTGTCAACTTAATTTTTTAAAGTATAAGCAATTGATTTTTAGTTTATTGCTGCATTTTTCTTTGCCTTTATTTTTTGTCACTTTTTTTCATTGCCAAAAAAAGTAACCAAAAAAGGCTAGGCAAATCAAACTCCTCCGTCGAACAGTGATTTGCCGGGCAGTCGCCACTATGTATTTCAAAATAAGATAGTGTTAAACAATTAATTATGTATTTCAAATCGTTGTGTTGACCCGTAATGATTGCCATCAGGAGCAAAGTTTCAATTACCAAATCATCCCGATAAACTTTGGAATACTGCCTACTGCCTACTTACCCGCCCACCAAAAACTCCGATTATATAATACTTAGGAGTAAGAATCCGATGACCAGCAGTTGGCTTTGTATTGCTACGCGTTTTCTTCCGATTCTTTCAAACCAGACGTATAAAACCGGCAGCACCAATAAAGTAAGCAATGTTGCGGAAAGTAAACCGCCAATTACGACGGTTGCTAATGGTTTTTGTACTTCCGCGCCACTGCCGTGACTGAGCGCCATTGGCAAGAAACCGAGCGACGCAACCAACGCCGTCAACAGCACCGGACGAAGCCGGATGTGTGTGCCTTGCAATACAATTTCTCTCAAGTCGGTCATCCCTTCTTTTTTCAAGCGATTAAATGCTGCAATCAAAACAATCCCGTTGAGTACCGCCACGCCAAATAATGCAATAAAACCAACGCCCGCCGAGATACTGAAAGGCATCCCGCGTATCCAAAGCGCATACACGCCGCCAATTGCCGATAGCGGAATAGCAGTGAAAATCAGCAAAGATTGCTTGACCGAACCAAAGGTGAAAAACAACAGAATAAAAATGAGCAACAAAGCAACGGGCACGGCGATGCTGAGTCGAGCGCGTGCCGCTTGCAGGTTTTCAAAAGTGCCGCCATAAGTTGGGTAGTAGCCCGTTTCAAATTTTACTTGGCTGCCTATTTTGGTTTGCATTTCCTGCACGATGCTTTCTACGTCTCTGCCGCGCACATTGAAGCCGACCGTGATTCTGCGTTTGGCGTCGTCGCGTTGGATTTGGTTGGGACCTATTTTAAATTCGATGGTCGCCAATTGCTCCAAAGGCACTTGATTACCATTTGGGGCGGTTACTGATAGGTTTTTGATGTCGTCTATACTTTGGCGATTTTCCCGCTCTAAACGGACGACCAAATCAAAACGTTTTTCACCTTCAAATACCAAACCTGCCACTTCTCCAGCAAAACCAGTGCGAATGGCTTTGTTGATGTCTTCTACATTCAAACCAAATTGCGCAATTTTATCCCGATTGAATTGGATGACAATTTGTGGTAATCCGGTTACTTCTTCCACATACACGTCGGCTGCACCTTCCGTCTGGCGGGCGATGTCGCCTATCTGATCGGCGTATTCGGCGAGTTTATTTAAATCTTCGCCATAGACTTTGATAACCACATCCTGCCTTGCGCCCGTCATCAATTCGTTGAAACGCATCTGAATGGGCTGTTGAAAACCAAAAGTGACACCTGGTATATACTGTTCTAACTTGACTTGCATTTTTTCTGCCAGTTCGACGCGGGTTTTGGCGCTCGTCCATTCCCTTTTATCTTTCAAAACCACAATCATATCGCAAGCCTCTACGGGCATCGGGTCGGTCGGAATTTCAGAAGAGCCAATTTTACCAATGACTTCTTTCACTTCCGGAAAATTTTCTAAGAGCACTTTTGCTCCTTTTTGAGCGGCTTCTACCGTTTGCGACAAGCTACTGCCCGTCATCACTCGGGTTTCTACTGCAAAATCCCCCTCATCCAAAGTCGGAATAAACTCTGCGCCCAAGAAACTAAATATGACGAGGCTACTGATAAAAAACAGCACAGCTACTGCTACAATGATGACTTTTCTTCGCAATGCAAAAAGGATAGCCGGACGGTAAATACGCTGGAAAAATTCCATAATGCGGTCGGAAATGTTGCGCTTGTATTCCGTTTTTTTACTCAAAAACAGCGCAGACATCATCGGCACATAAGTCAAGGAAAGAATAAATGCACCCAGAATTGCGAAGGAAACGGTTTGCGCCATCGGTTTGAACATTTTACCTTCGATGCCCACCAACACGAGAATCGGCAGATACACAATCAAAATGATGAGTTCGCCAAAGGCGGCAGAAGTACGGATTCTGGAAGCCGAGTGATACACTTCTTCATCCATTTGTGCCTGCGTCAGCCTGCCTACCGGAAAGCGGTTGTTGATACCTCTGCCCGTAAGATGATGCAAAGTTGCTTCCACAATAATGATGGTGCCGTCTATAATTAAACCAAAGTCAATCGCGCCTAAACTCATCAAATTGCCACTCACGCCAAATAAATTCATCATCGAAATGGCGAACAACATGGACAGTGGAATCACCGACGCGACGACCAACCCTGCGCGAAGATTGCCAAGAAACAGTACCAACACGAAAATCACAATCAATGCCCCTTCCGCCAAGTTTTTCGTAACGGTACTAATCGCGTTATTTACCAGCTTGGTACGGTCTAAGAACGGCTCTATCACTACGCCTTCTGGGAGCGTTTTTTCAATCTGTACAATTCTTTCTTTCACATTGGCAATGACTTTCGAGGAATTTGCGCCCTTCAACATCAATACCAAACCGCCTACTACTTCGCCTTCGGCGTTTCGAGTCATTGCACCATAACGGGTCGCCGAGCCAAATTGCACCTTGCCCACATCGCGGATAAGCACTGGAATACCGTTGTCGTTAGTCGTTACTACAATATTTTCAATATCCCCCAGACTACCAATTAAGCCTTCACTCCGAACAAAATACGCATTTGGTTTTTTATCAATATACGCGCCACCGGTGTTCTGATTATTTTTTTCT
This sequence comes from uncultured Saprospiraceae bacterium, assembly GCA_964549655.1. GTDB lineage: Bacteria > Bacteroidota > Bacteroidia > Chitinophagales > Saprospiraceae > JADJNW01. The sequence continues at coordinate 29,771 of CAZJXN010000001.1, forward strand.
AAAGCCGTAAAAACGTCATTGATACTGATGTTCATGCTGCGCAATTTGTCGGGATTCAGGGCAATTTCGTATTGCTTCAAATACCCGCCAAAACTACTCACATCCGCAATGCCTTCTACACCAAGCAATTGGCGGCGCACAATCCAGTCCTGAATCGTCCGCAATTCCATCGCCGGATATTTTTCATCGTAGCCTTTTTTAGTGTGAATGACGTACTGATAAATTTCGCCCAGCCCCGTTGTAACAGGTGCCATGCCGGGCGTGCCCATGCCTGCCGGAATTTGCGAACTGGCTTCCACGAGTCGCTCACTCACTTGCTGCCTTGCCCAATACACATCCACATTATCCTTGAATACGATCGTCACCACTGACAAACCGAAGCGGCTAAATGACCGGACTTCTTCAATTTCTGGAATGGTCGCCATCGTTTGTTCCACTGGGAAAGTGACAAAACGCTCGATGTCTTCTGCGCCATTGCTCGGCGAAGTGGTAATAATTTGTACCTGATTATTGGTGATATCCGGCACAGCATCAATGGGAAGTTGCTGCACAGAGTAAACGCCCCACGCTATCAGCGCTAATACCATTAGCCCGATAAGCAATTTATTTTTTATAGAAAAATAAATAACTCTATCCAACATGATTCATTCGGATTAAAAAGACAAAATAAAAATCGGACTTATACAACAAGTGTTACCTGCTGTTTAAGCCATTTGAATTGTTAAAAAACAATAATCCGAACTAAGCAATGGGTGGACGAAAAAGGGAAGCGATGTGGGAAGACGATTCTAAAGTATTAAAAGCAAAAAAGCGGTTTTTGTAAGAGAAAACAGGAAATGCTACTTGGAAAGCGGAACTTCTTCCAGTAAAAGTGACCGAGCCGCAGCAAGCGCATTGGCAAAGCGGAGAACACAAATCGTCGCAATCAGAATGATTATCGGTAGCGGTGGAAGCAGTCAGCGTGGCATTTTCAATAGAGGCATCCCTGTGACCATGCGCCGTATCCGAACATGGGATGCAGCTAATCACGAAGATATAAATGCTTAATATGTAAAGTAAGGTTTTCACTCAAATGCAAATATAGATGGAAACATTGTATTTATATAATTGTTTCACACTTGTTTTTAAAAATAACGGGCAATGCCAAACTGAAAACCAGCAGACAAGCCGTAAGATGTATTTAAAAAAGACACTTTTTATTCTTTTTATATCGCATCTAAAATCTGTTGTAATGTTTTTGAATTCAAGAAAGAATTATACTGAAAAATGATTTCATTATCTTTATTTAAAATGCAGAGCATGGGATACGATAATTGTCCGTCCATGGTTCCCAATGCTTCCGCGAGTTCGTGTACGCCAGTGTTGTTGCCGCTTGGTTGGTAATAAAAAGTGCGCCCTTGAAATGTAATAGCGCGTTTTTCTTCGCCATTAAAATCTACAAAGTAAAAATATTTATTTAGTTTTTTTATGATTTGTTCGTTTTGGAGCGTCGTATTCTTCATGTTTTGGCAATATTTGCACCAATCGGTATGAATAAATATAACAACAGGTCGGGTTTCCGATTGGTACAAACTGTCTATTTGCTCGAAAGTGTAATGATTCAGTGACTGTGCAAACCCAGTGAGGGATTTCATTAAAATAAGGATGCAAAGGAAGTATTTCATGTCAATACGAATGGGTGCAAGATTTGCTAAATTTCAAAAATTTAGTAAATCTATGTCTTGTTATCATTTAACCGTTAATCGCACGCCCAGAAATCCGCGAATGCCTTGATTAGGACCATACACATAAGTCGGGTCGAAGGTGAGCGCATACGGATTATCGGGCGTTGCAATAACTTGTCCGTTATTATCAAACTGTACGTTTTTATCAAAAGGGTCTTCGCTGCGGGCGATGATGAAAGGATTGCCGCGATTGGGTGTCCAATTCAACAAATTTTTTACGCCGCTGTAAATTTCTATATTTTTTAAACCGTTGAAAGTCAATTGAATATTCTGAATACTCCAAGTAGGAGAATTGGGCTGGCGAGGGTCGGAGTCGCCGAGCAAAGGCAAGCGCATCGGACCGTACAAATTGCCGGTGTAATCAATCGTACATTTCGATTTTGGAATGGTGTAAGAAATTGCCCAAGTGCCGGTAAAACGTTCAGTCAGAATTTGTCGTTGTTTTTCGCCTTTTTCATAATTGGAGACATCCATAAGTGTAGCGCCTACCAAAAATTTCAAGCCATTGGCAAATGCCAAATCTACGTTCGTACTCACGCCCGTTGTCACGGCGTAGCCATCCAAGTTATCATATATAATTTGATTTGTATTCGTTTCGTAATCTGGAAAAATAATATTGGTGAAATAAGTGTACCAAGCCGTTGCGTCAAAACCAATAAAACCACCATTGCCAATATAAATCTTTTTGATATAATTCAAATTAACATTATAAGATTGCTCTGGTTTGAGTTCGTTTTTTACAATAATTTCGCGTGCGCCTGTAAGTGCGGCGTGCTCTTCGGTAAACAAATTCACGACTCGAAAGCCCGTACCTGCGTTCAAGCGAAGAATATCGTTTTTGCTAATGCTCCATTTATACGCAAATCGAGGGGTGAAAATATTGCCATGCACACTGTTGTAATCATAGCGCAAACCCAGCAGCAGCTTGTGTTTTGGGTTCAACGTAATTTCATCTTGTAAAAAAACGCCGGGCAACCAGATTTCATCGGGATTATTTAGTGGGTTATTTACTTCGCCGCCAGTAGCCGGGGTATTGTCATCATAAAAAGTGTAACGCAAAGCCGTGCCGACCAGCAAATCATGATTGCGCAGCGTTTTATCCCAAGTCAATTGCCCAAAACCAATGCGTTGTTTGGCGAGGTAAGCCGTATTGCCATACACCGAATTTTGGTCGTGGTCATTATAAGAAAAAGAAAGGAGTAACTTCTCCACGGTTGGCAGTTGGTAGCTGCCGATGAATTCCCAACGTTTGGTATAAATACTTTCGCCATAAATTTCGTTGCCGCCCCGAAATGACTCGTTCCAGCGCGTATCGCCGCCCCAGCGATTTTCATAAAAATACCGTCCTGCCAACGTAAACAAGCGGTTATTTTTCCGTGCAATATTCCATTTTTGAAAAACCGAGACGCGCTCTTGCAGCGTTACATCTGTAAAATTATCTTTATTATTATCGATGACATTATCATAATTAAAATAATTTGCACCCGTCAGCACTGATATTTTCTCCCCTGCATTAAATTTTACCCCTAAATCCACATTGAATTCTTGCCAACTCGTAGAAAAAATATCAACCGCAAGCAATGGCGCATTTTGCGGACGCTTGGTAATAATGTTAATTAGACCGCCCACCGCCTCGCTCCCATACAAAGAAGATGCCGGACCTTTTACAATCTCGATGCGCTCCACAATTGAATTGGGAATGCCTGACAAGCCGTACACCGTGGACAAACTACTCACAATTGGCATCCCGTCAATCAAAATCATCGTGTAAGGACCTTCCAAACCATTGATGTGGATGTCGCCGGTGTTGCACACGTTGCAATTGAGTTGCGGGCGCACGCCGTTCACATTTTGCAAGGCATCAAAAATATTAGGAGTCGGATTTTTTCTAAAAAAGACAGGGCTGTAAACCTCTACAGGCACGGGGCTTTCCAAGCGATTTACTTCTTTGAGCGTACCAGTCACCACCACTTCATTCAGCATAGCCATGTTTTCTTCCAGATTTAAAATACCTAAGTGTAATGGTGCGTCCGCTTGAATCGCTATTTTCTGTGTAAAGGTTTGAAAACCAAGTATCGAAGCTATCAATTCATACGAACCGGGTGGCACATTCGAAATTGTAAAATTGCCGAGAGAATCCGTAGAAGCACCGTGCGGCGTACCTTTCAGCATCACATTTGCCAACTCTAAAGGTTGGTCATTTGTAAATACTTGCCCCTGCACGCCGCTCGTTTGCGCTTGTGTAGAATAACTGATTAAAAACCATGAAAACAAGAGTATAAGTTGATTTTTCATATTCGATACATTTTTCATTTCCACAAAGCTACAAATATTTTTAGGTTAGTCGAAATTTATTTTTAATAAAAAACAACTACTAATGAAATTGTTCACGCGTCCATCTTTTTGCAAAGTGGAAAAAGAGGCTTAAACAATTTAAAATAGTACTACAGGAATTTGAAGCAGAGAAGGCAGTAAAAATGCGGATATTGAAGAATCAGAAAGCCAACAAAAGAGGAAAGAAGATATTTTGTGGAACGATTTTGAGGCATAAACTTGCCCCCGAGCAGAAAAAGGATTTGTTTTGCGCCCTTAGTTTACTAATACACATTTACCTGTGCCGACTGCTTGCGAAAGCGCACCGGCACAGGTTTTTTGTTTTCGTACTTACTCAATCGAGTGATTAAGCCAATACTGCTTTGGACGATCTAGCAATTGCTAAGCTATAAATTACCAAGCCGAACCCGATTTTGTTTACCGCATCACCAATGTTGTAGATGATGTCCAGTGCGCTCAATGGCAATATGCCCGATAGCAAGCCACCTTCAATCGCCATGTAGCCAATTGGGTAAATTGCCCAACCTGCAAAAATGAACCAACCCAAAGTTTTTACAGCGGTGAGAAGGAACTGATCGTTGGAGCCGGCAGCCATTTTACGAACCGAACCGAACCATACTTCATAACCAATCAAAACGTAGCCAATCGTAGAGATAGCACCCCAAATTGGAGATTGCGAACGGAACACCGTTTCACCAAGGTAGCCAGCCACCAACATAAGTAAAGAATAAGCAATCATTTTCCACAGCAAGCCTTTGCTCGCGCCGTAAGGCTTCAAAATCAAGTAAAACTCTACGCACATCAGCGGCACTGTCAGTATCCAGTCAATGTAGCGGAGTTCAGTTGGAGAAACGCCATTCTCTGCCCAGAAGTTACGCATATAGAAGTAGTGTACGGCTGCAATACCAGTAATCAAGCCTGATACCAGCATCGAGTCTTTCCACTTGCCTTCTACGCGCGTCATCTGCACGAAGAAAAATACGGTGGAGGCGAGCATCGCCATAGAGCCGATAAAAAATGTAAAGCCAACGTAGTCACCCGACTTCAAATTGGCTAAAAGAAGTGGTTCAAAGTTTAATAATACACTCATCATTATGAATTTTATGATAATTAAATAATAATAATTTACATTTTTGAATAAAATATTTAACAAATATTTACAGTCTGAATTTTAGTCACCTCCAACTGCTCCTTTTTTTCTTCATACAGCAAATCAATTAATAAAATGTGCGGAAGCGTTACAATAGAAATAAAAATAAATAACATACCAATATTAAGTGGTAAGCCTAAATTATAACTTAGCCCTAAAAAGCAGCCAAGTGCAGCAATAGCAACCAGGGTAAATGGAAGCATTTGTAAGCAAAATTGCTTCCAAGTGTAGCGATAAATATGCGTTTGAAAAAAGGTAAACTGGTCTAATAAAGAACCTGCGGAATGCCAAAACACGAAGTAAACGGTGAATCCTAATAATAAGGGAAGATTTATAAATACAAGTCCTAACAATACTAAATTGAGTATTTCATTTATTAATTGATTGCTCGAAATTGTATTTTTATTCCATAAGTGAATAGAAAACCAAATATTTAAAACAAATAGACCGACACATATACTCTTACACCAAATCTGTGATAAAAAAACAGAAGGAGTACTTGTAATGTCACTTATAATGACCGAAGTTGTATCATAATGCCATAATAGCGGAACAAAAAGTACAAAACTTCCCCAATTTAGGTAACTGAGCGTACCCACTATTTTATTAGAAAAGACGATGTGATTCCAATTGGACTGCCCGAAGTGATAGATCGAAATGATTAAAAAAATTCCTAATGCCAGTGTTGGCAGCAGCCACCACATGATGCCATAAACTATTATAAGTGCGATGTAATAGAAATAAAATTGCTTCAATCCCTGTGCGCCCAAAAACGAGCGGGACAGTTTGACAAAAATAAGATGGTCGGTAGCGCCATGCGGAATGCCTAATACTACAATCATGGCTGCTGCGATGAAAACCTCATAACCAACCAATAAATGAGAAAACCCAACCCCTATCAATAGGGCTAAAAGGGTAATGCCTTGCGTGATTCTATAAAAAATAGGGTGCTTCGCCGTCATTCTGTTTTGTGTTCATACAAAATCAAATGATACAAATGCTTCATTTAATCTTTTGAGGATACTGCTCAAGGGAATGAAAAAGAAAGATTGGACTGGTAAAAAAGGAGACGTGAAAATTTTACACAGCAGCACACGCTGCTGAAATAACTTTACATGAAAGCTATTTAAAACTGTAAAATTAAATATTGTCCGTTTACCAATGCACATTGTCAGACAGTGACGTTTAATCAAAATGAAATTTTATGGTAGCCACCTTTTCGCCTGTTATTAAAATCAGAAACAAGACAATCAGAAAGGAAAGTTGTTCAGGGAATTGTTTAATTTTTCGTCGAAATGTTGAAAAAGCAATTTTATTTGGAAATAAAATCAAATACCTACTTTTTCTACCGTTTCCCGAAGTAGTTTTGGTGCTCTAAATCGCTGTCCATATTTTTTCTTGTACAAATTACATTTTTCAACGAATGATTCCGTGCCGTAATCTTTCACATATTGCAACACACCGCCTTTCGTAGCCGGAAATCCCCAGCCGTAGATGCTGCCCAAATTCGCTGCCGCTACCGACCGAATCACGCCCTCCTGCATACACCACACTGCCTCAATGACTTGCGCAAAAAGAAAACGTTCTTTCAATTCGGTCAGATTATAATCCGTTTGTGTCACCGGAAAATGTTCCGCTAATTCCTTCCAAAGTTGACGCGTCTCGCCGTCATATTCGTAAAAACCGCCTTTTTTGGCGCGTCCGGGACGCTTGAGTTCTTCCAGCATCGTCAACAAGACGCTCACCGCTGGATGTTGAATGTATTTGGAACCGTAATGCTCGGCTGCCTGCTGCTCGTAGCGCAACATCAAATCTATGCCTAAGTCATCGGCTAAAGCCAATGGACTTTTCGACATTCCTGCTTGCAGACTCAAATTCTCAATCAACGCCGGCGAATATCCTTCTTTCAACATCGTAATACCTTCCAGAATGAACGTGTTTTGCACCCGCGCCACATAGAAACCCCAATCATCTTTCACGATAATCGGCGTTTTGCGAATGACGCGCACAAAGTCGAACGCGCGCGAGACGGTTTCTTCCGAAGTTTTAGCGCCGCGTATAATTTCTACCAATGGCACTTCTTCGGCGGGATGAAAAAAGTGCAAACCGACATAATTTTCCGGTCGAATAGACGCTTCCGCCAATTTTGTAATCGGAATCGAAACGGTATTGCTTCCAAAAATCGAATATTCATCCATGAAATCTTCGGCTTCTTTCACCACTTTTTGCTTCAAAGGCTGGCTTTCGAAAACCGCCTCGATTACAATGTCACAAGTTTCAAAATCACGGGAAGTCTCGGTAGTGCGCACGCGTTGGAGCACGGCGTTTCGTTCTTCCGCAGGTATTTCTCCTTTTAGAATCAATTCATTCAACTTTCGGGTTACAAATTCCCGTCCACGCTCGGCGATAGATTTCGACACATCTTTTATCACCACTTCCAAACCATTCACCACGCAGCACAGCGCGATGCCCGAACCCATTTGTCCTGCTCCGACGATGCCCACTTTTTTCGGTCGAAACTTGCCATACCCCTTCGGGCGATTTTTTCCTTCTTCTATAAATTGTTGGTCAAACCAAAACGCTTTAATCATGTTTTTACAAGCCGAGCTGCGCAACAACTGTGTGTAGACGCGACTTTCAATTCGGCACGCCGTATCAAAATCCACTTTAGAACCTTCTGCCAGCACATTCAAAATTGCTTGTGGTGCCGGAAAATCCGATTTGCCCGCCAGACTTGCTGCTAACTGTTGAATTTTTCGCGCCGTTGCTAAGTCTTTCGTAGTGCCGCCTGGAATCGTGCGTTCCGGTCGGTCCCACGGGCGACGTCCTTCTTTTGTCTGCAATAACCAAGCCTTCGCTTTGTCGAGCATTTCCTTGCGGTCTTTCGCCAAATCGTCTACAATTCGCAATTCCAATGCTTCTTTTGGAGTGTAACGCCTACCGCTGGTGAGAATAGCAAACGCTTTTTCAATGCCCAATAACCACATCAATCGTACAATTCCGCCGCCGCCAGGAATCAACCCAATCAATACTTCCGGCAATCCAACATACGTTCTCGGCGTATCCACCAGCACCCGATGATGACAACCCAATGCCACTTCAAATCCCGTTCCGACCGCCGTTCCATTGATCGCCGCCACAACTGGCACACCCGGACGCTCCAAATCCCGCAAAAATGCTTTCAACTTTTCTGTAAAATCAAAAATCTCCTGCGCATCACTCGCTTGGTATAAATACTCAAAATCACCGCCCGACAAAAACGTTTTTTTCGCCGAAGTAATAATCACGCCGCGCAGGGTGCCTTGCGCTTTCTCTTGCTTGAGTTGTTGTAGCACGGGTACAAAATAGCTTCCAATTTCGTGGTTAATCACATTTTCTGCTCTGCCCCGCATATCAAGGGTGAGGGTGACGACGTTATCGGTATCTTTTTGGTACTTTATCATTTACTTACAACCGTTTGGAGGTTTGGTATTTGGAAGTTTGAAGTTTTGCCCGACTAGCAAACACTTCACAAATGTAGTGGATTCAAATAGAAACCGGAAAAGAAAAGCTATTTTTGAGGAATAGAAACGTTCTTTAAGAATTTGATGTTTGAAATAACAGCGGAAAGCACATTAACTTATGGTGAAACAGATTCATATCGAAAATTATAAATCGGTGCAGTCGCTCGATATTGAACTCGGTCGGCTGAATGTGTTTATTGGTGCGAATGGCTGTGGGAAGACGAATGTTTTGGAGGCAATTGCGCTGGGAAGTGCGGCGGCTGCTGATAAGTTGGATAATGAGTTTTTGGGGTCGAGGGGGATTAGAACCGTGCAACCAAACTATATGAAATCAGGATTTACACTACATAATTCAGAAAATCCTATTATTTTATCAATTCAAAATCATGAGGGCGAAAATATAGAACTAGCTCTTGAAGAAAGAAATCATAGGAGTTGGGACGTGAAATTTCCAAAACTTGAAAAAATAGGAGAACAAAGGCGAAAAAGAGAAGAACTTGAAGACATAATTGAAGCTGTTTCTATAGTTGCAGCAGTAGAAGGAAAAATTATTAAAAAGAGTAAAGACCAACGAGAAAATGAAATCAACAAAATTTTAAAAGATATTTATCTTGAAACATTCTCACCCGAGATATTACAATTTTTAATTTTTGCTCCTGAAAACTATTTCCTCCGTCGTTTTGAAGAAGAGTCACAAATAAAACCGCTTGGCATTCGAGGAGAAGGTTTATTTAGTCATTTAGTAGAATTAGAATTATCCGAGAATTTTGACATTTTAGAAAAAATAAAAGAAAAGCTTAGTTTAATTGATTGGTTTGAAAATTTCGACATTTTCGATGATCCAAGTATGTTTCTTTCTCCAAAAAAAATTATTGTACAAGACCGTTTTATAAAAGAAGGTCTATATCATTTCGACCAGCGCAGTGCCAATGAGGGTTTTTTATACCTCTTATTTTACAGCACGCTTTTTATCAGTCCTTACACGCCGAAGTTTTTTGCGATTGATAATATTGATAATTCCTTGAACCCTAAATTGTGTAGCGAATTGACTAAAATGCTCGCCCAGCTTGCCAAAGAACACGACAAGCAAGCCATTCTTACCACCCACAATCCTGCCGTTTTGGATGGTTTGAATTTGAATGATGATGAACAAAGATTGTTTGTCATTTATCGCAACGCCGATGGACACACGAAAGCTCGGCGGGTTTTCAAAAAGGAAATGCCCGAAGGAATGGAACCAGTAAAGCTTTCTGAGCAATTTTTGAGAGTATATCTTGGCGGACTTAATCACAATTTCTGATATGAAAGAGTTTGGAATTGTCACCGAAGGGATAACCGACCAAGTCGTGTTGGAAAATATTTTATACGGCTTTTTCAAAGACAAAGACCTTCCAGTTGACCCTCTATCTCCTTTGCGAGATGCTACAGATAGAAATAAGGCGGCGACTTCAAGCAATTGGATAGAAGTGTTTGAATATTGTAAATCAAGCCGATTCAAGGAAGCCAGTAGTTATCAAGGATTATGTTATCGTTCAAGTGGATACCGATGCGTTAACTGGAGACAGTGTACCGGAACAGTATCGAATATATTTCAAACACAGCGACGGAGGCGATTTCACAGTCAAAGAAACTATTGAAATTGTCAGAAACAAATTAATTGAGTTAATGCAAAGCGATTTTTACGCGCAATTTCAGGAGAAAATCATTTTCGCTATTTCGGTTAACTGCATTGAATGTTGGCTTTTACCGCTTTACCAAAATTTTCTAAAAAAGAAAGTAAGCAAAACAGAAAATTGCTTGAATGTCTTGAATCAAGCTCTACAAAAAACAGAAAAGTTTTTCATTGACAAAAAAGACCCAAAATATTATCGAGTTATTGCAGAAAGATATTGTAAAAACAAAGAATTATTGGCTTGCTACCACCTCAATCCCAGCCTGAAAATCTTCATTGAATCTCTCCCAACTCCAAACGAGATGCCAGATTAGGAGATGCCAGACCACTCAAACTTCAAACCAAAAATCTGTCAACATCATGTGAGAAACATCAAACCTCCAAACCCCAAACTTCCAAACTTTTACAACGCAAACTGATGCCTCAACCCCACAAACACCCCCGCCGTCAAATACTTCTGGTCGGTCATAAAATGATCGTTGGTGAAAGAGCGCGGGTACATTTTCAAATGTGGCTCAATCATTAAATGCAGACTTGGACTTATTTTGTAATTCATACCGATACTGCCGTACCAACCGATACCTAATTTTTCGCGGAAAGCAGGCGCGTCTTCTGGATTTTCGGTTGCTGTGAAACTGACAGGTAGGTTGTCATACGGCGAGAGAAATGCTCCTTTTTGTTTGAATAACACATTTACATAAGCACCACCATTTGCGGTAAGCGTCACTTTTTTGAAACGTTTTTCGTAGCCAAGTAAAATAGGAATGTCAATGGTGCGATAGGTATTGTTGGTCATCAAGCGGCGCGTGTAAGTTTCGGTCGTAGTATCAATCCCGATAATGTCGCCCGTTGGACCGAATTTTTTAGTGATGACGACTCGCACTTCATTTTCCTTCGCAAACTCAAGGCGTTCTTTAATTTCTGAATAATTCACGCCACTGCGAAGTGCCAAACCACTACTCGTTACTGCCGAAAGGCGCACACCAACGCTATAATTGTAGCGCGATTGCTCGGTCGCTTCTCGCTCTTTGGCATACGCATTGAAATCACTGGAACTGGCTTGAATCTTGCGCGAAGTAAAATCTGGCGAAGCCAATATATCAAAGTAAAAACGCATTTTTTCTCTATTGCCAAAAGGCGCACATTTTGAGAGATTGAACGGCAAGTCTTTTGTGCGATGTGCTTCCTGTAATGCAAGCGGTAAAGCCGTCAATTGTAGCGCAGAGCGGGAAACTGCGGAGCCAGTTGCAGGAATCTCATCCGATAAAATTTGCAAAGTTGTTGCCATTTGTTCGCTCAAACTTTCTATTGCAATGGGCATCGTTGACAATAGGGGAGTGCTAGCAAATTGGCGGTTGGTGGAAATGAAAATCGGAGGTGCAGTTGCAATCGCTTGCGTCTTTTTATTCAAATCTTCGGCACGTGGTTCTGTAGTTGTCAATCCTAACGCAACTGGAAAGCTTCCAATAGTTGGTTTCAACTCACGCATTTGCCACGATAAAGTACCGGCAAATACAAACAACAACAGCGCAGCAGCCAGTAGTGCCCGTTCGCGCCAGCGGTTGTGTACGCGTACGCGTAAGGTGCGTTGGCGGGCGATGCCTTGCCACAAATAATCGGGCGTATCGGAGGCGTAATGCTCCAATTTGCTGCGAAATGCGTCGTCTATGGGGTGTATACGTCGGCTCATACGGCTATTTTTTGTAAATCCACAATCCGTTGCTGTAGGAGTCTGCGGGCTTTGAGTAATTGAGAACGAGAGGTACTTTCTTCTATTTCCAGCAGGTCGGCTATCTCATGATGGCTGTAGCCTTCTATGGCGTACAAGTTGAACACGAGGCGATAACCGTCTGGCAATTGTGCAATTACATTCAATAATTCTTCTTCATGTAAATCGGCATAAATGGTAGGTTCTAAGGACATATCGTATCCCTCGGCGATGCCAATTGCTTCGTCTCTAAAACTTTTTTGCTGGTATTTTTTCAAAGCGGTGTTGACCACAATTCTGCGAATCCAACCTTCTAAGGAACCTTTCAATTCAAACTGTCCGATATTATCAAAAACTCTTATAAAAGCGTCTTGCAGCATATCCTCCGCCTCCATGCGGTGACGGGCATAGCGCAGGCATACCGTGAGCATCTTTCCGGCATACCGCCGAAACACCTCCGCTTGGCATTGTTGATTTTCCCGCAAACAGCCTTTTACAAGGTCAAATTCCGTCACAGTTTATTGGTTAGACTTTAAGACATTAGGTATTAGACGATGGACATTAGATTTGTGATGGAAAAAGTCTATCGTCTAATGTCTATAGTATAACATCTTAAGCAATCAAATTTACACTTTTTATTTCAATCTTGTACGACAAAAATTACTTGCTTAGAACGCTGGTCGGTTCGTATTTTGTATAACGGTTTGTTAAAATGAGTTTAGGATGATGAAATATTGAATGTGCTATAGCCTTGAAGAAATAAGTTTGGTTGCAGCAAAAAAGTTAGTTGAAAATAATCGTATCACTTTATAAATGAAATAGTTGTATATATTTTCAAAAAAAAGTAACTTGTGCAAGCGATTTTTTACTGCGAAAAGTGTAACGTTTGATTCCTTTTTGCGTACTAAGAATAAGAGTACCGTGTTTTTTTTCGTCTTTAGGTTAATTAACATAGTTTTAGCGAAAAATTGACAATAAAATCAACAAACCTTTGTTTGAAAAATAGACTCTTTATTTCACGATAGAGATGTCGGCTTAAGTTTCATAAACTAGTGAGTGTAAAGTGCAGCCTCTCCCGTTTGGAGGGGCTGTTTTTTTTTTCAAGTGTCTATATTTAAAAGTAGTTCGCTATTTGATTCAAAATCGGTGTCCTAATATTAAAAAAAACCGCAAGCCATCATCTACATCCCCATCTGTATTGAACGGCATAGAAAGCACCGCGCGCAAAGGACCTAAAAAGGAATTGTACCCCAAAGAAACACTTCCACCTGCCAACGCAAAATAATCTTCATTCAAAAAATCGGCGGTAAGTGCTACCGGGCGCTTGAAAACGCCCGCATTCACATCGAACGATAACAGCCAGTTGCTTTTTAGAAAATGTTGATAACCAACATTTGCACCAAAAGCGGTCTGCGCTACGAGCTCATTCGCTTTCAAACCATGAAAAGGCATGGAACGCCGCGTGAGAATTTCGGGCGAACCGACGAGGAAAAAATCGCCAAATGTATTGCTCGGATTGAAAATAATGCCCACAAACGGACTGATAGAAATAGATGCCCAACGGTGCAATTTTATCAAATTTCGATTGTAAAGCATCAACTTGGTATAAGGTTGAAACGCAAAGACAGAATCGGGCGGCACGGTCGAAGTGAAATTTTCTACGTCAAACTGATTGTTGCGCAAGTGCTTGACTTCCAATGATAACGAAGAGCCTTTTCTTGGGAAAATATTGCGGTCGAGCGTATTCAATTGAAAAAAACCGTATACATTAAAATTTTTATACGACAATCGGTCAAACGGAATTTCGTCGCCGGAGCGGGGTTTGAATTGCAGTGCCTCCCTTTGCAATCCCATGCCAATCATCATATTTCTACCCAAACGCCGCTGGATGCCGAGGTCAACCGTTACGTCTACCAAGCCAAATTCTTCTCGTTGAATGCCATCGCGCAGGATAGGGATTTTGTCGCGGCTCAGTTGCCAGTTTACAAAAAGCGAAGTCGTCTGCGCCAGATTGATATATTTTAAATAAGAAGCGTTGATGCGATAATTTTCTGCCACTTTGCCAGTTGCAATAAAACGAGATGCCGGCAGCAAAAAATTGCGATAGGTCATATTCAACAAAAAACCTGCCTGCGAGTAGGAATCAAAATTGATAGCGGCTTTGATTAAAACCGGTGCTTTCTCAATGCAATAAATGCTCAAAATATTCAATCCATCCGCTTGTCGCAATTGATAATTTACCTTTTCAAAATGATTCGTACCATACAATTGATTGATGCCTTTGTCTATCTCTGCCGGACTCAAAAACCTACTGGATTCAATCCCTGCCTCGCCGAGTATTTCTTGTTTGGAATAGCGATTATTACCCATTATTTCAATCTCGTCTATCCAAAGGGTGTAAATATTTTGCAAACGATTGACGGTAAGCGAAGGTGCTAACTGATTCAAAGAGTCCGCCAAAGTTTTTAGTTGGTCAAATTGCAGTCGAGCTGCCCGTTCGCCGCGCACCATAATAGAATCTGCTTTTTTAAAATCAGAAGCCACAAAATCACTCAAATCCGGTTCGATATAAATATTCACATTCGGCATCTGCTCGTCCAGGTCTTGCAGGCTCAGCAGAAAAACCGATTGGGTAATAATGCCCGTAAAACTGCTCAATTTTGCCTCGTCCGCCCGCCGTGCGCCCGTGTACACGCCGATGATGATGTCCGCTCCCATCGCTTTTGCCTCGCTCACCGGAAAATTGTGCACCAAACCACCGTCTACCAACAAAAAACTATCCCGATGAATAGGGGTGAAAATCGTGGGAATCGCCATACTGGCACGCATGGCATCAGGCAGAGAACCTTGATTGATAATGACCGAAGTGCCGCGAATTATATCCGAACCAACACAACAAAAGGGAATGGGCAAGTGATTAAAATCGCTCAAAGCGTAGGCAGGCAGCGTCAATTGAGAAAGGAGCGAGGAAATTTGTTGTCCATAAATCAAGCCACTCGGCATTTTTATTTTCCACTTTTCAAATGGAAATTCGACCAACTGGTTTTCGAAAAAAGGTTTTTCTTCGATGATAACTTGATTCAGTGGAATTTTATCGCTCAATACTTTTTCCCAATCTTGTTCTATAATTATTTTTTCTAATGTGTCCGCCGGATAACCCATTGCATATAAGCCGCCAATAATGCTGCCCATGCTGGTGCCAGTGATGTAATCTGGTACAATGCCTGCTTCTTCCAACACTTTGAGTACACCGATGTGCGCGATGCCTTTGGCTGCACCGCCGCTGAGTACCAGTCCAATTTTTGGGCGACGTGGCTGCGGAATGCTGTCTTGCGCAGCAACAAAATCTGGAAAAAAATGTAATAAAACAAGTAATCCGACCGTATAGATAGTTTTCATAATAGCGGTTATTTTTGGGCAGTATCTTTTTGTAAGATGCTGATAATAAACAATTTCAAATACGAAAACAAGCTGTTAAGGGGATTAACAGTTATCCTCGACTAAGCCGCATTTTGGTCTGATAATATAGTTGGAGCCTAAGATGGTAATTGCTTGTTATACCAGTATGCAGTTGGCGCTACGCAGTTGGCGGTCCCTAATCGCTTGATAAACAAGTTTTTAAAATGGTGATTGATTGTCAACATTGTGAGTACTGCTCACTGATAACTGTCTACTTTAAATTTCCTTTTTCTTTTTCATACGTGCGAATGAAGCCTTGCACGATTTCATCCACAATATCCTTCAAATAAGTACGCTCCAATCTGGCGATTGTTTTGAGCTTTTCCAATTTTTTCTGATCAAAGAGTAAAGTGACTCGACGAGTATGAGCATCTTCGTCTGTCACAGCGACGGGTTCTAATGTACTGCGAATGAGCAAATCCAGCCCACTGGCAGGGCGGCGCGCGCGTTTTTTGATTTGCAAGTCCATTTCAGCAGCCTGCGTTCCACCTTGGGATTGTACCTCAAAAGATTCTTCAAATGCTTCTCGTAAAAAACTTTCCAAGTCGGATGCAAAATTCTTTCCGTGCGAAGTCCGGCTACTCGGCTGGATTCGCTTTTTCTCTACAACCGTCGGGGTGGCAAGCAATACCGATGCTTCCGATAGAATATCCGCATCATCGTCCCCAAAAAGGCTGCCCAAATTATCTGTAAATTTTTTTCTGCTCAACGCTTACTGTTCAAAGGTTCTATAATTTAATAGTCAAAGTCAATTAAGTAGTGGAGCATATTTGACTTATAATTTCGCGCAAAGACGCAAAGCTTTAACAATCAAATAGTTAAATCCTCTGCGAACTCCGCGCCTCTGCGGTTCAAACTTGCTCCACTACTCAAATAATGTTAAAATATCCGAATTACTTACTCCACCGCTGTACTTCCAAATTCACTCGTCGCCGATACAAATCCACTTTCTACTCTCGTCAAAATTTCTCTGCACAACGACAAGTAATCCTCTGCACCACTACTATTCGGGCTATAGCCAAAAATATCTTTTCGTTGCGAGGGCGCTTCTGCCAAAGACACGTTATCGCGTATCATCGTTTGAAATACCAAATCGCCAAAATATTTTTTAATCGTATCCACCACATCTCGGTTCAGCACTTTGCGATGGTCATACATCGTAGGTACTACGCCACTGATTTCCAGCTTTTTATTCAAACGCAACCGTACTTTTTGTATCACTTGCTTGATTTTCGCCAAACCTTGCAACGCCAAAAATTCCGTTTGTAATGGAATGACCACATAATCACTACTTGTCAACGCATTCAAAGTCAACAAACCCAGCGACGGCGGACAATCAATGATAATAAAATCGTACTCTTCGCGCATCGGCTCGAATAATTCCCGCAAGATGTACTCTCGACCGGCTTCATTGATCAATTCCATTTCGGCACCCGATAAGTCGAGCGTGGAAGTAATCACGTCCATATTTTGTTTGGCTGTGAATGGCTTTAGCTCCGATTCGCCTCGGATCGCTTCGTAAATAGTAGACGCTTGGCGCGGAATACCGAGCGAGAGCGTCAAATTCGCCTGCGGATCGAGGTCCACCAACAGCACGCGCTTGCCCAACTCTACCATTCCCGCTCCGATGTTGATCGCACTCGTCGTTTTACCAACCCCGCCTTTATGATTCAATAGTGAAATAACAATGCCCATTCGATAAAATGTAAAATGTAAAACTTTAAATGTAAAATTCAAAAGTATTTAAATACAATTTTGCTACCCCTCAACAAAATAGCACCTTTTTATTCGCAATCGCAAATAATTTGTAAAGATAGATAAAAAAGAAAGAAAGGAGACCATCCCGACCCATGTCGGGAAGATACCAGATTTTTTTACAAACCTATAAGGTTTCCAAAAATCTCGTCATATGGCGATACAAAGCGTTGATTATCAAAATATTGAAAGCCTCTAAAGTGCTATGGACGTTGTGATGTAAACTTGTTTGACTACTTGAGTAGTCGAGCCATATTTAAGTTGTAAAATAAGTTAATTTATTGTTCGTCAACGTTTTAAGCGACTGCCTACTGCCAACTTTCAACTGCCTACTTACTTAGGTTTAAGCAGCATTGCTCGTCACCAACTCTTGCTGGGCGGTTTGTGACACCGTTTGTTTCGGAAAACGAATCGTAAACGTCGTGCCTTTGCCTTCTTCGGAGCGTTTTACAAAAATTTTACCGCTGTGGTATTCTTCGATGATGCGTTTGGCGAGGGATAAGCCCAAGCCCCAGCCGCGTTTTTTGGTCGTATAGCCGGGTTGGAAAACCGCTTTAAATTTACCGTTTGGAATGCCCTTGCCTGTATCGCTGATGTCAATGGCAACCGAATCGCCCTCTTTATATATGTCTGCGCTTATGCTGCCTTTGCCGTCCATTGCATCAATGGCGTTGCGCAATAAGTTTTCGACTACCCACTCAAATAAAGGAGGATTCAAATTGACAAACACAGGTGAATGAGCAGGTGCTGGAAAATGAAACGCCACTTTACGCGGCGCACGCGCTTGCATATACGCTCGACACTGTTCTAATTCTTCATAAATATTCACCGATTCTAAAACGGGCGTAGAGCCAATTTTAGAAAAGCGGTCTGCCACGAGTTCCAATCGCCGCACGTCTCTACGCAATTCTTCCAACACTTCATGTGCTTCGTCCCCTTCGTTGATAATCGTTTTTAAATGCTCAATCCAACCAATAATAGCAGAGATAGGCGTACCCAATTGATGCGCCGTTTCTTTTGCCATGCCGACCCAGACGCGATTCTGCTCGGAACGACGGGCGGTACTGAAACTGATATAACCAAAACCGACAAATGCAGCGATAAGTACGAGTTGAATTAATGGGAAGAAACGTAGCTGGCGTAATACTTTTGATTCTTTGTAGTAAATGGAATATCCCTCCCCTCTAATAGGCTGGACACCCTCTTTTTGCAGATTTTTAATCTCTCTTATTAAATAGTCTTTGTCATCATCTAATCCTTCCCCAAAATTGGCAGCTCCGTCTATATCTCCACGGTCGCTGAGAATGATGACCGGAATGGTTTTATTACTTTGAATCACTTCCGATTGTAAAGTATAATCTACCAAATCATTTTCCTGGTCATTAATTTGCGTTTGTGCAAGTGCCCAACTTTCCGCTTTCGTTCGCTCGCTTTCACCCAGCATTCTGGAAAGATAACGGGTATAGAAGAGGGAAACCAACAAAATGATGACTCCACCCGTGATGAGGTAAATTTTCCACCTTGATTTTCTCGAAAAAATATCCATTCTAATCGAAATTCCTAAGTGGTATAACGTTCTTTTATCAAATTTAGCATTTAAGAAGTCAGAATAGAGAACCGAGAAGCGAGATTTTTTAAATGCCTCCATCTCTGATCTCTGTTCTGTCATCTCTGCTCTCTGCTCTCTGCTCCCTCATCTCTGTTCTAAAAACGCCTCCACGCGCTGCACCGCATTCTTCCTTACATTCGCATAAAAAAAATTGAAATCCGCAATATGATAATTTGGATTTGTTAGTACAAAACTGCCAAAAAACTTCGGTTTTGTAATCCACAGCACACCGTCCTGCACTTGCGCATCCGCCAATTGGGTGTATAATTTTTCAAACTTCAGCAAAACTGAGCCTTCATTCAAAGTCTTGGCAGCATACGTCGTATCGGTCGTCCATGTCAACGGATTGGTCACCACGATATTGTTGTTCGGTTGGTGTGCAGCAGGATAAGAACCTTTTCGATACGAACGCCAAGTCACAAAACAGCCAGTTTCTGTCGCATTTTGACAAGGTTTCAACACTTCAAAATAATCATCTTCTACAGGAATGCCCACGATATAAGCGGCTACCAACTGCTTTTGCAATGCCTTTCCATCAAAAAAATCTTTTAGCAGTCGTTTGGCGTGCGTGGTGCCTTGGCTATGCGAAGCAATTATAATCGGACGATTTTTATTATAATTTTTTAAAAAATATTCAAAAGCCGTCTTTACATCTTGATACGCCAAATCAAATATTTCTTTTTGCAATTTCTTGTCATCTATGTAATAAGCGTCCAAATGTGCCTGCCGATAGCGCGGTGCATACACCCGTCCGGCTGCGTTGAAAATGCTGGCTTGGTTGAGAATGGAGCGTTCATCCACGCCGGCGTTTAACTTCGGGTCGTCTATTGCGCCATTCCAAGGTAGGTCGTTCCGTTTGCTGGTGTACATCGTTGGGTGCAGGAAAAACACATCTGCTGCTGCATTGGCTTGATTGTCTTTTAAATCGGCAGTCGGCGTGCGGTCGGCTTCATCTTTTTTGGTGGGCAACGCCGCCCAATCGTCAGGATTGGCGTAGTCAGGTGCTTTGGGAATGCCATTTACGGCTGTATTTAATTTTTTGGGAGTAGCACAAGCCACGCAGGACAGTAGAAAAACAAAAATTAGAATTCGCATGAGCAGAAATTATAAGGATTTACTATTTTGCAATTAAATTAAACAATGATTTTACTATGAAAAAGTTTTGCTTACTGTTGTTTTTAATTCTTACCAGCTTTTTTTCAACAATTGCTCAAAATTATACCCAAGACACCCAAACCATTGAAAGTACGATGGAAGCAGTGCTGGATGTCATTTCTGGTCCGGCAGGTAAAAAAATTGACGTGGTGCGTTGGCGCAACCTTTTTCGCGGCGATGTAAAATTCTCGATTCGTTCTAAAAATAAGGAAGGACAACTCGTGGTACGTGAAAGTTCGGTAGAAGATTACGCTAAAAATATTATGCCGCGTATCGAAGCACAAGATTTTTTTGAAACGGTTGGCAATTTGACGATTGATAAATATGGCGATATTGCACAAGTTTTTATGGTGTACGAAACCCGAAAAACGGCAGACGGCACGCCATTCGACAAGGGCATCAATAGTTTTCAACTCCTGTTTGACCAAAATCGCTGGTGGGTTACAAGTCTGATGTGGCAGGCAGAATCAAGCGGCGTACCTATTCCGATGCAATATTCAGAAAATATTGAAAAAGATTCTATTACAAATGTTATTAAAAAATTATTTGATGGAATGCGCGCGCAAGACAGCAGCATGGTAAGTCCATTATTCTATCCAAATGCGACGCTTTCGAGTGCTTCGTATGATAAAGACGACAAACCGCAATTGCGCAAAGACGACATCAAAGGTTTTATCGGTTTTGTAGGTACAAAAAGTAAAGATTATTTTGATGAGCGCATTTACAGTTATGATATAACGATTGACGGACCGCTCGCAACAGCTTGGACAGAGTATTCTTTCTTTCGCAATAAAGAATTGAGTCACTGTGGATATAATGTTTTTATGCTGGCTAAAGCGGTGGACGGCTGGAAAATTATCAGCATCGCGGATACGCGGCGGGAAACGGGGTGTAAATCGTAACACAGCGTTTATGCTGACCTCGTTTCTCAGGCTTTAGCCTGAAAAGAGTAACTTGCCAGGAGCAAAAGCAGATGGGTGAAAAGGTGATAGGGTGATTGCGATTGTATGTGTAACATCACCCCATCACCTTATCACCCCATCACCTATTTATTCATCATCATCATCCGTCTCCAATTCCTCACAAATCACGGTGCCATTCGCAGCGAACAATACTTCTTTCGTGACTTGTCCGTTTTTAATCTCTACTTCGTACTGCTTTGTTCCATTAACTAAATCCAAGCGCTCAGCTTCTTTCGCCTCGAATCCAGCATAATTTGTACTAAGACTCGTCTTTACCTCGGCGGGCAAATCATTTACTTTCATTTCATTCTCAGTAAATAACAATCCACCTTCGGCACTAAAAACCAATGTTACTTCATCTTCCCGAAGTCGAATTCCTTTTTTCTCCAATTCTACTTCATACACAGCCACATCATTACAGAGCGTATCCGACTCCGATTCATCAATTTTGTAATCGCCATAATTCTGACTGATATAATCTTTGATAGCAGTCGGCAATTCAACTCGTGGCTCGTTCTCGTCATCGCAGGAAGCAAAAATAAATGTGATTGCGACAAGCGATAATGCGACATACCAAATTTTTCTCATGATAATCTACTTTTGTAAAGTAAATAAAATTTTAGAGCCTTAGGAAACTTTGAAAGTTTCCCAAGGCTCCTATTATATTAATTTTCAATTTTAATTAAAACAATCTCTTCTTTATCCGTAAGATTCACTTCTTTAATCAATCCGACATTCGGCGCGTAAAACTTATTTTCATTCAAATCAGGTTCGAGTGCTGTAAAATCACGCGTTTTGACAACGTTATTAAAAGTGCCAAAAGTGGTCGTCAACGTCATGCCCGTTTCCTCCACGATTGCCTCGTCTTCCGCTTCGTTAAAGTAATATTCTTGTCGGTAACCAATGCCTTTTTGTGGATTTGCCAGCATCGTGATACCCGGTTTAGCCCCATCTACGCCTGCTTCCCACGAGCCGTGCTTGTCTTTAAAAGTACCATTCGAGTTGTAATTTTTTACGTCTTCACCGAAGTACCACACATTTCCCAAATTATCCTGTGCGTACCAGTCGTCCGTATTTTCTATCAAAATTCCGTTGAGTGTAACACTGTCATTTACTACAATACAAGTAATACCCAAAATTTCTTTTGTAATCGCACGTCGTTTTACGACAATGCGTTCCAGCCCGTCTCCAGTCTGACCTTCATAAATATACTTTTTGCCTGCGTCAAATCGGAAATAAGGATTCGTCAATTGCGTACTTTTCGTAAAATCCGCCGCGTTAATAACTGGATTATAAGATTCATCTATTTGACGAATTTCATCTTTTTTACACCCACTTATTGCACTGATTAGCAATACTGTAACGAATAAAAACATTAATTTTTGCTTTCGCATGATTTTGAGTTTTTGAATGGATTTGGGAGTAGGGTAGAGGGTACAAGGACTAACAATTATTCTTGTTGGTAATTATTTTAAAACTACTTCAAGCAGTCCCTATTCTCTCTACCATTGTCCCTTATCCTGTTAAAGAAAAAACCAAAACCCGGGTTTTATTAATCAGTACGCATTCGTCCTTACAAAAAGCTGCGCGCCTTGTATTTTTTTATGAAAATAATTATGACTTCACAACTGCCAATTGCTTTACAGTCAGTATAGTGCCCTGATTATCAATTAATTGATACAAATAAATACCTGCTTCCAGTCTGCCAATATCTAAGTCGGTTTCAAATTGTTTTCCAGGTATTTGATACGATTTGCGCCACACTTCCATTCCTAACACGTTGTAAATTTTCAAGTGGTATTGTCCTGATTTTATATTGTTAAAACGCAGTTGCACTTTGTCAGACGCTGGATTTGGGAAAGCAGACAAATGGAGTATTTCTGGGTCAATTTGAGTCACATCGGTGGTAAGTTGATTTAATTTGTATTGAACGCCAGTCACTTGCGCACCCGCATTGTCGAGGGTAACGATTGCAATTGGTTCTTTTGCGGTATTGCTAAAAAAATGGTAAGCGAGCGTCGTATCGACCCCCAATGTATTCAAGTTTAGAGATTGACGCGCAACATCGGTAATATCTATCCAGCCTAAGATACTGACCTTCGCGTCGAGTCTGGTTTCCCGATACGTCGTTCGCTTTTCACGCAGCACGGGATAGCTTCCATCGGGAATGGACAAATTGCCCCAGGCATCTACGACGTCAAGGCGATTGATGGCAATTCTAATCCGCAACGAATCTGGTCTGACAGGTAGTTGCTGAAGAAGGGTGTCCGGCAAAACGTTCGTTGAAAAAGGAAGCGACAATGCTGAAGACAAGCTGTTAATGTCAAAAAATTGCATGGGCGCGCGCTTTTCCACAATTGGCGGACTATACCGCGCAGTTAATTTGATACCTAATCCAATAGGGTCATTGCCATAGTACCCCAGAAACTGCAATATTTGTTTGCTCCCTTGGTTTATAATATTTAAATAATTTTCAACATTATTATTTACGTAAAGTAATGTAGCTTCTGGAAAACCAGTATTTCCAACGCCCGTAGAAGGGTTTTTAAAAATCTGCTGCTGGGTAAAATTGGCGTTTAAACTCGTGAAATCCCAAATCTGGTTACCTCCGGGAGGCGTTAAGGCAATAATATTGGGTTGAGTATCAAAAGCGAAGGAAAGGGTATCGCCTAATGTTGGAAAGGTAGCATTCGTAATGGTAATTTGGGCAATTATGATTGAAATACTGCTCAACATCCCTAGTGTCAAAAGGGTAAATTTCTTTAACATAATCGGTTTTTTATTATTTCTAATTTAGAAGAATCATCTAAGCACAAGCACAAAAACCTCCCGCGGCGCTGCTGAGGGCGCAATCCCAATAGTTATTGGGATATTTTTTTGACAATCAATTAACTGCGGCGTTGTGCTCAGCGTGAAATTATAATTTAATTTTGTTTTAATGCTTACCTTTTAATATTATATTTTAGTTAAAACCTATAATTCAATCCAGCTTGAATGCCTAATACTTGTGGAAATTGAACATTCGTTCCTTTCCAATTCCCCCGATACGTTCCTATAAACTGCCCTTGCAAGTGTTCCGAAATTTTATATGCCAAACCAGCACGAGCCATCCAGAAATTAGTCAAGGTTTCCCCACGCGGCACCGCTTTATCAATACTCCATTCGATGCCCAGGGTTTGGTCCCTAAATTCATAAATAATTTCGTGCGGCAACAAAGAAACTGCGCCAATACCCGCGCCGATAAAGGGTTGAACCTTACCTTTTGTATTAAGAAAAGATTGCATTCCAAGCGAAAATTGCAAAGACGGCTGCGGCACTTCGGCTAATAAAAAAGTAAAATCATCGGAAGGCGGCTCCACCAGCGGTACACCAATTGTAGCATCCATGCGGTCGGTTTCAAAACTGGTTTTTACGTAAGTCGCATCTGCCCAAAGTTGTAAGCTCGGCGAAAATTCTATAATTCCTTGCAAACCAGCCGAATATCCTACTATAGGTGCCACTTTATCACTGAATGGAAATGCGCCACCGCCATGAATGCCCAGTTGAAATGCTTTCGGGCGCATGGAGTATAAATGTTGCGGCAGCGTTTTCTTTGCTTTTTTTACAACAAATTCATCTGACATTTTTGGTAAATCTCGGCTTGGAATAGCCAGCGAATCGTAGTCTAATTTTTTAATTTTATCAAAATCAGTTAACAGCATTTTATTTTCGGGAATACCTTTATAATTAGAAGAATCAAGCGGTTGAAAAGTAATATTAGGCGTTGTAATAGAATTTAGTCCATTACTTTCAGATGTAATATTTTTCAAAATAGTAGCATTATTCTTTTCTTTGTCTGTTGTTTTTAAACCTCCGTTTTTAGTTCTAAAATAAGCTGTAGTGCCTGTCAAATCTATGACACTATATTCCACTACCGTCTCTCGAATGACGCGCGTCTTGTAAATCGTATCGGTTTGATAAATGACCTGTGTTTTATAAATGGTATCTTTTTGAATTTCAAGTGTATAAATTTTCTGATTCGCTTTTCGCAATTCCCAAAAAAACGCACCATTCAATCCTAATAATAATAGCAGCAGCGGCAGTGCCAGCCACCACCATGCGAAGCCCGCCGGACGTTTCTTCCCATGCTGGTCCAATCGCTTTTCCATATCCCGCCAGTCATGCTCCTCCGGCACAGGTTCGGCGCGATTTTCCAGATTATCTTTAAATTGTTTGAAAAATTCGTCCATCTTCAGTTTGATTTAACCGATTTACTACTTTTTTTTTCTAAAAATGTCCGCAATTTCTCCTTCGCCCGCGTCAAATTTGACCGGGACGTACTCACGCTAATACCCAACAATTCTGCAATTTCATGATGTTTGTAATCTTCCATTACAAATAAATTAAAAACCAGGCGATATTCCGGCGACAGTTTTTGGAGAATGGGTAGTAAGTCTTCATTTGGCGAAAGGGCAGGCATGGGCATTTCCTCATGCGCTACATCCGCACCAGCATTGAGTTCCAGATGCGTAGCGAGCTTGCTATTTTTACGATGATAATCAATTGCTGAGTTGATAAGAATACGCCGCAGCCAACTTTTGAAAGGAAACGCCGCATCATATTTGTCGAGATTGGTAAACATTTTTAGAAAAGCATCATTCAAAATCTCCACCGCTTCCTCCCGATTTTTCGCATAGCGCAGACAAATATTTAGCCCGTAGCCATAAAAGTGTTCATACAACTTTCGTTGGCTATTCCGGTTGCCACGGCGGCAGCCTTGTAAAATCAGCGTTAGGTTGAGTTCTTCGTGCGGCATAGCTCCTGCTTCCTTTGCCTGTACGAAATGGAAGGTACGAAACGCTGCGTGGGGAGAAAAAAAATAGCATAAAATTAAAATGTAAGATTATCTCATCAATTTCTATTCGCTCATTTGATTATCCTCCTCCAACTCTTGTTTTATCGCCAATACTTCTTCCTCCGATATTCTTTGATATTTAGCAATCTGCTCGATAGACAGAAAGCCATCTTTGAGCATTTCAATAATCGCTTCTTTTTTCTCCAACCAAACGCCTTGCTCAATACCTTGCTCAATACCTTGCTCAACGCCTTGCTCGACACCCTGTTCGATACCCTGCTCGATGCCTTGTTCCACCCCTTTTTGAAGCCCTCGCTGGTAAGCATAGTCGGTTTCGATGTCGTAATCCAATATTAGTGGCATAGATTCTGAAATTTTGATAGATTGTTCGCTCAATTTACGCAATTTTGATAAAGTATTCAACTGTCGGACGTACTTTTCAAGTTCCAATTTTCCCTGACTTATTTGATATAACCGTTCTAAAATTTGTCGAATCACTTTTTCGGGATGCTCTCCATGAAAATCGCCCAAGATAGCAAGGATAATTTCTTGTGGAATGTCCGACAGCATCAATTGTTCATATCGATACTCCTGAATGTTGCGCAATTCAAATCCAATAATACGCTGGTCTGCTGGCAATTCCGTTTGCATCGTGGGTCGCTGACTACCCAGATAAATTACAAATTGTCGAACCGGAAGTTTATATTTTCGCTGCAAAATAGCTTTGTATTCTGCCTGCCGATACAACATCTCTGCATCATTGGTAGATTGAAATTCCAAATGTAAAATGAACGTTTCTGGTTTGTCGGTTTCTACAATTCTAACGAAATCGGGTTCACGCTCTAATGTTACTTGGAATTTTTCCGGCAGCGGTTCTGATTTTATAATTTTGAAACCCAACCATTTTTCAGCGATTGGCAGGAATAATTCTTCGAGGTTTTCTTTGAAGATTTTATCGAATGATTTGGATTCTTTTCTTTCCATTTATACTTTTTAATACTTGTAAGTGCTGAAGCACTTTTATTTTTAACCGCAGAGACTCTGTGTTTCTTAATCCCGCCGTATGGCGGGAAGAAAAATTATAATTTAATTTAAATATTTGATTATCAACGTATTGAAAGAATTACAATATTAAACTGCTCACTTACTTATTACAAAAATGGAGTAACCCGTTTTAAACGAATTACTCCATTACTTGCCACGTTCAATCACCCCATAAACCCGTCATCCTATCACCCTTTCACACGCTACAAATATCCACGCCTTCCTTCAACGCCGCAATTTTATTTTCATAAGTTGGAATGTACTCCTGCGCGACATACCCTTTATAATCCAATTCGGCAATGGCAGTCATAATCGCTTTGTAATTCAACTCCTGCGAGGCGTTGATTTCGTGTCTGCCCGGTACGCCGCCCGTGTGATAGTGGCTGATGTAATTTTTGTATTTACGAATGGTGGCAATTATGTCGCCTTCCATGATTTGCATGTGATAAATGTCGTAGAGCAATCTGAACTGCGAGGAGCCGATTTTATTCACCAATTTGACACCCCATGCGGTTTTATCGCATTGATAATCTTTATGGTCTACCTTGCTATTTAGCAATTCCATTACAACCTTTACATTTTTCTTCTCGGCGTGTTTTACGATTTTATCCAAACCTTTGGCACAGTTTTCAATCCCTGCGGCATCGGTAATCATATTTTTACCGGTACCCCGATTGCCAGAGAAAACGATGACTTGTGGGATGCCTGCCTCTGCTGCTTGGTCAATGAGTTGCAAATAAGGCTTCTGCAATTTGGCATGATTAGCTACCTTATTAAAACCCTCCGAGATATTAGCGAAAGAACCGGTAGCAATAGCGCAAGTTAAGCCCTGTTTTTGAATGGTTTTCCATTGGTCAGCACCTAATAATTCGATAGAAGAAATACCCAGGCTTTTCGCTTGTTCGGCAAATTCTTCCAGTGGAATGCTGCCGTAGCACCAGTAGCACACCGAGTGTTTGAATTCGCGCTTGGCCACTTCCAGTGCTTCTAAGGTTTTGCTCATCACTACTGTGGGAGTTAGCGCCAGAGCGCCCACACTTAGGGCGGCGGTTTTTAAAGCATCGCGGCGAGTTGGCATAGTTTTTTAATTTAAAATGTAAAATGTAAAATTTAAAAGTCAAAAGGATTGCTATAATTTTACATTTTACATTTAGCGTTTTACATTTTACATTTACAAAGAATAAATCCGTTCGTTTTTTACTTCAGATAGCGGTATGCAACCCTTATAAACGCCCGGTACGGGTTCGTAATTGGTTACTTCTTCGCCCACGACTTTGGAGGAGAAATAACCGGCTAAAGTCATTTGCTTGAAGCGCAGGAAGAACGGATACGTATTGTTCAAACGGTTGCGTTCAAAAACTTCTAAATCCGGAAATGGCGACATAGTTTCCATCTCTTGATTCAGCCGCTCCGATTTCTTTACCGTTTCCCGTTGCATCATGGATTGTTGCTGTGTGCGCTGTTTGGCTCTTTGAGCGTTGGCTTTCTCTAAGTTTTCCAGCGGGTCGCTCCACGTTTTTTCGCGGCGGTCTATTTCTGCCAGTACGTCTTCACTTTCCATCAGTAAGAGCACTTTCTCTTGGTCTTTTTTCGACAATTCTAAGAAAGGCTTGCCAGCCGTTTTCACTGCCGTTGGATTTACACTTCTCAAACCCAAGGCAAACGCCTCGCGCTCGCGATTCGGAATGCACGCACTCAGCAGCATTTCCATGTACGCCGGTACGCCTGCGTCGAGTGCGCCCGGTGTGTTCGTGCGCGGCAGGATGCGGTCGGCTATTGCAGATACCAAGTCCGCCTGTTCTTGCGTGAAGTAGGTCGGTTTCCAGTCCGTTTGGCTAGTATTGGATTGGCAGCCGTTAAGAATACCCTGCATCATGGAGGCGGTCAGCGCGTAACCGGTGAGGAGGGCAGTTTGTTTTATAACGTCTCTTCTTGTCATGTTTTTATTGTGTTCAAGTGTTTATGTGTTCAAGTGTTCATGTGTGCTCCATACTTGAACACACAAACACTTGAACACACGAACACAGGTTTAGAGATTCATTTTTTTCAATTCCTTCACCGCAAAATCAGCCGCACGCGCCGTAAGCGCCATGTACGTGAGCGATGGATTCACACAACCAGCAGAGGTCATGCAAGCACCGTCGGTGACGAATACGTTTTTCACATCATGGAGTTGATTGTTGGCATTTAATACGGAGGTTTTTGGGTCGCGTCCCATACGTGCCGTACCCATCTCGTGGATGCCCAAACCGAGCCAAGAGCCATTGTCGTAGGTGCGGATACTTTTGAAACCAGCGGCTTCGAGCATTTCAGCAGCAGATTCCATCACATCTTTGCGCATGGCAAATTCATTTTCTTTGTATTCCGCATCAAATTTCAGCGTCGGCTGTCCCCATTTGTCGCGCACTTCATCGGTGAGCGTCACGCGGTTTTCAGCGTAAGGTAACACTTCTCCAAAGCCAGTCATGCCCATTTCCCACAATCCTGGACTCAATAAATGGTCTTTGAAATCAGCGCCCACGCCCACGCGCATCTCCGCTACGGACGACATCCAGCTCTGCCGACTTGCGCCACCCTGGTAGCCATAGCCCCGCAAATAATCTTTACGCGCTGTGTTAGAATCCCCCAAATTGCGGTAACGCGGAATGTAAAAACCGTTTGCACGTCTGCCTTTATAAAACTGGTCTTGAAAACCTTCGTGTACACCGCTCGCACCGCAGGACAAATGGTGGTCCATAATATTGCGACCCAATTGGTCACTCTGATTGCCCAAGCCGTTGGGATGTTGTGCGGATTTCGAATTCAATAAGATATGCGTAGTCGCCATTGCTGAGGCACAACAGAAAATCACTTTTGCAAAAAACTCCTTAGTCTCATTCGTTTCGGCATCAATCACGCGTACGCCTTTTGCTAACTTGGTAGCTGGGTCATAAATAATGGCATTTACAATCGAATGTGGACGCAGGGTCATATTGCCGGTCTTCTCCGCCGCCGGTAAAGTAGCTGCATTACTACTGAAATAAGCACCGTACGGACAGCCGCGCATACAGCGATTGCGATACTGGCAAGAGCCGCGACCGTTATGTTCTTTCGTTAAATTGGCGACGCGACCGATGATGAGTTTACGTTCTTTGAAATTTGACTCAATGCCTTTTTTGGCGTGTTGTTCCAAACAATTCAATTCCATCGGTGGTAAAAACTGTCCGTCTGGCAATTGCGGCAAGCCTTCTTTGCTTCCGCTAATGCCTGCAAAACGTTCCACATAATCATACCAAGGCGCTACATCCTCATAGCGAATGGGCCAATCTACGCCGTGTCCGTCTTTGGCGTTGGCTTGAAAATCCATCTCACTCAACCGATAACTCTGGCGCCCCCAAAGCAGCGAGCGACCGCCCACGTGGTAGCCGCGCATCCAGTCAAAACGCTTAGTTTCCACATACGGATGCTCCGTGTCTTTTACAAACCAGTGTTTGGTGGACTGCCGAATGGTGTAGCCCGTGCGGCTTTGCTTCGGGTAGTCCTTCATTTCCTCTACTGGCACTTGGTCGCGGTAGTCGAGGTCCCAAGGCTCCAAAGATGCCGTTGGATAGTCCAAATGTTTTACGTCTCGACCGCGTTCCAACACCAGTGTTTTCAGTCCTTTTTCACAAAGTTCTTTAGCTGCCCAGCCGCCGCTGATGCCCGACCCAATCACGATGGCATCGTAGGTGACTTCCGCTTTTCCATTTGAATTGAATTGCATAGTATAGCGAAGATTTTAGCTGTGATTCATTAAATTCAATCTTTCCTCTTTTACTTCGCTAATCTATCAATAATTAATTTCCCCAAAACACTATTGGACAAATTTTTTCTGACTTTTGTTAAATTAAGACAAAGTATAAATAAGGACGGAAAGCGACCAAGTAACAAAGCGATTAAAAGATAAACTTTGCGCCTTTGCGTGAAAAAAAATGCGGCGAGGGAAATATAAGAAGAGCAAAAATCTGCGGGAAAATTTCACTCCAATTCATTCTCACTCTTTTTACCTTTTGCCCAACAATCCAAATTATAAATAGTCGTCTCGGCAATATTTTCTAAAGCTGTATCCGTTAAAAATGCTTGATGGCTGGTAATCAGCACATTAGGAAAGGAAATCAGTCGGGCAATCACGTCATCTTGTAATATTTCATTGGAATGGTCTTCAAAAAATAAGCCTTTTTCCTCTTCATATACATCCAAACCGAGATAGCCGATGCGACCCGTTTTCAGCCCTTCGACCAGTTCTTTTGTATCCACTAAACCACCGCGACTGGTGTTGATAAGCATTACGCCGGGTTTCATTTTTTCAATGCGCTCGCGGTTGATGATGTAATGCGTGTGGTCATTGAGTGGCGCATGGAGCGTAATAATGTCCGATTGTGCACAAAGCTCGTCTATATCAATAAATTCCAATCCATATTTTTCCGTCAATTCGGGATTGGGTTTAATATCGAATGCCACTAATTTGCAGCCAAAACCATGTAATATTTTTGCGACCAGATTGCCGATTTTACCCAAACCGATGATGCCTACCGTCTTGCCATTCATATCAAAACCCGTTAAACCATTGAGCGAGAAGTTGAGGTCTCGCACGCGGTTGTTAGCTTTAATCAGTTTGCGATTCAGCGCGAGCATGAGCGCGACCGTGTGTTCTGCCACCGCGTAAGGCGAGTATTCTGGCACACGCGCGACTTTGATGTCTAATTCCTTGGCTTTTTCTAAATCCACATGATTAAAGCCTGCTGACCGCAGCGCGAGATATTTCACCCCACGTTCTTTCAGTTTTTCCAATACGGGCGCGGAAGCGTCGTCATTGGTGAAAATGGAAACGCCCTCACAATCTTGCGCAAGTGGCGTGGTGTCTATATTCAAATACGTATCCACCAATAATTTCAACTCGTGCTTATCGGCATTAGCAGCTTGCAAAGCTTCGAGTTCAAATTTGTGGGCACTAAAGACGGCGATTTTCATAAGATATTATTTTTACAAAAATGCCAGAGGGATTTAAAAGTTGTCCGACATTCAAAGGTTAAACGCTTGAAGACAGAAAAGTTATTTTTTAATTCCCAAACATCGCACGACCGACCCCCAACCCGTATGATTTGTGCCTTCTGCAAGATAAATTTCTTTTTCTTCCAATTCCAAAAATTCAAAATTGGCAAAATCTGCCTGCACTTCTTCAATGGAATACAGCATATTGATGTCCGACGGACCGCCCGAACGTTGCGTTTTTTGATATTCCAATTGATTTTTACCAAATGCTTCAAAAATAAGTACGCCGCCCGGTTTTAAAAACGTAGCAATTTTGCGATTGTAAATTGACTTCACCTCCGCCGAAAAATGCGCATAAATAAATGCCACTGCATCAAACGACGCTTCTTCAAACGACAATCGTTCCACTTCGCTCACTTGATAATTAATTTGCACTTGATTCGCTTCCGCCAGTGCAAGGGCTTTACTTTGACCACTTTCACTCCAATCGAACGCAGTGACTTCCCAACCCAATTTAGCGGCAAAAACGGCATTTCGACCTTCTCCCTCGGCGGGTAGCAAAAGTTTGCCTACTTTATAATGTTGAATTTTTTCTTTTAAATACTCGTTTGGCTCAATGCCGTAGATATATTCAGATTGGTTATAACGTTCGTTCCAGACTTGTTGCATGAATAGATAGATTTTATAAGGTTTTTAAATAGCTCTTACAAATGCAAACCTTATCTTTTTGTATTAGTTGTTCGCATCCATTTTCCGATGAAGTAAATAGCAGTCAGTGCCGCCAGAAATATTATTAAAGCGTTCCACTCTGTTCCTTTCAAATTTGATAAAAACC
This sequence comes from uncultured Saprospiraceae bacterium, assembly GCA_964549655.1. Taxonomy (GTDB): domain Bacteria; phylum Bacteroidota; class Bacteroidia; order Chitinophagales; family Saprospiraceae; genus JADJNW01. Next base: position 62,525 of record CAZJXN010000001.1, read on the forward strand.
AGCCGATAGCTATGATTGCCAAAATTGGGACGATTAGTCCACCCGGAATTTTAAAACTGCCTTCCGGTGCAGGATATTTTTTTAATCGCAGTTGAATCGTTGCCAGTACGACTGCCAAGTAAATAAGCAACATCGCCGCACTCGCCAGAATTGCCAATTGTTGAAAACCACCGCTCAACGCAAAAATAAGTCCCAACCCAGCATAAGCGATAATCGCAATGTGAGGTGTGGTGTAACGTGGGTGAACGCGACTGAAAAATGCAGGTAATAAATTATCTTTAGCCGCCGCATAAATCAAGCGAGGCGACGCCAAAATATCGCCACTAATCGTACCAAACATGGAAATGGCTGCGCCGGCAATAATCAAAATAGCGCCCCAATTGCCAAATAATCGTTGTGCAACTGCTGCGATTGGAGCCTCTTTTTCCGCTTGTAAATCATTTCCGAGAACGCCTTGTGCGACGGTTTGCAATAACAAATAAATTCCGACAACACCTATTAATCCGATGAAGATGCCACGCGGAATGGTACGCTGCGGATTTTTCACTTCGCCGCTCACACTTAACGATGCCTCAATTCCTAAAAAAGCGAAAAATAAAACGAGTGATACCTCGCCTAATGATTTTATAGAAGGCGTGCTCGTCCATTGCAAATTTTCTGATTTTATAAAAAAAACGCCAACTATGATTAATAAAAGTAATGGAATCAGTTTTACCAGCGTATTAATTTCGACCAATCGGGTCCCTTGTCTTACGCCTCGAATATTAATCCAAGCTAAAAAAGCAAATAAAATTGTTAATAAAATGACTTTGCTTGTAAAATTATTTAAAACCGGAAATGGCACACTCAAGGTATTCACCAGCGCGTTGGCAATGGCAGCATCCGCCATCATCGCATAGCCAAACCAAAATAGCGAATTTGTCAAAAAACCAACAAACGGTCCAAACGCCGTCTCTACATACGCATACGCGCCGCCGCTGGAAGTCACTTTACTCCCCACTTCTGCAAAACACAGCAAAATAAGGGTAATCAGCACGGCGCAAATTACATAAGCCAACACGCTTGCCGCGCCCAAACTCGCTGCCACCACTGCGGGCAACACAAAAATGCCGGAGCCGATTGTGAGATTGATGGCATTCGCAGCTAAGCCGAGGATGCCGATTTTGCGGGGGAGGATTTCGGGTTGATTGGATTGCACAAAAAATATTATATACTAATTACTCAAATGTTATGGTCAAACCTTCGTGAGCGATTTCCAATGATTCGATAACAATCTCATTACCAAGTGCTTCCAAATCCGAACATTCCAATTTCACTGGAAAAGCATTGCGCACTCTCCAAGCTACGATAGGCTCGTGGGTTTCACTTAGTAACGAAATGGTTACATCCCGCTTGAAATTTTTATCCTGAGCCTGTTGCCACCATTCAAAGAATTGGTTATTGGTTTTAGTCATTCCTCTTTTCAGAGTAATATTACTAAACTTGGTTCTGCCGGGTAGCTTGAAAGCATTGTCTTCTCTACTATTGCCTAAGCGATATTCAATCACTTCTCTTGAAAAATTTAAACCAGAAACCTTGGTGAAACCCATTTCCAAATCACCAATTCGCACTTGAAAATTAAAGTTTTTAAAGAGGTTGTTCATTTTATTTAATTTTTTATGATAATCGGGAAATCTTGATAAATACTCAAATCGTGCAGTATCCGTTGTTCAAAACTATTTCTTTGTTCGTCTTCAAAACTAATACGAATTTCTATCTCTTTCTTTTTCAATTCGTTGAGTATGGTACTAATTTTATTTATGACAATTTCAAATTCCTTGAGCGGCGCGACATATCTAAGCTTAGTAAAAATGGACAATTGGGTAAAATCTTTTATTGGCGGAAGCCCTGGCAAAGGTTGGTTAAATTGGACTTTTACATTTAGCGCAGGTTGGAGTGAATAATTTGCCAGCAATAAAAATAGTAAATCCTCTCGGAGCACAAAATCGGCTATCAGGATAGGTTTTTCTTTTTCGGTTATGATTTTTAATAATTGAGATGGCATGATAAATGTTATTAAAAACGATTAATTCATTTCCTATCCACATTCTTAATCTCAACCTAATGGCTGCCAGCGACTTATAACAAATAATATTATTACACGATTTACTATTTACTTTTAATCATAATTTGGTATTAGTTTTTCTCCACTTTGAAAATATGAATCGGATATTTCGCTGGATTTAATTCTACAAAATTCCAGTCATTAAACCAGAAATACGTCTCGTTCGATAGTAAATCCGTCACTTTTAAATTCACTCTACCTTCAATGCCTAGCAGTTTTTTCGGCACTTCAATCCAACCCGCTTGCTTATTATGCACATCAAAACTTGCGATACACCATATTACATTCGTTTCATCTTCTGATAATTTTACATAACTCATTAATTGCTCATTATCAGTGCGGGTGAAGTGAATATTCCAGGTGGTTTGTAATGCTTTATTTTCTTTACGAATCCGATTTACCCGTGTATATAAATCCGTCAAGCGATTACGTGCATTCCAATCATAATTGCGTATAATGTATTTTTCTGAATCATAATATTCTTCTTTACCTGTGACAGGGTTGCCCGTATTTTCTAAAAACTCATAAGAAGCGCCATACACGCCATAATTGCTAGAAAGCGTTGCCGCCATCAAATAGCGCAGGGCAAACATATTAGAACCTGCGCCCATCAATTCGTAAGCCAAAATATCGGGTGTGTTGGGCCAAAAATTGGGTCGGAAATACTCGCGCGACTCGGTTTGTGAGAGTTCTGTTAAATATTCTTCCAACTCGCGGCGCGTGTTGCGCCAAGTGTAATAAGTGTAAGACTGCGTGTAGCCGCCTTTGGCAAGTGCTGCCATGATTTTTGGACGCGTGAAAGCTTCCGCTAAAAACATCGTATCTGGAAAATCCCGCTGAATCTCGGCTATCAACCAATCCCAAAAACGGAACGGCTTGGTATGCGGATTGTCTACGCGAAAAATAGTCACACCTGCTTCGCACCAAAATTGCACCACGCTCAACAATTCGTCCCACAAGTAGCGCCAATCCTCGGTTTCAAAATTAATCGGAACAATATCCTGATATTTTTTCGGCGGATTTTCGGCGTAGGCAATCGTGCCGTCGGGTCGCCACAGGAACCATTCGGGATGTTCTTTGATGTAAGGATGGTCAGGCGCACATTGAAATGCAAGGTCGAATGCAATTTCGATATCCAGTTTTTTCGCCTCTACAATTAAATGTTTGTAATCTTTTAACGTCCCCAAAGTTGGCTCCACCGCTTTGTGACCCCCCACTTCGCTGCCGATTGCCCACGGCGAGCCGGGTTCGTCCGCCTCCGCCGTAGTAGAATTATTTTTTCCTTTGCGATTTAATTTTCCAATGGGATGAATCGGTGGCATATACAACACATCAAAACCCATCTCTTGAATGCGCGGCAGCAGTCGTTCTACATCTTTAAACGTGCCCGACCTGCCGGATTCTGGACTGGTAGAACGAGGAAATAATTCATACCAAGCGCTGAATAATTCTAGCTCGCGCCCGACGCGTACGCGCAAGTTTTTATCATACGTGGTTTCAAATTGTTTCATCGGAAATTGCTCCACAAGTTGCGCAAGGTCCGCGCCCAGTACCAGTTGTACTGCACTTTCGTACGCTTCGGTTTCTAAACTTTTAGCTAATTGGGTGAGTTGTTTGGCTTTACTTTTTCCATGAATTTCTGCTGTTTTGCGTAAAAAACTTGACCCTATTTGCAACTCCACCCGCATATCTTGTCCATCCGCGTGTTTTTTGCGAAAGCCCTTGAGCCAATTCAACAAATGGTCTACCCACGCTTCAATTTTATAAACGTAAAAGCCTTGTTTTTCGACGGTAAAACTCGCCGTCCACACGTCATTGGGATGTTCTTTGAATGCTACTTCCTGCCACACTTTATCCGTATCCAATTTGTACAACAGTGAGGTGCGCAAAGCATCGTGTCCATCCGAAAAAATATCAGCCGTCACGTCTACTTTTTCGCCGATGACACGCTTGATGTAATATTTTCCGCCGTCTATTTCGGGCGTTACATTTTCTATGATGGTTCTATTTTGCATGGTGGGTTTTCGTTGGATTTGACAGCAATGATAGGGAAAAAAGTTGATGGGTTGATGGGTTTATGGGTTGAAAAGTTTTCCGAAATCTTCAAGATTTCGGAAAACTGGAAGGGGTTGCTTACTTACGTGCTACGCCAAAGCGATAGGCGAAGGTGAGGGCGACGGCATCAGAGTTGAATCCAGCATTGATATTTATTTCGTCTTCCACATCCGATTGAAACACCACATTCAAACTTGGAATCGTTTCAAGATTGACATAGAAATTAGTATTAAAATTGTATTGTAAACCTAAGACATAGCCCAATCCGGCTCCTATGATCCCTGAATTTCCGTCCAACCCACCTACTGAAAAGAAAGAAAAACTTCCTGTCCCTTCGAATCCATGTATGAAATCTATTTTATCGCCGATCGCCCGTCTTTTTTCAGCCCCATAAGCCATTCCCAAACTGATAAGAGAAATACTACTGCCTAAATTTAAGTCTGCGTAAGCAAATCGAATGCGCCGATATTTATTAGGTGATTTCTCAAATTTATAAATAAAACTAAAATCTTCTAAATTAAACTTGTTAAGTCGAATGCCCACCTCCCGCATTTTGACAGCCGTCGTGTCTTGTCCAGAAAGCGTTGATATACAGGCAGTTATTAATAAGCAAAGCAATGTCAGGCGACGCAGGGTCGCATTTAAAAAAGGGAACGATTTCATGTTAAGTAAATTTTAGTTTATAATAATGGTTTTAGAATTCGACAACAATAGAAATGAAAAATTATTTGTCAAATATAATAGCAAGGAAGGATAATATTAACTAATAAAGTGTTATAATTATAAAATGAAAAGTTAAACCGTCGAAATGCTCTTTTCAGACACCTGTTCGCTATTGACACAAGCAAGTGTTCGTTTTTGAGACAGTGAGGAGCGTTATTTGTTTATAATAATCTGGCAAGCAATTAATTAGCTTTTTGGCACATTTGTTGGAGTATTCCTTAAAAAAAATCATGGAAAAAATTCATCTAATTCTAACGTGATGCCAAGTGTAGGGTCATTTAAAGTGCCGGCATTAAAAGTGGTGTATTTATGGTCAGGTGTGAAAATATAAACGGTGCGAAAAGTTGGTATTATGAGCCAAGCGGATTTTACTCCGGCAGGGAAATAAATATTGAATATTTTGTCTTTTACATCATCTATGCCTTGCTTTGGCGACAGAATTTCAATGGCAGTAATAGGCGGTTCGGTTACTTTAATTTCATCTTCGAGTAAGTTTATCGGTGATTTTGGATAAATACAAATGTCTGGAACAGAAGGTTTTACATTTGGAGGTGCAAGATTCAATTCACCCATAAAGTTGAATTGGTCATCGTAATGCTTTATCAATGCTGCGCCTAAGCGAAGCTGGATAATACCGTGATTTCTACTGGGCATCGGTTTGTCGCGTTCGATTTCGTAATCCAATTCAGATTCAGATTCGACGAAAATATCTTCATTTCTCATGACAAACTGTTTTTACGTTCTAACAAAGATAACTGAAAAAAGGTAGAGTTGCAAGGAAGACAGGGGTTGGTTATCCGTGATTGATAGCAGGGGAAATAATTTAGTAATGTAACAATTTTAACAATATATCAATACAATAGTAATTTTTATGATAGAAATACGTAATCTGTACAAATGGTATGAAGTAGGCGGACAACGCACGTTTGTGTTGAACAGTATCAATATGGACATCGAGGAAGGTGAGTTCATTTCCATTATGGGGCCATCCGGCTCTGGTAAATCCACGCTGCTCCATATTCTTGGTATGCTCGACGAACCCAATGAGGGCGAGTACAATTTCCTCGGGCAGAATGTATTCAAGTTGAAAGAAAAGCAACGCGCCAATATTTACAAAACGCAGATTGGCATTGTGTTTCAAGCGTATCATCTCATTGACGAACTCACGGTCTATGAAAATATTGAAACCCCTTTATTATATCAAAATGTAAAGAGCGGCGACCGTAAAGCCATCGTAGCCGACGCACTCGACCGCTTCAACATGGTAGCAAAAAAAGACTTATTCCCTACCCAACTTTCTGGCGGACAGCAGCAATTAGTGGGCATCGCACGCGCTTTAGTCTCCAAACCAAAATTATTATTAGCAGACGAACCAACCGGTAATTTGAATTCTAAACAAGGCGAAGAAATCATGCAATTATTCGCGCAACTAAATAAGGAGGGCATGACCATCGTGCAAGTTACACATTCTGAAAAAAATGCAGAATATGGCTCGCGGGTGGTGAATATTTTGGATGGAATGATTCAAAAATAGGAGGATAGGAGGATGGGGTGATAGGAGGATGCGCTCATTACGAGCTCACCCCATCACCCCATCACCTAATTCGCAATCGTTACATTGAAGGTCTGTTCCACATCGGTTTCGCCAGTGGAGCAAGGAGTAGCACCGGTTTTATTCGGCATATGCTTGAGTGTTACCTTAAGTGTACCTGCACCAGCCACTCCGGTTTTGAACGTGCTGGTCAAGCCCAAATTTTGATTGTTCCCATCTTTGTCTTGAATAGTGGGAACAGGTAACGAGGCACCAGTCGTCACTAAGCACACCAAGTGTTCGTCGCTTTCGGTTTTCACCTCTTCGGTAATGTTTTCTGCCGGACTTTTCGACTCATTCGAAAATTCAATTGCCAGTGTATAATCCGTATTGGCTTTCAAATTGACGGGCTGAATAGTAGGCGCATTGCCGCCGTCGCCATCAAGGTCTTTGGCAGTTGCAGTAATTGGAATACCTGCGGTTGGCGTAAAAGTGAGCTTCACCGTAGTAATCAATTCCTGCTCATTGTCCGGCTCGTTGTCGTTGTCATTGTCGCAGCCAGTGGTTAAAAATATTGCACTTCCTAAAATAATTGCAAAGCAAAGCCTGCGCAACTTGATGTGTTTCAATTGCATGATGTAATGATTTTGTTTAAAAATAAATGATTGTATCGTAGAAACCTATAAGATTTTAAAAACCTTATAGGTTTATTTCACGCCAAAAGGCACTTTCAACCGCAGCGATACATTTCGTCCCAACTCATCGGCGTAGTAGCGAAAGCGATTCAAATACTCCCGATACTGTTCAT
>CAZJXN010000001.1:69845-111178 GCA_964549655.1 uncultured Saprospiraceae bacterium
CCCAACTCATCGGCGTAGTAGCGAAAGCGATTCAAATACTCCCGATACTGTTCATCCAGCAAATTGAAAACCGCCAATCCAACTTCAAACGGTTGTTTATGGAAATAAAAAGTCGCGCCCGCTTCCAAGTCGAATAGTGTATAAGCTGCTGGCGGTGCGGCGTAATCGGTATTCGCTGGCACGCGGGTCTGTTCCAGCATATTGGTCATCGTCAGGCGAATGAAAGGCGATTTTTCTTCTTGATTAAAATTAAATTTCAAGCCGGTTTGAAAACGGTCGGAAGGCATTAGAACCAAATCATCTTCAATCGTTCGATTCCAGCCGCGCAGCAAGGAAATACGAGATTCTAAGGTGAAATTTGGCACTATTTTATAATTCGCACTCCAATCCAAACCCATCAAACGAGCATTTGCCTGTTGGTAATAAAAAGAGGGAAATGCCCCGCGAATCGTGAGTTGTGGTGTGGCTTGCGGATTCAAAAAAATATAATTATTAATTACATTATAATAAAGCGTCAGATTGGCATCAAAGTTTTTTTTGTTATCCAATTCGGCGGTCAAACTTGTGTTTAACGCGCGTTCCGGTTGCAGATTTGCATCCCCTTTTTCATAGGTTGCCGATCCGTGATGCACGCCGTCGCTGTACAACTCGCTCACATGTGGCGCACGCCATGCAGTTCCAACATTAAAACGCAGATTGACTAATTTTGGAAATCTATAAATTGCGCCAACCGTGCCGGAGACATTGCTAAAATTAAAATCCTGATTAATCGTGTCTTGCCCTTGCCGTCCCACTTCGAGTTGCCGATAATCATAGCGAACGCCCGCTTCCAACTCCAACGGTGACTCCAATTTCTTCCAGCGTTCTATCCAAAAAGCACTGCCGTTGTAATTTTTATAATTAGGAATGAGTGCGCCTCGGTCGGTCGTATTCACTTGTTGTAAAAAACTAATACCAATATCGCCACGCAGATTTTGAATCGGTTTGTGTTCCCAAGTCAAGTCCGCCGTGTGGGTGGTAATTTCAAATTCAATACTGGGTTGGGTTATTTGGTTAGGCAGTTCGTTGTAAGCGCGGTGCGCGTCGTACTCGCGGCGGTGATTAAATTGGCGGGTCAATTGTAAGCTCAATTTGCCAATGTCACCCGTTTCTATAGCGGAACTAAATTTGAACAACTCGTGCGAAATGCGCTGCTGCGGTCTGCCGATTTCGTACGAAAATACGCCGTCTTCGCTTGGACGCTCGCGTTCAATGGCGTTTAATAAATCTGTTGTGTTACCGATATGCGAACCTCTATAAATACCAAGTTTTGTTTCAAACCGCGAGTAAAATAATTCCGTGCTGAACCGCTCTTTTTTTAACCCTACTGCCCATGAAAAGTCATATTCTTCCACACCGGTGTTATTCAAAAAATAATCCGGCGTTTGTAAATTTCCCCCTTTTTTCAACGTGCCTTGAATGCGTCCGGCAAGCGGCAATTTTCCACCCATATTTCCTTGCAATAAGCCAGAAGCCACGCCTGTTCTACCATTTGTAAAACCTACCAGATTCACTTCGCCACCCATTCCTTTTAAAGTTGGTAAGGCTCGCGGTTCTACTAAAATCACGCCGCCAATCGCATCCGCTCCATATCGCACACTCGAAGCACCCTTGATAACACTCACTTTATCCGCAATAAACGGGTCAATTTCTGGCGCGTGTTCGCTGCCCCATTGCTGTCCTTCCTGCCGCACGCCGTTGTTTAAAATCAAAATCCGATTGCTATGCAAACCCTGAATCATCGGCTTGGCAATCGTCGCGCCGGTACTCAAAATCGTCACGCCGGGCAAGCGTTTCAAGGATTCGCCGAGATTCAAACCTTGGGTAGAAGCCAATTCGGGACCGGAAATCGTTTCGGTTGCCTGCGTGCTTTGTGGCTTTACCGCTGCTGCCGTAATGGTGACTTTTTCGAGTGTATTTTCTTCCGGTTGTAATTTAAAATCCGTTATTACATTGCTCTTTAATTGAATCAAATGTTCTTCATGATTGCAACCCACGCGGGTGCAGACGAGCGTATAAGTGCCTTCACACAAATTGGCGATTTCATAGCGACCGTTCGCATCAGCAATCGCGCCTGCATTGGTTTCCTTGATTTGAATATTGGCAAACGCCATTGGCTCGCCGGTATCAGCATCCAATACCGTTCCGCTAATGCTCCAAGCACAATTTTGCGCCGCCAAGACAAATGGCAGACAACTGATTAAAAACAAATAAAAAATTCGGTTTCTCATAAAATGTACTGGAAATCAGACTTAAGCTAGTAGTTTTAAAACGCTTCTGTTGAAACAATGTTGCAAAAGTAGAAAATAATTGCAACATTGTTGCAAGGTATTTTGTAACTTTGTGGTATTATTTTTCGTTATTAGTATCAAAAGGACGCATTATGAATCAGCGCATCTTGCAATTATTAGACAAACACCAACTTCGGAAAACGGCGGTGCGCGCTCAGGTATTGGAGATTTTTTTGAAGCACCGCGAAGCGTTATCACATCAGGCTATTGAAAGTCAATTTGACGAAATAGATAGAATTACATTGTACCGAACTTTGAAAACCTTTGAAGATAAAGGGATTATACATAAAGCAATTGATGGAAGTGATAAATTGAAATATGCTTTGTGTCAGGATGGCTGCGACGAACACGAACACCACGATGTGCACGCCCATTTTCACTGCGATGATTGTGGCAAAACGTTTTGCTTAAAGGAAGTAGAAGCACCGGCTATGAAAACGCCTTCAGGCTACAGAGTAGCGAATACACATTTGGTGATGACGGGGACGTGTGAGACTTGTTCTAATTAGGTTGAAGTTTCTTGTTAGAAGTTTGAAGTTGCACCCGCGATGTTGACAATTTTTGGTTTTTTGTTTGAAGTTTCTAAAATTTAAAGTCTATTGTCTAACGTCTATTGTCTGGCATCTCAAAATCTGGCATCTTGTTCCTATTTTTTTTGTAAACTTTTTATTTTGCAACGTTGTTGCATTTTCTATGAAGTCGAAATTTATCAGTACAAATTTGGATTTTCTGGGCTTTTCCGCCTCCATGTTGTGTGCGGTGCATTGTATGGCACTTCCTGTTTTATTGGCAATTGGTGCGCTGAGTGGTCTGGCTTGGCTGGAACATCCGATGGTGGAAACGGTTTTTATTGGCTTGAGTTTTCTGATTGCGACTTGGTCGCTCACGCGGGGCTATTTGTCGCAGCATCGGCATTTTACGGCGATTCGGATGGTGGTTATTGGATTTGTACTGCTTTTGTTGAGTCGTTTTGTAGAAAATGAATGGGAAGCCATCCTTGCTGGTTTGGGCGGTGTGACGATTGCAAGTGCACATTGGCTAAACTGGCGGCTGTGCCAAAAAAGTGAATCTTGTATCGTAAAAAATTTTAATGGTTTACCCAACGATTTTAGAAAAGCAGCCCATCTAAGAAATAAGTAGTTTGCCGAAAGGCGAACCTCGATTGATTTAAGTGTTTGATTAGCAAATCACTGCCGGGGAAGTGCGCTTTGGTGCGCTTTCCCGGTTTTTTATTATATGCCTTATCTTTTATTAACATTTCATTTAGCCGCTTACTCACTCACCGTACCTTTCCCTCATCGCATTTGTTTTTGATCACTTGCCGCCTGCATATTTGTATCAGAAATCACACGATAACAAAAATTATTCAAAACCTAAAAATTCAAACACACCATGAGTTTCAAAATGCGTAAATTATTCATTATTGCCATGTTAGGCTTATTTTTACTGTCCAGTGCATTCGCTAATGAGCGCCTCATCAACCCAAGCGTGTTCTTCCGAGTGGCAGCCGACCAAAAATGTTTAGAACTGAAAGTCCTGAATTTGCTCGATCGCAAGGCTTCCCTGCGAATAGAAGATGAATCAGGCAGTGTAATTTTACAGGAGACGGTAGAAAATCAGTTGTCTCATATCACCAATTATAATGTTGAAAAGCTCCCTGCTGGTACCTATCGCTTTGTAGTAGAAACGGAGACGGCTACGACGAGCCAGCTATTGATGAAAGGATTTGGCGGGTTCGCGTTGGAAGGCGCTAAGAAAGTAGCCTACAAACCGATTTTCTCGAAGAACGGACCGTTTGTGGATATACAATTTGCAAAAGCAAGCGGCGGCAAAGTACAAGTTATTTTTTATGATAAAACGGGCAAAGAAGTGATGAAAGAAGAGTGGGTACAATTTCCAGAAGCCGGGCGCTCGTACAATCTGCGCTCGTTTGCAAAAGGTGCTCACCGCGTAGTTGTAAAGAAAGACAATCAAGAATTTAGTTACCAAATGACAACAATCGGAGCATAGGAAGTCCCAAGATTCTTGGTAAGGTTTACTAAACTTTAAAAGTTTGGTAAACCTTCTTTCTTGTCACGGCGAAAAATTGGCATTTTTGTGCTGAAATTCCCAAACGCCATGATTAAAGCTTTGATTGTAGATGATGAGGAAAAAGCCCGCGAGGTCTTGCAGGCACTTATCGAAATGTACATCCCGGAAATCACTATCGTAGAAACGACGGGCAGCCCGATGGAAGCCGTTGCGCGCATCCGACAATTGCAACCCGACATTTTATTTTTAGATGTAGTGATGCCGCGTATGAATGGTTTTGATGTTTTGAATACTTTAGACGAATGGAATTTTGAAGTAATTTTTACAACAGCGTATAATGATTATGCGATTCAAGCCATTCGATTTAGCGCCCTGGATTACCTCCTAAAACCAATTGACCCTGATGAACTGCGCACCGCCGTAGACCGCTTTTTAGAAAAACGGCAAACGGAGCGTAAAACCTTGTATCAGAACTTGGTACACAATTTGAATGCCAGCCGTTCGAGCGATTTTCGACTGGCAGTCACCACCACTGAAGGCACTTTTTTTTACAATACCGAAGAAATCATCCGCTGCGAAGCAGACAGTAATTACACCCAATTCTACCTGACCCAAAACCGAAAATTTATCGCCTCGCGCACCTTGAAAGAATATGACGAAATGCTCACCGAGCATGGCTTCTTGCGGGTACACAAGTCGCATTTGGTGAATCTGGATTTTGTAGAAGACTATCTCGGAAGAGGCTTTGTACGCCTCAAAGACCAAACGGAAATCGAAGTAGCCAGAAGGCGGCGGGAAGCAGTTTTGGAAGCATTGCAACATAAATCACACTTGTCATGAAACGATGGAAAGCTGGAATTTTGGAACTTTGGAAGAATGGAACACGATTTTCCAATCATTCCAATTTTCCATCATTCCAATTTTCCAAAATAATTTTCCAACTTTTTATTTCAATACCGCTCTTTTCCCAACCGCCTACCTATCGCTACGTAGTCGTAGATCGCTTGAATAACGAGCGCTTGCAGCCGCTTTTTGGCTTGGCGCAAGACCAGCACGGCTTTCTTTGGATGGGCTATATGTATGGATTATACAAATATGATGGCGTGATGGCAGAAAGTTTTGCCAATAATCCGACCGATGCTACCTCTATTACATTTGGTCAAGTTTTTAGTCTGACGGTGAGCAAAAAAAACGGAATTTGGGTGGGAAGTCGGCGCGGCGGCTTGAGTTATTTAGATTTTAATACCCAAAAAGCGACCTCGTTTTTGCACAATCCAGCTGACCCAAAAAGTTTGGCAGGTGATAATATAACGGGCATTTTAGAAGATAGACAAGGGAATGTATGGATTGGAACGGACCATTTTTCGTTGAATTTGTTGCGCCCGGGCAGCCGCACGTTTGAAGTATTTAGACCGCCCTTACTCCAACTAAATCCGAATGCGTCGAGCAACGATTTGTTGGGAGAATTGGTAGAAGACCACTACGACCCAAATTTGTTATGGATTGGTTCCTCGCAAGGTTTGTACAGCTTTGACAAAAAAAGCAAGCAATTTTGCCTTTATCCGTTTGCGGAGCCGATGAAATATTGGTACGCACCGTCCACACTGCAATTAGCCACCGATACAGATGGCACGATATGGGTGGGCGGCTGGGACACCGGCTTGATGCACTTCGACCCGCGTACACAGCAATGGCTACCGAAACAAGAGGGAGTATCTATTGATACCATCGCCAACAGCTTCAATACGCTCAATGATATTTTTGTGGTGGACAGTGTATGGGTACTGGCATTGGATGGAATAGGTAGAATCTGGTGGTATAATCGGACTACTAATAAGTTATATATTGAAAAAATGTCTGACTTGTTGGGCAGAGGTGAAACCATTGGGCTACAGCGCATTCTACGCACGGCGGATGGTGACCTTTGGATTGCAATGAATTTAGGTTTAGTGCGGCTCACCAAACGACAACGGGCTTTTCCATTCAAAGATTTTAAAAAAATGAATGCGGAAGTGACGCACAACAATTGGCAGCGTTCTACTGCACTTTCGCCGGATAGCACGAAGCTCTACATTGGCACGTTTCGCGGAGACGGATTGCTGATTTGGGATTGGAAAACCGATAGTCTGGACGTAATTTCGTATCGAAAACCAACAAAGCCCGCCGAAAGTGAAGTGTGGATGGACGCACTGGCATTCGATACGCAAGGCGATTTGTGGATTGGCTCGGATGAAGGATTGTTGTTTTTGAAAAAAAATACCCGACAAATTAAATCCGTTAGCAAAGTTTTTCCTTTTGCAAAAGTTTTGGCAAATCAGCATGTTTCAGCATTGTTGATGCATAAAAATACGCTTTACGTTGGTACAAAAGGGAATGGCTTATTTCAATTGAATTTACAAAGTGGACAAACCACTGAATTATCGGAAAACATAGGCATACCAATGGGTGCTACGATTAATAAAATCATCGCAGACCGAAACGGACGTATTTGGGTCGGACATGAAAAAGGCTTGACTTGTTTTTCGCCCTCCGAAGGCACGTTTTGGCGCTGGGGACGGCAGCAGGGCAAAGCACTTGGGCTGGGACACGAACACGTCTGGGATATTGAATTTGATAAAAAAGGCAATTTGTGGATTGCGACGCTCGGCGGCGGTTTGAATTTTTTGAAAAATGGCGACCCTCAAAATCAGGAACCGACTATTTATTTGAATGAAGAATCCGAAGGCGGCGGCAATGTGCTGTACGAACTGGAAGTAGCACAAGATGGGCGCATCTGGGTGGGCACGGATAGTGGGCTTTCCATATTCGACCCAAAAGACAGTATTTTTACCAATTACGACCATTCCGATGATTTGTTTGCCAAAATAGGTTCGCTAGCAATTTTACCCAATCAGCACGTATTTAGTGGCGCCAATCGCGGTTTTCATTATTTTCATCCAGATACGTTGTTGCGGCACGATGCCATTCCACAAGTGTATTTGCGCAGTTTTAGAATTTTTGATGAAGAAGTTCCCATCACGCGGCACGCTACTACGACGCCTTCTTTTAAATTAAAATACATTCAGAATCACTTTTCTTTTGAACTCGGTGCGCTCAATTTTAGTGAAAATGCTGGAAATCGCTTCGCCTATCGCTTGATGGGCGCGGATGAGAATTGGGTCTATAGTGGTTCGCGTAACTACATCGGTAACAACAACTTATCGCCGGGCAAGTACCAACTTTGGGTAAAAGTGGCGAATCGGCATGGCATGTGGTCGCAGCAAGCCGAATTGCTTAATGTCATTATTCGTCCGCCCTATTGGTTGCAATGGTGGTTTTTACTAATTATTCTTATTTTAATTTTAAGTATTGTGAAAATTTTATTGAGTTACTGGCGACAGCGCCAATTGGTACTCGGCGCACAACGAATGGTGGATTATTTTGCTCGGTCTACGTATTATCGCTTGGCTTCCGTAGAAGAAATTATGTGGGATGTGGCTTCCAATTGCATTTCGCGGCTGCATTTTGAAGATTGCGTCATTTACGAAGTGAACGAGGAACGCCAAATATTGATACAAAAAGCCGCGTATGGACCGAAAAGTCCAAAACCATTTGAAATCGCCCAACCGCTTGAAATTCCAATTGGAAAGGGCATTGTAGGAACCGTTGCTGCGACCGGTCAGCCGGAATTAATTTACAATACCCGCAAAGACTCACGTTATATCGTGGACGATGAAAGGCGACATTCAGAAATTGCCGTGCCGATTGTGCAGGAGGGCAAAGTGATTGGTGTCATTGACTCCGAGCATTCTCGAAAAGGATATTTTACCCATTACCACCTCGAAATTTTGACCACCATTGCCTCGCTTTGCGCGAATAAAATTGCCAAAGCCAAAGCAGAATTGGCGATTCGAGACAAAGAGCAACAGTTGTTGGAATTGGACAAACATTTGGCGGAAGCCCAATTGACAGCACTCCGAGTGCAAATGAATCCACACTTTTTATTTAACTGCCTGAATTCCATTAACTGGTACATTATAAAAAATAAGCCACGAGAAGCGTCGAAATACTTGACTAAATTTTCCCGACTCATTCGCCTGATTCTCGACCATTCTAAATCGCAACAAATCACGCTGGCGCAAGAATTGGAGGCTTTGAAACTTTATATTGAAATGGAGGCGATGCGTTTTGAGCGCAAATTTGAGTTTGAAATTCAAGTAGATGAAACACTGGATACGGACGAAATTGACCTGCCACCACTCATTTTTCAACCTTATGTGGAAAACGCGATTTGGCACGGTTTGATGCAAAGTACGCGACCCGGATTTTTAAAAGTAGCCTTGTTGCCGCAAAACGGACACTTGCTTTGCATCATCGAAGACAACGGTATCGGACGCAATGCAGCAGGCATTTCAAATCGGGAATCTGTTTTACAACATGAATCAAAAGGCATGAAAATCACCGCCAATCGTATCTCCATGATGCGCCACCAAAAAACAACGGAGGAAACAGTAATGTCTATCACTGATTTATATGATGAAGCAGGAAACGCAGTGGGTACAAGGGTGGAGTTGAAATTGCCAATGGAAAAATAGGAGGATGGGAGGATAGGAAGATAGGACACTTAGGACATCCAGCATATCATGAACATGAAAATAAAAACAATCCTCGTTGACGACGAATTGCACAGCCTCGAAAATATGCGGTGGCTCTTGGACGAATACTGTCCGGAGGTGGAGATTGTACAAACGTTTGACTCACCAGTGGCGGCGTTGCATCAATTGCCCTTATTGACTTTTGACTTGTTACTGCTGGACGTTGCTATGCCGGTATTGAATGGATTTGATTTACTGAGTCAATTATTGCCTGCCTCTTTTTCTGTGATTTTTATAACTGCCCACAACGGCTCGGTGCTACGTGCCATCAAACAAGCCGGATTGCCCTATTTATTAAAACCTGTGGATGATGAAGAATTATGCGCCATGATTCACAAAGTAACTCAGCAACCGCAACAAATAGAAGTAGAGCGCGTGCAGGCATTGAAAAATCAGTTAACTGAATATCGTTGGTAGGGAGAGCGTAGAGGGAATAGGGTAGAAGGACATCACGAGCTTCCTACTACACTCCCTCTACTTGGATTTCTGCTTTAAAAATTGTAACTTTCGACAAAATTCAAACTGAAATGACCGTACAAACGAAATCAGCAAAGGCCGAAAAAAAGATAAAAGTGCCTGACTATCTCGTGCGCGATGAAATAGATGGGGAACTTTTCTATTACCGAGGTTATAAAGATGTGTTGAATAATAAAAAAACGGCAGAAGAAATTATGGCTTGCAGTGGATTACAGGCGTGGGTTATTAGTATTTTTATGGAAATTTTTTATACTAAAATGGATACCAGCCGTTACCACGCATTTGCAGGAGAAGTAGGCAATCATCTTGCGAAGAAAAATAATTTGGGACTTGATTTTGCTTTTTGGGATAAAACGGTTTTGACCCCTGAAAAAATTACAACTCGCTATATAGATGTGCCACCAATTCTGAGTATTGAAATAGATGTTAGAGTGGATACCAATAATCTCACTGATATGGATTATGTCCACAAGAAAACTCAAAAATTATTAGACAAAGGCGTACAAAAAGTGATTTGGATTTTTACCCTCACCCAGCGCGTGATGATTTGCAAGCAAGCCGAAGACTGGCTCAACGTAGATTGGAATCGCGATATCGAACTTTTGGATGGTCACACCTTTAATATCGGAAAAGCCATGGAAACGGCTGGAATTGGTAAAGGGTAAAAGTTAGATAGTAGAAGGACATCACGAGCTTCCTTCTACCCTACCTATACCATCATCCCTCTACTTTACTTCATTTTTGATCGCTGGCACCGTTTTCAAATACCCATAAATCGCCTTCACTTCCGCTTCGGTCAGCACACCATAAGGCAGCATCGGGTAGCGCAGCAGGGTACCGTCGGGGCGCATACCTTGGCGTACGGTTGTTACAAACTGCGCTTCTGTCCAGTTACCAATGCCAGTTTCTTTATCAGGTGTTAAGTTTCTCGAAGGGATCACATTGCCATTAAAATCAAGCATCGGATTGCCGCCGCCGTAGAAGCCACCGGATTTTTCCGGTTCGAGGTCATTCGTCGTTTTGAAATCAGCGGAGTGGCAGGCGAAGCAAGAAAAAGAACTATTGGCGAGGTAGCGTCCCCATTCAATTTGATTGGTGGTATCCGGTAATGGAATGGGTTTGGCGGGCATTGGAAGCGGTTTAAACATAAATTTCAACAGTCCTTTGGAGAGCAGTGTCAGGTCGTGCGTTGGGTTGTCCTTTTCAGAGGGTTGTAATTTTGGTTCGTTGGAGTGCAGCCACGCGATGATAGAATACACGTCTTCCTCCGCCATATTTGCGAATTTGGGCATGATACCGCTAAAACTACCATCTTTGCGCAAACCCGTGCGCAAGAAAGTATAGAGTTCCCCATCTGTCCACTTGCCGATTCCTTTTTCAGGGTGCTGCGTGATATTGAACGTATAAATTTTACCAAATTCTTTTGGCAAATCCAACATTTCTTGTCCGCTTAATTTACCATCTTTGCCGGCGTGACACACCACACATAGCACCGAGGCAAGGCGTGCGCCCTGTGCGATGCGTTCCGGCGTGACTTCTACTTTCAGGTCAGGAATGGCAGGTGGGTCATACGTAGGTGCGGGTGCAAAGTTGATATAAGCGGCGGTGGAGCCAATTAATACGATTGCGATGCCTACTATCCATGCAGTGACTTTCAACACTTTTTTCATAATGTTTTAGGTGGTTTTTGTTTGTTATAGTTTTAAAATTCAAAAAGCGACGCCTACGCTAATTATATGCTATTTTTTTCGGCTAAGACCGATTGTTTTTCAACAAAGGTTGGGTTAATCAAATCCAATATTTAATGTTTACGAATATAAAAATGTGCCATAAGCAAGATATTTGTATAGACATTTAATGAAGAAGACGTAATATCGAAGCCTTTTATTTTGCATGGTATGTGATGAAATCGTTATCTGCGGGTTAAATTTTAGGTATTAGAAGGTAAAAAACACGACAAAAGCCAAAATTTTAATCAATTTTCAACTTGTTCATTTTTTCGTAAAGTTTTTCATACGCAGTAATCAAGGGATTTTTATACATTTGTGCAGTTTGTTTCGGGAGGGGAACAGCCATCCAAACAAAAATCTTTTTCACTACTATTTCACCTTATTTTTTGAAGTGTAATTTGGTTGTAGAAGAAAAAATGCGATTTGTCCATTTTTTTTCCGACCGTTACACACCAAAATCATTTATTATTGCATCTATTAAATTACTCACACAACCTAACAGAAATTAGACATGAGCAAGACAAGAAGTGCTACTGTTGTTAAAACGCAAGAAAAAGGTAGATTTTCAGCCATTTTTGCATCGATTGTAATTCCGGTTGCTTTTGTGATCGCGCTTTTGGTGTTCCTATTCGTGATGGGAGCTCCTTCCAACTTTGAAAATAATGATCCGGCAGGTCACCCGAAACCCGGTAACTTTCTCGGCATTATCTACAAAGGCGGACCTATCGTACCCCTACTGATTACAGCGTTCCTAACAACGCTCATTTTCAGCATCGAACGCTTCATCACGTTGACCTCAGCAAAAGGCAAAGGCTCGATCGCTGATTTTGTACGCCGCATTAAAGCGTATTTGAATGAAAACAACATTGACGCCGCTATCGCAGAATGCGACAAGCAAAAAGGCTCTGTTGCAAACGTGGTAAAAGCCGGCTTGCTGGAATACCGCGAGATGGTAGCGAATAACGACTTGGCGAAAGACCAAAAGTTGTTGTCCATCCAAAAATCTATTGAAGAAGCCACAGCGCTTGAAATGCCAACGCTGGAGCGCAACTTGCCGATTATCTCTACGATTGCTTCGGTAGGTACATTGATTGCCCTGTTAGGCACAGTAATTGGTATGATTAAAGCGTTCAACGCCTTAGCTGTGGCGGGTACACCGGATCCAGTGGCACTTTCCACCGGTATCTCGGAGGCACTTATCAATACAGCATTGGGTATCGGCACGTCCGCTATATCCATCATTGCTTACAACTACTTTACATCGAGAATTGACGGTATGAGCTACAACATTGAAGAAGCAGGGTACAGCATGACGCAAACTTTTGCTTCTCAGTATCGGTAGGTAAGGCGTACATTTTTTGAATCGCAGCATTCAACATTTAAATTATGTCAAAAGTAAAAGTCAAAAGACAAAATGCGTTCATTGACATGACCGCCATGTGCGACGTAGCGTTTCTGTTGCTCACATTTTTTATTCTAACGGCTAAGTTCAAACCCAACGAAGCAGTACAAGTGGACATTCCAGCTTCCCGGGCGCAAATTCCATTGCCTGATAAAGATATCATGCTCATAGCAGTAGATACCGACGGCAAAATTTTCTTTGGTGTAGACGACCAGAACACGCGGCTGGCTATGCTAAACGAGATTGCTAAAAAATGGAGTTTTCAAGTGGACGCCGACCAACAGCGCACGTTCCAGTTGATGGACCAATTTGGTTTGCCAATGGCGCAGATGCCGCAGTATTTGAGCTTAAAAGATGAAGACCGAAGAAGCTACAAGCAGCCGGGTTTGGTGGTGACGGATTCTATCAATGAATTGAGTGACTTGGTACAGTTTGCGCGCGTTGCTAATCCAAAGTTGCGCATCGCTATCCGAGCCGACAAAGCTGCCAACTACGAGGACGTGGACCGAGTCATTGAAACGCTCAGAGAACGCAAGATTAATCGTTTTAACCTGATTACCTCCGCTAAAATTGCAGCCGAGTAAAGGGTATTTTTTAAAAGCCAAAAAGCACAACAGTCATGGCAGAAATTAATACGGGTAAGAAAGGTGCCCCACGGGTGGACCTTACTGCAATGGTGGATTTGGGCTTCCTATTGATCACTTTCTTCATGCTCTCTACGACCATGAATAAGCCGAAAACGATGGAAATCATCAAACCGGCGAAAGAAACGGAAGACCCACCGGAAATAAAAAAGTCGAAAACACTTACTTTATTACTGGCTGAGCGAAACAAGGTTCTGTGGTACGTCGGTGCCGATGATGATGCGTTGAACATCGAAATGGATTCTGCTGACTTTTCCAAAGAGGGCATTCGTAAGGTTATCTTGCGCCGTCAGAAGGAAGTAGCCCAAAAGTGGGGTAACAAAGACGAACTCATCGTGCTCATCAAGTCAATGCCAACTGCCAAGTATAAGAACATGGTAGATATACTGGACGAAATGAACATTACAGACACGAAAAAGTACGCACTCGTAGAGATGGACGGTCTTGATTCACTGATTGCTTATGGTAGCGGCGCAGCCCCTCCTCCGGCACCCAGCGGGTCGAATTAATCACAACGCAAATAGTTGATTTATGATGAATCGAAATGAAATTTTAAAAGCGGATTTGGACGATATCGTATTTGCGGGGCGCAATCAGGAGTATGGTGCCTATGTGCTGCGTAAAAAATACGATCGGCAAATCGTGCGGAGTGCTATCTGGGGTACGCTGGTATTGTTACTGTTGGTATTTTACCCGATCATAGCAAGTGGTCTTCAAAGTCTGCTTCAATCAGAAGAAGATGAACTGCTTATGAAAGAGGTCGTACTGGCAGAGCCGCCCCCACTGGATCCTGATAAGCCACCACCACCGCCACCACCGCCACCCGCTGCTCCACCACCCAAGGCAAGTATTCGATTTGTACCGCCGGTGGTGAAGAAAGACGAGGAGGTGAAGGAAGAAGAAGAGGAAGTCATCCCTCCGGATATCCCAGATGATGTCCAGATTGCAGACAAAACACAGGAAGGCGAAAGAACGACGGACTTGGTAGAACCAGAACCGGAAGCACCGGTGGAAGCCGTTGTGGAAGAACCAAAGGAAGACGTGAACAAAGTCTACACTTTCGTGGAACAGCAGCCGGAATACCCGGAAGGAACGGCAGCCCTCATGAAGTGGATTGGTTCTAACCTTACTTACCCAGCCATCGCCCGTGAAAACGGAATCGAAGGCACGGTGTACGTAGGTTTTGTGGTAGAAAAAAACGGTTCCATCACCGATGTGCAAGTGAAAAGAGGCGTAGTAGGTGGTAAAGTCTTAGATGACGAAGCAGTACGAGTCGTGAAAAAAATGCCAGCTTGGAAACCCGGTAAGCAGAATGGACGTGCCGTGCGAGTACTCTTTACGCTGCCAGTGAAGTTCAAACTGAGCTAAAAACCTTTTTGGTAAAACAAGCAAGTAGAAGGCATTGACTGAACAAAGCAATGCCTTTCTACTTCTTATGCGAATATCAGGTTAACCCCGAAGGGGTGATATATTTATAGACAATTGACAATCAACGGGTTTTGAACCCCGACGGGGTGACACATTATACGTAAATAGTGTCACCCCGCTGGGGTTCAAAGTAAATTTTGTCGGTTTTTTTATAAATATGCCACCCCGTCGGGGTTAATTCCATTCATTTGAAGGGGTTTTTGACCATTTTTAACCCGATATTCGCATTTCTTATAAATGCATCATGACACTCAAAAAAATACTACGTTATCTGTTGGCTGCTGCATACGTTACCCTCGGTAGCGTTATTCTTTTTGGTGCCAACTACTTTTTTATCCCAGATAAAAGCTTGAAAATTATATTAGGCGTGGCTTGTATTGCGTACGGCATTTTTCGGGCTTATCGCGCTTACGTAAATACGCTTTGAGCAAATTTGCTAATCCCGCTTTACAGGATAAATTACTGTTAATCACTTGATTGAAATGCTGATATTTGTAAAAATCAATCGAATCCTGTTTTAAGGTGCAACGCACCGAAATATCATTCGCATAAGATGACGGTGCGCTGCACCCAAACGAGCATAGGTTTTATTTTACAAATATTAGGGTGCGCTGCACCAGTTTGCCTAATAATAGTTCCTAACTTTTGAATGCGCCATCGCTGTTAAATTTTTAATAAAAAAAGCACATAACCCTTTGATATTTAAGATTTAATTAATAAAACTGTATGTTACTTTATCTTGTTTTTAAGTCTAAATAAATATATAAACGAGGAGATTAAAATTGATGAGGTATTCTAAAGGAAAATGGCTGATTTTAATAGGGATGTTATGCTTGCTTGCTTGTAATCAAAAAGCAGGACAGCAGGAAGCAAATACCCCTTCTTCGGGCGAAGTAAAGTTGTCAGTAGATGAGACCCTCTACCCGTTGCTGGATGCAGAAAAAACGATTTTCGAGAACTTGAACCCCAAAGCCCGCGTTGTTATAAAATATACATCGGAAACAGAAGCATTAAAAGATTTAGTAGAACAGACCGTACCGGTTATCGTGGTCGGAAGGCAATTGACGGAAGAAGAAAAGAATTATATTGATAAAAAAAACATGGTGCCTCGTTATACAAAAATAGCAACGGATGCGGTAGTCGCTATTGTAAATCCGAATAATCGGGATACAGCACTGTTATTTTCAAAGTTGCTGCAAATTGTAAAAGGAGAAGCTAAAACTTGGAAAGCAGTAAACCCAAGCTCTTCGTTGGGAAATATTGATTTGGTATTTGATAGTCAAAATTCGGGTACGGTCAGCTATATTCTAAATTTAACCCAACAAACTGCACTTCCGCAAAACGCCTATGCAACCAAATCGAACGAAGAAACACTCAATTATGTAGCCACTCATCCCAACGCCATTGGCATCATCGGTTGGAGTTGGTTGAGTGATTCGGATGACCCGATTACGCAGAAGTTTGAAAAACTAATCCGAATCGTAGCATTGACGGCGAGAGCTACGGATGGAAATGAGATAAAAACGTTCTATAAGCCCTATCAAGGAAGCCTGTCAGATGGCTCTTATCCCTTGGCACGCGAAGTCTACATCATTAATTGTGAAGGACGAAGTGGCTTGGGAACTGGTTTTTCTTCTTATATAGCAAGTCAGCCCGGACAGCGCATTTTACTCAAAGCAGGGGTGCTACCGGCTTATATGCCGAATCGAGATATAGAATTTGTAAATAAACCGTTAGAATAATATATTTTTATCGCAACGTGTAAGTTGACGTTTTATATGGTTTCACAAAAAATGGCTCAAAAAATGAAAAAAATAAGTGCTTTAATCGTTCTCAGCTTTTTGGCGCTGCAAGTAGTATTCAGCCAAAGTGCTCCTATCAAGGAAGCAAAAATGCATTTGGATAATGAAAACTACACTGCTGCTCAAAAAAACCTGACTGACTACATCGCTAAGAACCCAAAAGATATAGGCGAAGCTTATTATTACTTGGGGGAAAGCTATTACATAGAAGGCGAAAAAGTAGACCTGGCCCGCGAACAGTGGAATAAAGGGATAGCCTTAGATAGCAGAAGTGCTTACAACCGCGTGGGCATTGGTAAATTGTTATTGGATGACAATAAACCTGCCGAAGCAGCAAAAGAATTTGCGTTGGCGATTCGCTATTCTAAAGAATCTCCTGCCATTTATTCTGTAATCGGTACTTCCTATTTGAATACTAAAAATCCAAAGCCGGACCAGGCTGTGATTTATCTCAATAAAGCTCGGGATGGGGACCCTAAAAGTTCTCAGTATTTAGTGCAATTAGGCGATGCTTATGGTGCGCAGAATGAGAGTGGCAAAGCTATGACGAACTATGAATTTGCTTCTGAAAAAGATAAAAACAACCCGGAAGTAATTGTGAAAATGGCGCGTATCTGGGCACGCACGACGCAAAAGGAGCAAGCGGTTGCAAAATTAGAAGAAGCAATTTCCAAATTTCCAAGTTATGCACCGGCATATAAAGATTTGGTAGAATTATATGTTCAACAAGGTAAATCCAGCAAAGTAACGCCATTGTTGCAAAAATATGTGCAATTGGCAGGTACAGATTTACCGGCACGCAAGCGTTATGTGAAATACCTCGCTTTCCAAGCAAAGGATTATGATTTGACGATTGCAGAAGGGAATCGCGTGTTGCAGGAAGACCCAAGCGATTACACCATGTACCGTTGGTTAGGTTGGGCGTATGCCGAGAAAAAGCAATACCAGGAAGCATACGATGCGCTGACGAAATACTTCGATGGTGTCAATGCAAAAGGTGGCACTGCTTCTGCAACGGAGTATAACTATTATGCAACTGCCGCTTCCAACATTGGTAAGCAAGATGTAGCAGTGGCTACTTATCGGAGAATATTAGAAACAGACTCTACCCGTACGGACGTATACGACCTAATTGGCAAATTATATTTTGACAGCAAAATGTACACCGAAGCAGCGGCTTCTTATGAAGAAAAAATAGGAAAAGGCTTGGGTAAAGCAGCGGATTACGTGACACTAGGTCGGTCTTACGAAAAGCTCAAAAATTATACAAAAGCAGATTCTGCGTTTGCGAAAGTAAATGAACTATCACCTACCTATGTATATGCGTATAATATGCGTGCCAGAATTGCGCTTGATGTAGATAGCACAGGCACATTGTTTTTGGCAAAGCCGCAATATGAGAAAATTATTGAACTTTCTAATACCGACGAGAAGTTCAAAACCGATAAGACTTATAAGAGTTACTTAGCAGACGCTTATGCTTATATGGGTGCTTACACGTTCAACTCTACTCAGAATACTACTGAGGCACTCGCTTTAATAGACAAAGCACTTGGTATTGAGCCAGAAAATACGCTGGCGAAATATTACAAAGAGCAACTTGCGAAAGCCGCCGCTACCAATACCAAAGGCAATCGAAAATGATGTTTTTTAAAATATAATATAAATAGAAAGGGAATCAGCTTCGTCGGGTTCCCTTTCTCATTTCTAATAATAGGAATTTCAATGCACGAAAATATGTATTTTATGAACAATTCCTTGCTTTTCAATGTGTTCCGATATCCGACTTCTGACTTCTAAATTGATATAAGTACCAACTTTCTTTTTATTTTTGAATGAAAATTTAGACCTATGATAGGTAAATCCCCCATGTTTGCAGAAGAGTGGTTCTCTCTGTTTATAAAAGGACAAAAAGTACCGGCGCGTTACAGCGAATTGAAGAGTGACTTTATTTTAAAAACGCTGGAAACTTTAGAGAAACGAATTGTAGAACGGTTTCCAGATTCCGGCTTGAGCAAAGTATGCGCAGAGTTGCGCGTGGTAGGCATCGGCGTAGACCAATTGATACAGCGATTGGCAAAACCTATTTGGAGTATTCGGATTGTCGTTTTACTGTTAAGTCTGCTGTTTATAAGCATTGTAGTCGCCATTTTTGTCAATATTTCCCAACAGTTATCTACCAAAGTAGACGGTATTTTTGATTTGTTGCAAGGCGTAGAAGCGGGTATAAACGAAGTTATTTTTCTTTCGATTGCACTTTATTTTTTGGGTACGCTGGAAGGAAGGCTCAAACGTTACGCGGCTTTGAGAGCGTTGCACCGCCTGCGCAGTATCGCCCACGTGGTGGATATGCACCAGCTCACTAAAGACCCTGCTTTTTTGCTCTTACCGCCCAGCCCGACCGATTCTTCGCCGCAACGCATTATGACCTCCTACCTCTTGACCCGTTATTTGGACTATTGTTCCGAATTACTTTCCATCACTAGCAAACTGGCTGCTTTACATGCCCAATATCTCAATGATCCTATTGTTTTGAATGCAGTGAACGACATAGAAACCTTAGCGCACGGGCTTTCTGGTAAAATTTGGCAAAAAATTATGATTCTGGACATCGCCATTCCGAGAGGTGACTTGGAGGCGGAGGGATTTAGAGAAAAAGAGACCGAGCAAAAGAAAAACAGGTGTTACCTTTATAAAGTAACACCTGTTTTGCTATCAAATCAGCAAATTATTATTTCTCTATGTCCAAATCCTTCGCTACGCCCGTCTCCGAGCTTCCATATTTTCGTTTCCAATAAAAGTAGAATGGCGTTCCGATTAAAATTAAAAACAAGCCAATCCCCGCCTCTCGCGGACGAGTAATGAGCGTATTAAAAATCAAAACCGCACAGAAAAGCACAAAAATGAGTGGTACAATCGGATAACCCACTACCCGATACGGACGATACACATCTGGTTCTTTGCGTCGCAATACAAAAACGCCCGCTGCAATAGAGCCGTAAAAAATGAACGAGGCAAAAATCAGCATATCTGTCAATTGGTCGAACGAGCCGGAAAACACCAAGATACTTGCCCACACTGCTTGAATGCCCAACGCTTTAGAAGGCGTATTAAAACGAGGATGGATATAATTGATTCTACCAGAAAACAAACCGTGCCGCGCCATGGCGTGCGTGACCCGCGCCGCCGTGAGAATCGTTGCATTCGTACAGCCTACTGTGGTAATAATGATAAGTAAAGAAATAAAAATCGCGCCCGAGTCGCCCAGAAATTTTCGTATAATTTCAATCGCAGCGATGTTATTATTAGTAGTTCGCAAGCCTTCTGCATCCACGACTGTGAGTTTGTCATAAATTTCATCTACCGGCATTATGTATAAATACGTAAAATTCACACCGATGTAAATAGAAATTATAATAAAGATGCCAATAATCAACGCCATTGGAATGGTACGCTGCGGATTTTTCACTTCTTCTCCGATAAAACCGAGATTCAACCAGCCTTCATACGCCCAAAAAGCGCCGAGCATCGCCGTAAACATCACACTTATAAATCCAATATTTGTAGCAAAACTCGCCGGTGGATACGCACTGCCCACCTGCCGCACATTCTCGACACTACCGCCACTAATCGTCAATCCCAACAAAATAATCAACGCTAAACTCGCTACTACAATGATGGTAATAATCTTACTCACCCAGCCGCCTTCTTTCACGCCGCGATAATTCACCGTCGCTAAAATGGCAATCAACGCAACCGCTGTCACCTTCACGCCTATATTGGCAAACGGTGTAAAAATGTTCAAAAAAGTAAACGTTTCCCACTCGCCACCCAGCATCGGTAAGGGTGTCAGCGAATTGACCGACTGCGCAAACACATACGAAATAGACGCAATGGAAGCTGATTGTATCACTGAGAAGCTCGACCAGCCATAATAAAACGCAAACATTCGACCATAAATCCGCTTAAAATACGCATACGGTCCGCCCGATTCCGTAATCACGCCACCAATCTCCGCCGTCGTCAGTACGCCCATCAGCGTAATCAAACCCGCCAGCAGCCACGCCACCAGCACCAGCGAAGGCGACCCGCCCGTATCAATGGACATCTGCGCCACTTTCTTGTACACCCCAGAACCAATAATGGAACTGACGAATAAAATCACCGCCGCACTCAACCCAAACTCGCGCACAAATTGCCCCTGCGTACGATTCCCTGTTTTTTGATTACTCATTGAATGTCTTTCGTTTTAGGTGAAAATAGTTTCTATCTGCATAGATAAGAAAAAGATGGGAGAGATTTTATAGCGCATTGGCTTAAACCAACAAATTTTAGCTAACCACAGCACGATTTTGGGAAATTAATCGTATTTTGGAAAAGTAAATAATAAATAAACTATGCTTTATCCTGAGCAACTGATAGATACGGGCATCAATGCACCAAAAGAACACCAGCGGGTGATTAGCAAACTGACTACTGGTTTAGGGATGTTATTTTACATTGAGAAAAGCATTACTTTAGAACCATTGCCGGAAACCATGATAGACGAAGGACAAACCAGCCCAGTGCCAGATGTACTGCTTTATGACAATGAAAACTATCGCACGCCCATCATCATCGAAGTAGCCCATGCCAACGGTGTACGCAATGATTTCAAAAAAGTAAAACGCCTGATGGACGAGTCGGACTATGGCATACAGGAAGGTTTTGTCTACAATTACATCACCCATGAATGGCTCAAATACCAAAAAAATAAAGGACAAATCACCGATGCACCCTCTTGGTCGGACGTGTTGGGTATGGATTTGGCGAGGTTTATTTAGATTTTCTTTTTATAAATAATATTGGCGAATTTGTTCAAGTTATTGTTTCATGATTTGGTTTTAGGATTCATTATAAAATAGTAATTTTCATTATATTTATTTGTTTTGTAATGAATAATTAAAATGTACCACTTGCTCCGGTCGAACGATAAAATTGGATGGCCTCGTCATCCAATTTTTCAGCTTGTACAAATACTTCTTCAAAACCCATTTCTTTATAATAGCTATTCAGATTTGAAATTAAAAGTTTTCCAATTCCTTTTCTTTGTAACGTTGTTTCTACCGCAAGGTCGTAAATGTAAAGCAATGGCGAAACTGCATAATATTGTTGTAAAATGTAAGCCGTCAAACCGCCCACCACCCGATTGTTCAAAACAGCAACGAAAACAAAAAAATCTGCTTTCGTCAATAATTGCTGTAAATATTTTTCGGCTGGAATATTAAAATTTTCCATTTCAAAAACTGCTTCAAACACGCGGATCAATTGCGTGAATTTGTCAAGGTCGGTAGGATTTAATTTTTTGATTGTAATATTCATAGCAATTTTTGCGGATTATTAGGTTTGGTATTATATATTGACAATTATTTTCTTTTCAGGCGCAAGGGATTCCAAATAAATCCAAGCCGTCTGACCAGGATCTTTTGATAGGAAGATTTGAGTCGTCATAATTAGTAATAATTTTTCTTGAATACTTTGCCTTAGGTAGCTTTAAAATAAAAAAAAAGGATGTCACCACCCAAAGCGATAACATCCTTTTTCTAAAATCACCCATCAACCTATCACCCCATCAACCCAAAAATCACTGCTTCTCTAACTCCCCAATCATCTTCTTGGCATTGTCATTGCTCGGATTGAGTTCCAAGGACTTTTTGTAATGCTCAATCGCCGCTTGTTTCTGCCCAGCTTTCATCAAGCCCTCGCCCATACTATCATAGGCGTTGGCGGAGGTCGGATTCAACTTCACATTGTATTCAAAAACGTCCACCGCTTGCTCTATTTTTCCAGCGGAAAGAAAGGCATAGCCTAATCCATTTACTTCCAATTCTCCAAAATATGCAGATGGGTCTTTCTCATTACTCAAGGATTGAAACTGGTCGAAGGCCGCTTCCGCGCCTTTGCTTTTCATGGTTTCCATCACTACTTCTTGCACAGAAGGCTTGGCGGGCAGCACCCGAAAGACTTCCATTTCCCACTCCACGTGGTCGCCCGATACGCGCATACCCGGCGGCGTGGAGCCTCCCATCACTTTTTTGAAATCTTCGGTTGGAATGTAGAAAATGTACTTGCCTCCTTCAGCAGTTACTTCGGAAGCCACTTGAAACTTGTCAGATAAATCAGCTAAAATCTGGTAACTCGGTGCGCCCAACGGCAGGGTAGAGCCAATGACCGTACCCTGTACATCGCGGATGGTGAAGTGCGCTTCAATCGCGTTTTGGCGCGTCGTTTTTTTACCAGTACCGGCTTGCAGTACCGCGTATGCCCAGCCATTGTCGAGGTTTATTTTTTCCTGCGCGGACAATAACATAGGCAACAAGACTAATACGAGTGCAACGGATGTTCTCATACTCAAATTGGTTTTTGTATTGAATAAATATTTTAAAGATAAGATTTTTTTTGATATATTCAAATATTCAAAGAATTATTAAGGTGCTTCTTAGTCAAATAGTTCATGGTGTTATTCAATGTGTTTGAAGAGATCGAAGCGGTTTTGAGCAATACGATTGTTGTTAAGCTTACTAATTAGAACGACGGCGCCCAGCCCGGAAGACAAATTTTAACAGTTCATGAGGAAATCAATGTGAAGATACACTTTTTTGCAATGTGTCTTTACAAACCAACCTTTTTCTTTTTTCAAAAAATTGACTGATTTTTGCGAAATTTACTTTACGGAGATGCCAGATAAATAGATGCCAGATGCCAGACGTTAGATAAAAGATTTTAGACCATAGACTTTAGAAATTTCAAACAAGATGCTTAGATTGGGAGATGCCACCTCAACCACTGTCGGGGAGATTAAACGTGAACTCCTCTCAGCCTTAATTTTAACCTCGACCTCAACCCTAACCTAAAATATAAAACAATGGAACATTTCGATTACATCATTATCGGCGCGGGTTCAGCGGGGTGTCTGTTGGCAAATCGCTTATCGAAAAATCCGAAACATAACGTGCTATTGTTGGAAGCAGGTGGAAAAGATTCCAATCCAAATATCCACATTCCAGCGGCTTTCAATAAATTATTTCGCTCTAAATGGGACTGGAATTATGACTCTGTGCCACAATCGCACCTGAACAATCGCCCGATGTACCAGCCACGCGGCAAAGTCCTCGGCGGCAGTAGCAGCATGAATGCCATGATTTACATTCGCGGACATCGAGCGGATTATGACGGCTGGGCAGCGTTGGGCAATCGTGGCTGGTCGTATGAAGAAGTGCTTCCCTATTTTAAAAAGTTTGAACATAATTTTAGAATTCAAGATAAATTTCACGGCAACGATGGCGAATTAAAAATCAATGACCCGCGTGATTTACATCCGCTAACCAAAACACTTTCGCAAGCCGCGCAACAAGCTGGGTATCCTCTAAATGATGACTTTAACGGTGCGGAACAGGACGGGTTCGGTTTTTACCAACTCACCCAATGCGATGGCGCGAGATGCAGTGCGGTGAATGCTTTTTTAGAACCTGCCAAAAATCGTCCGAATTTGAAAATTATAACCAATGCTTTGGTTCATAAAATTGTCATTGAAAACAGCGTGGCGACAGGCGTTAAATATAATTTAGACAACAATGTAATACAAGCAACTGTAAATCAAGAAGTTATCCTTACTGCTGGCGTGTTCAACAGCCCACATATCCTAATGCTCTCCGGCGTTGGCGATGAAAAAGAATTGCGTCATTTTGATATTGAAGTCAAAAAACACCTGCCCGGCGTTGGCAAAAATTTACAAGACCATCTGTTAGGGGGCGTTTTATATCATTCCAAACAAAATAGTACGCTAGATTCCGCCGAGCGATTCCCGAATATTTTTGGCAATTTGTGGAATTATTTGATGTACAAAAAAGGTCCCTTCACCAGCAATGTCGCGGAAGGTGGCGGCTTCGTGCGCACTTTGCCCGACCTTGATGCGCCCGATATGCAATTTCATTTTGCTCCTGCTTACTACGTGCAACATGGTTTTAAAAATCCGAAAACCGGTAACGGCTTTGGCATAGGAGCGACTTTAATTCATCCGCAGAGTAGGGGAGCAATTCGTTTAGCTTCCGCAAATCCGCAGGAAAAACCATTGATTGACCCGAATTATTTCAGTGACGAACGCGATATTCAAACGATGTTGCGCGGCTCCGAAATTGCCAAAACTATTCTACAACAAAAAGCCTTCGACCCCTATCGCGGCGCTATTTTCATTCCCGAACGAGCAGATATTTCTGAAAGTGAAATGATTGCTTACTTACG
Source organism: uncultured Saprospiraceae bacterium (assembly GCA_964549655.1). Classification (GTDB taxonomy): domain Bacteria; phylum Bacteroidota; class Bacteroidia; order Chitinophagales; family Saprospiraceae; genus JADJNW01. Next base: position 94,604 of record CAZJXN010000001.1, read on the forward strand.
TGAATATTCGGAAACCCTTTACCATCCCGTTGGTACTTGTAAAATGGGCATTGATAATCAAGCAGTTGTAGATGACCAATTGCGTGTGCACGGCATCGAGCGGCTGCGTGTGGCGGATGCTTCGGTAATGCCCGTTATCCCGCGCGGCAACACGAATGCACCCACGATGATGATTGCGGAGAAAGCAGCGGAGTGGATGATAGGGTGAAAAGGTGATAGGGTGATCCCGCTATAAGGCGGGACAAGTTGCGTGACGAAGACACTAAGCGAACAAGTGAATTAGTGACCAAGTGATGAGCGAAACTCCGAAGGAGTGACATAATCATAGCAAGTAACAAGCGAAATAAAATCTGCGGAAGAAAAGGAACAGCATTATATCCTTATTATTTTAATCGTACTTCGTATCTTGTACTTCAAACTTTTATAAATATGACAGCCACAATTCCACAACCAAGCACCAGCCTCGCCAATATCCACCGCCTATTTGCATTGCAAAAAACCAATCAGCAAAATATTGCAAATACCACTGCCCGCGAACGCATCGCTAAATTGCGCAAGCTCGAAAAAGCCCTTTTTGAATACCGACAGGAAATACGCGACGCGCTCCACGCTGATTTTCGCAAGCCGACGATTGAAGTGGATATGGTGGAAATTTTTGTGGTGGTGAGTGAAATTCGCCATGCCGTCAAAAACTTGCGCCGCTGGATGGCATCGCAAAAAGTGGCTACACCGCTTCCTTTGTTCGGCTCGCAATCCTACATTCAATACGAACCCAAAGGCGTGGTGCTGATTTTAACACCCTGGAATTTTCCCATCAGCCTTACGCTCGGTCCGCTGGTATCAGCGATTGCAGCAGGAAATTGTGTAATCATTAAACCCTCCGAACTAACGCCAAACGCTTCGGCGGTGATGTCAAAATTAGTAAAGTCTATTTTTGAGGAACAAGAAATCGCGCTCCTGGAAGGCGGTGCAGAAGTGGCGCAGGCTTTGTTAGAATTGCCATTCAATCATATTTTTTACACCGGTTCTCCGGCAATCGGAAAAATAGTAATGGCTGCGGCGGCAAAAAATCTGACTTCAGTAACGCTGGAATTGGGTGGCAAATCTCCGACGATTGTGGATGAAACTGCCAACGTCGACACCGCTGCCCGGCGCATCGCATGGGCGAAACTTACCAACAATGGTCAAACTTGCGTCGCGCCTGACTACGTGCTGGTACACGAAAGCAAGGAAGCTGCCTTTTTAAAATTGGTTGAAAAATATACCCAACAGTTTTTTGGTGCAAACGTCAAAACTTCCAATGATTACGCTCGGGTTGTAAATCCGCGTCATTTTGAACGCTTAAAAAATACGTTAGAAGATGCCGTTTCCAATGGTGCAAAAGTGGTGATTGGCGGACAAACCGACGCCAGCCAAAATTTCATCGCTCCGACGGTTTTAACCAATATGTCTTTGAATTCTAAAGTGATGCAGGAGGAAATTTTCGGTCCAATTCTACCCGTATTGACTTTCAACAATTTGCAAGAAGCATTAGATATTATAAACGCCAAAGAACGTCCGCTCGCACTTTATATTTACAGTGAAAATCAGAAAAATATCCGTTTTGTTTTAAAGCACACGCGTGCCGGCGGCGTAGCGATTAATCACAGTGGTTTGCATTTTTTCAATAATGACCTTCCTTTCGGCGGCGTGAATAACAGCGGTATCGGCAAAGCGCACGGCTGGTTTGGCTTCGAAGCATTTTCCAACGCGAAAGGTGTGTTCCGACAAGTGCTGCCGAGTGCATTGGAATTGCTGTTTCCGCCGTATAATAATTTTAAACAAAGAATGATAGATATAGTGCTGAAATGGATTTAGAAACCGCAAAATGTAAAATGATAAATGTAAAAGGCAAAAAAAAGCACGAAACGTAAAGTCTGTAGGGTACTTTTACATTTTGTTTTTAAAATTTTACATTTTACCTTTAAAAAGGCAAAAGAAAGCACGAAGCGTCACGTCTATCGGGTATTTTTACATTTTACATTTTACATTTGAAATTTTACATTTACAATGAGCGACATATCAGTACTAATCATCGGCGCGGGACCAGCGGGATTAGCCATCGCGGGAAGATTGCGAAAGCTGCATATCCCATTTGAAATTATAGAAAAAACCGAACACGTCGCGCCCGCGTGGCACGAGCATTATGACCGCTTGCACTTGCATACCGTGAAGGAATGGTCGCACCTGCCGCATTTGCCATTTCCAGTGGATTATCCACGTTATGTATCTCGTCAGCAATTAGTAAAATATTATGAAAATTACATACATGAATTTAATATTCAGCCACATTTCGGCGAAGAAGTGATTTCAATAAAAAAGTCGAATGATAAATGGCGGGTCAAAACTTTGAGCGGTAAAAAATGGGAAGCTGCGCACGTCGTGATTGCTACGGGTGTGAATCGCTCAGTGAACCGTCCGCTATTTGAAGGAGAGGAAATATTTCAGAGTCGAATCATGCACAGTCGTTTGTATAAAAATGCGGAAGCGTTTGAAAATCAAAAAGTTTTGGTGGTTGGCATGGGGAATACGGGCGCAGAGATTGCGCTGGATTTGAGTGAACATCATATCGAAACGTATCTTTCCATTCGCAGTCCGGTCAATATCGTCCCAAGGGATACGTTTGCCGGACCAACGCAACTCACCGCGCTTCGGTTGTCCAAATTACCGACTTGGCTCGGCGATCGTTTGGGAACGTTGTTAGGAAAAATAATGGTGGGCGACCTTTCCAAATATGGCATTCAAAATCCGAAACTTCCGCCCGCTGCGCAATTGCGTGTTTTTGGAAAAACGCCGGTGATTGATATTGGCACGGTGGCTCAAATTAAAGCTGGAAAAATTAAAGTTTTACCGAGTATTCAGCATTTTGAAAAGAATGAAATTGTCTTTACAAATGGCGAAAAATATGCATTCAACAGCGTCATTTTGGCAACGGGCTACCGCGCCAAATTGCAGGATTTTTTAGACGACACCGAAGGTTTGTTGGATGAACAAGGCTATCCGAAAGAAATCATCGGGAAGGAAAAATTTGCAGGTTTATATTTTTTAGGTTTTGACAATTATGTGGCAGGGGGTATTTTGGGCGTGATTTATCGGGACTCGGAGAAAATTGCAAATCATTTGCGCACCTTGCTCTCGTTACTTAATGGAACACAGATTAACGCGGGTGCGACGGATGGTTGACGGATTTTTTTCTCTTATAACTTCCCTTATTCCTGCTTTGGTAGAGCATATTGTGATTTAAGACAGATTTAACATCCCAATTGAAATATTTCAAATTTTCCACATATTTCTACTTCACGTTCAATCGTAAATCAAAAAAATTCCTCCACTATGAATAACCGTGCTGAAGCTCGCGCCCGTCAGAATCGTTCCACCGCATTGATTTTGACTATTTTAGTATATGTTATTATTGTTGCTGGAATCGTTTACGGCAATATGGGCGCTAAAAGCGAAAAAGTAACTGCAAAGGCTGCTGTTGAATACCCAGTTAAACCCTAAACCAGTGAAAAGTCCTCTATAGGTGGATTTAGGGGGTCAGACCAAGAAAAGTCCGTGTAGCTCTGCCCGTACCTGATTCACCACGCGTCCTAAATCTTCAGCATTACTTTCAAAATCTATATCGTCCGAGTTGATAATCAGGAGTTTACCCTCTTTATAATTGGCAATCCAGTTCTCATATCTTTCGTTGAGCCGCTTTAAATAATCCAAACTCATGCTGCCTTCATAATCTCGCCCGCGCGACTGAATGTGTGCCACCAACGTCGGAATGCTCGCCCGCAAATAAATCAACAAATCCGGCGGCTGTATCTGGGATGACATGGTTTTGAATAGCTCAAAATAATTTTGAAAATCGCGCTCCGACATCAATCCCATCGCGTGCAAATTCGGCGCAAAAATATACGCATCCTCATAAATCGTGCGGTCTTGCACCACCGTCGCCTCTCCATTCAATATTTTGAGAATCTGCTGATACCGACTATTCAAAAAATAAATCTGCAAATTAAATGACCACCGCTGCATATCATGATAAAAATCACTCAAATATGGGTTGTCTTCCGTCGTTTCATAATGCGGCTCCCAACCGAAATGCTTGCTTATTTTATTGCAAAGCGTCGTTTTTCCCGCGCCGATATTGCCGGCAATTGCGATGTGTTTTACCGGGCGGTGCGTTCCGTTTTGATTTGTAGTCACAATAAAGCCTACTTTGGTGCGCTGCGAAAATACAATTCTTATGGCTAATTTTTGATTAAATTTAGACTATCCATTGTTTGAATTTTATCTTTACAATATGCAAGATTCAAAACAACGCCTCGTCCAAGTCATCCATTTCTTACACGCGCAAGGCTGGGCACCTGCTACTTCCTCCAATTATTCTTTCCGCCAATCCGGCGAAACCAATTTTTACATCTCCGAAAGCGGTATTGACAAAGGTAAATTTACCATTGAAAATTTTCTACTGGTTGATGCTAACGGAGAAACTACTGACGACCCCCGTAAACCCTCTGCCGAAACTGCTTTACATTGCTTAATTTACAAACTATTTCCCGATGCTCATTGCGTTTTACACACGCATACCGTGCTCAATACGATTCTATCGCAACATTTTTTGTCTCAAAAAGCCCTCATTTTAGCTAATTATGAAATTTTAAAAGGATTTAGCGGTATCAAAACCCATGAAGTTATGGTAGAAATACCTATTTTTGACAATACGCAAGATATTCCAAAATTGGCAAGCGCAGTGGAAGATTATGCTCAAACGCAAGACCTGCCCGCCTTTCTTATAGCTGGACACGGAATGTACACTTGGGGAGCGACGATTGCGGAAGCGAAAAGACACGTAGAAGTAGTAGAGTTTTTGCTGGAATGTGAATATCGGAAATTACTTTTAAAATTGGAAGGTATGAGGATAGGAGGATAGGAGGATTTGGGAACATTCAAAACCCAGACTTCAAACCAACATTAATACTAAAACACGTTAACACCTTAACACAATACAGAATGGCATTTCTAACTATACCTGATACCAACACCGTCCTGCGCGATGCCGACGAAATCAAGACATTTCTCAATGCACGCGGCGTACTCTACGAGCAATGGGAAGCGGCAGTGGAATTTGACGAAGAGGCTGACCAAGAGGCGATTATAAATGCGTATAGTCATAAATTGAAGCCATACATGGAAGCCAACGGCTACCAAACGGCAGATGTTATCAATGTGAAGCCAACCACGCCCAACTTGGAAATGCTGCGCAATAAATTTTTGACCGAGCACATTCATACTGAGGATGAAGTCCGTTTTTTTGTGGATGGCGAAGGAATGTTTTGGTTCAATCGCGGTGAGGGCGACGACGTTTTTTGCGTGACTTGCCATGCGGGCGACTTGCTTTCCGTACCTGCCAATACGCGCCACTGGTTTGATTTAGGTCCGAAAAATACCGTGAAAGCCATTCGCATTTTCATTGACCAATCGGGCTGGGTGCCGCATTACACGGAAAGTGGCGTGGACTTAAATTATAATGGCAAAGTTCCGCTGGCGCAAGCCTAACTTTTGGAAAAATTGAATGTTGGAATACTAAAATTAATTTTGTTCTAATTTTCCATTATTTCGTCATTCCAATAGTACATGATTAAATATATTCTCACCGACATCGAAGGTACAACGACCGATATTTCGTTTGTGCACAAAATTTTATTTCCCTATGCTGCTCAAAAGCTCCCAAATTTTGTGCGTGCGCATGCCACTGAACTCGTCGTCGCCGAATGTATCCTAGAAACGCAACAAACGTTGTTAGAAGAAAAAGATGAAGATGCGGATGTAGAACAAGTTATAGAAGTATTATTAAACTGGATTCAGGAAGACCGCAAGCACGTGGCACTCAAAAAACTGCAAGGCATGATTTGGCGCGAAGGCTACGAAACCGGTGCGTTCAAAGGGCACGTTTACCCGGATGTAGTGCCGCAGCTCGAAAACTGGCGGATGCAGGGTACGCGCATCGGCATTTACTCCTCCGGCTCGGTGGAAGCGCAAAAATTATTATTCGGTTGTAGTGAATATGGCGATTTGACTTATTTATTTAATCATTACTTTGATACGAAAGTTGGTCATAAAAAAGAAGTAGAATCTTATCAAAATATTGCAATAACATTAAAATTACAGCCCAATCAAATTTTATTTCTCTCAGATGTAGAGGCAGAATTGGATGCTGCGAAGGAGGCTGGAATACAAACGGTGCAGCTCGTGCGCGAGGGAACGCAGACGAGTCAAAAACACAATAGCGTAAAGAATTTTGAAGAAATAAAAGTGTAATTTTTCAGCTGTAATGTGGCGCATTTCAAAAATGTGCCGCATTTATGGAAGTAATAGTATTATTTACTTTCCAACGTTTTGATATACCGAAAATAATCCCATCCTTTTTTTAATACTTTCAACATTTCAATCGTAGGCAAGTACGGCGCACCCAACCGATGATTCGCTACTGCGATTTTTTGAATCAATGCCCAATGCCAAAAAATACCTCGCAATGCTTTTAAATACGACGATTTTTCAGGGTCGTACAAATGCGTAGGCTCCGCACAAGTCCCATTTATTTCTAAAATTGTAATGTCTTTTCCTTGCTTTAAATTTTCCCAATTACTGCATTTGATATCAAAACGTCCATAATTAAACCCCAGAATCTGGTCTGCAATTTTATCAAACGTTTCTACTAACTCTTTATCAATCAAATGATTGCCACTAATAAATCGTGTTCCTTTGGAATGATTACCGATGACACCCAGCGGTACGTGCTCGTCCAACTTGGGAATTGTTGATAAAAAATCTGAATACGTTTCCTGTAACCGTTCTACTTGTAATAAAGCTCGTGAATTTTGCTCCACCAATTCTAAAACCGTAGACTTACCATCACCAATAACTTGTAAAAATTCTTTCAATGTAACAGATGTAATATTTCCACTTTTTTCATTCGGAAAACGATAATACAACACGCCAAACTCCCCATCTTTCCACACAAATTCTTGCAAAATAAAATCAATCGGATACTTTTGTAAATAACTTTGTAATTCTTTCGCCGAGTCTATTTTTTTGACTAAAAATCCTCGAAACCCTAAGTCAGGTTTTGCAATGAGCGGAAATGTAATATTTGCTTGTTCAATTTTATGTAAAATTACATCAAAATTATCTTCTTTCTTTACCAAAATAGTCTTCGGACGATATGGTGCCGGAATTTTCATCGTCGTTTCATACTTGGATTCAAAGCCAAAACCACCTGTATAAATTCCTGGATTCGCCGCTGTAAAAAACGCTGGATGCCGCGAGCGCAGTGCCAGCAGCGGTCCCCACACCCACATAAACCAGTAAAATTTATTCGACGACCAGTATTCCCAGTTGCGCCATCGAATGCTATTTGCTATTTGTTTTAAATACTTCATTACTAAAGTTCGCACCTAATTCAGGTTTCCTAACTTGAACCCAATATCATGGCATCTCCCGACGCTTAGTCTTAGCGATTACCTGAAAATTATATTCCAACCAAATTTTTATTCAAATCCAGCGTCGCTTTTTTCATTTGCCCATGCACCAAATCATGATACAGCATCTCTGCCATCTCCATATTCTTTACAATACTCGTCACACTCACCGTTTGTACGATGTTATTGCGATTCATAATTACGTCATTATAAGGGTCGCCTTCGCCCGCCGTGTGATGCCAGTTTAAAATCGCTTGTTGGCTAAAATCCGTACGTCCTTCGCGCCAAGCTGCAAACCATTTTTTTCGTTTTTCTTGATGTTCTTTATCATATAATGTCGCCGACGACCAGATATGGAAATCATTTACATTTAATAACTTTACATGCGGCTGCACCTCGTCCCAACGCAATTCATATAGTTTTTCCCGGTCATAAATCACCATCGTAAACGGCTCTATACCAACGAAATCGAAATAATCAAAAAAATCCGGTGCATCTAAATAATTAAAAAATTGCAACACCATAATGCCCCGACTCAACCGATACGCCGCCTTGCGCACGTGTCGGTCAAACGCGCCATTCAGCACACACACCAGCCGATTGTCATTCGACATTGCAATCCATGTACCACCCGCACCCGCATCGCGCGGAAACAATAAATGCTGACTCCCCTCGTCCCATAGCGTGATGTTTTTCGGCGATCGTGCCGCCTGCTCATCCCGATTGGATGTTAAAATAAAACTATTTTTCCCTTTGGGGACAAACGTTACTGTACACATTCTTTATAAATGTAAAATGTAAAACTCGAAATGTAAAATGTAAAAAAATACACACGCCTTTTAATTTTTACAGGTGTTATTTTACATTTTTTGGTTTATTATCTTCTTTTAATTGTAAAATCAATTCCATAATTTTGTTTAATTCTTTCTTTATTGCTGCTCTCTCGTCAGCAGATAATGATTTAAGGTCTATTTTTGACAGCTCATTAAACGATTTTTGTAAGTCTTCAGCAGCATTGTCTAGGGTTAAATTTTCATAGTTCATAATAGTATGAATTTTATTATAATAAAAAGTAAAGAATTGAGCGGGATTTCCTTTTGTATTTTAAATTTTGCGCTTTAACAGAGTTGTTCGGAAATTAAATTTCTATTAAATAAAACTTGCCACTAAAACTCAAACGCACGAAACGGCACTAAAGAATTTTGTGAAATTTAGTGTATTTGTGGCAAAAATTTAATTTTAGAACAATTCTAATAAAAAATCATTACTTCCTCTTTTTCTTTCCTTTGTAAATCAGGTACTTGCACATTTTCCGCCGCATAGCCCACCGGAATCAGCAAAAAAGGTTTTTCATTTTCCGGACGATTTAAAATCTTTTGCAAAAAATTCATTGGACTCGGCGTATGCGTCAGCGCTACTAATCCTACCTGATGAATCGCCGCCAGCAGCATTCCGCACGCCAGCCCGACCGATTCCTGCACGTAATAACACTTTCGTTTTTGTCCATTTACTACCTCGTAAGACTTTTTAAAAACCACTATCAAATACGGCGCAATTTCCAAAAATGGCTTGTGCCAATCCGTGCCAAACGGTGCTAAATCCTCCAGCCATTCCTCATTCATCCGACCGTGATAATTCGTATACTCCTCTTCCTCTGCCGCTTTTCTGATTTCACTTTTGATCGTTGAATCAGAAACAACACAAAACGTCCACGGTTGCTTGTGCGCCCCGGAAGGTGCGGTAGAAGCCGCCATCACGACATTTTCAATCAATTCTTTAGCGACTGGTTTGTCTGAAAATTCTCGCACCGTCCGCCGTTTATTTAGTAATTCATAAAAATCATTACTTCGTTGCAGCATCTCCGTTTCCGAAAATTGCAAGGCTTGGTAGGGAATGAAAGGAGATTTCTGAATCGTTGCCATATTCGCGCTCGTTTGGATTTATCACAAAGTACACGAAGGGTTTTCACAAAGGGCACAAGGTTACCCTCGGTCTATTTAAAATATAAAGTTGTGTACTTTGTGTAAAACTTTGTGACCCTTATGGTAAAATTTAATACACGTCATTCATTGCAAAATCATTTTTTCGATACATCCATTTACCTTGTGTAAAATCTGGAAATTCTATACTCTCGCCACCTTTTAGAATTGAACTCTCCGAAAGTGGCGTAATCGCGCTCCAAGCTACCGCGTCATACACGTCTTGCGGTGTATTCGTTTTTCGTTTCACGGCTTCCAGAAACGCATTCAACACAAACCAGTCCATACCGCCGTGACCCGCGCCTGCTGCGTCATTGCCATATTTTTTCCAAAGCGGATGATCGTATTTGTCCAGCCATTCTTTGGCATCGTCCCAACTATGTTCTGCCTTGCTTTTTCCTTCAATATATATCGAATGATTCACATCCATCCAAATGCCCTCCGTACCTTGTACCCGAAAACCCAATGAATATGGTCGTGGCAAATTGGTATCATGTTGTAATAAAACAGTTTCATTATTAGCAGTTTGTAACATCGTTGTAACAACATCGCCCAATTTAAAATTAATTTTTGCATTCGGATGATTGGCGCCGCCGGTTTTCACCACATAATCGTGTAAGCCTCGCGCTTTTGAACTATAAGAAACCAATTGCGTAAAGCGATTGCCACGATTAATATCAATCATCATTGCCACCGGACCGACTCCATGCGTTGGATACAATTCTCCGTTTCGATTCACCGAATGCTGCGTGCGCCACTGCGCTTCTGAAAAACCTTTCTCACCAAATTCCGCGCCAACGCCCGGATTTATTTTTCCGTCATTAAATTTGATACCCCGCAAATCATGCTGATAGCCGCCTTGTAAATGTACCAATTCTCCAAATATACCTTGTCTTACCATATTCATTACTGCCATTACATCGCGCCGGTAGCACACGTTTTCCAACATCATCAGCGGCATTCCCGTTCGTTCGGAGGTGTGTACCAAATCCCAGCATTCTTCTACCGTCATGCCCACATTCACTTCGCAGCCCACGTATTTCTTCGCATTCATTGCATCGAGACACATCATGGAATGCCATTCCCACGGCGTGGATATAATAACCGCATCAATGTCTTTATTTTCTAATAATTTTCGGTAGCCATACGGTCCATCCATTATCACTTGCGGTTTCGGTTTATTCACTTTCGCAATCATTTGTAACGCCATATCCATCATGGATTGCTGAATATCACAAATCGCTACGACTTCTACATCGCTCCGCATCAAGGCTAATTCCAAATGATTTTGCCCTCGAAAACCCACGCCAATAAAGCCGAGTCTAACTTTCTGGTCTTTATCTTTCGCAAAAATGACGGACGAGGGCAGCACCGTCAAACCAATACCGGCAACTGCCGAATCTTTCAAAAAATCTCTTCGGGTTGTAGGATGTTTCATGTTGCTTTGTTTTATATTTCAATATTAATATTTTACAGCCCTCACAGTATTTTTTAACCGCAGATACGCAGAGGACGCAGCGTAAAAAATCCGCGAAAATCCGCCCGATCTGCGTCATCCGCGTTCCAATTAATGCGATACAGGCTGTAAAAAGCGCTAAAAGCGCTGCATTCTCTGCGGTAAAAAAAATCACGGCGTTGAAACAGAAACCGGCAAAATCTTCCCATTGAAAAACCGCTGCCCATTTACGCAAAACCATGCCACCCATTCCGCCATTTCCGCGCTGCCCAGCGGTGCTTGATAACCTGGAAACGCGGTCTCCAACATCTCCGTTTGCACCGCTCCAAAAGCGAGGCAATTTACAGCAATATTTTGCGGTTTTAATTCTTCGGCAAGACATTCCGTTAAATTTGCCACTGCCGCCTTACTCGCACTGTACGCCGCCAAACCCGGAAATTTGCTACTTCCCTGCACGCCGCCCATGCTGCTGATGTTGACGACGTGCGCCTTTCCACTTTTTTCCAAATAAGGCAATAGCATTCTTACCAACTCCACCACGCCAAATACATTCGTGGCAAACGTTCGTTGCCAGTCACTTGTCGTCAATTCCTGAAAGGGTTTATTGATAAGTATCCCAGCATTATTTATTAGAATATCTATGCAATCTAATGCTTCTAATTTTTGCAAAAGTGGTTCCCAATCTGGATGCGTTACATCAAATATTACATAATCCACATTGCCCAGCGTGGCTCGTTGCACCAATTGTTGCAAGCCCGCTTCATCCCGCGACAGTGCCAAAATGTGGTTGTCAGAGTCTTCCGCCAAGTTTAAAACGGTATCAAAACCAATGCCTTTGCTCGCTCCGGTCACTATTATGTTCATAAGTTTGAAGGTTTGGAGTTTGGAAGTTTAAAATTGCAAAAAATTGTTGATTTCTATATTATTTTGACAAATGGTGAATGGTAAATAATAAATTTGCCGAGATGGAAAATCGCATTCAATTCCGCATTCGAGAAAAAATTAGGGAAACGGCTACTGCTACGACGTTGGTGTTAGACCCGATTGATAGCAAAATATTTTATCAATCTGGACAGTTTATCACTTTGATTTTCAACAATTTAACTGCAAAACCTTTTCGTCGTTCGTACTCGTTTAGTTCTACGCCGGGTGTTGATGAATTTCCCGCCATTACGATCAAAAAAATCCCAAACGGCAGTGCCACGCGCTATCTGGTTGACCAAACCGAAGTGGGCGACGTGCTGGAAGCAATCTTACCTGCCGGACAATTTGTTTTGCCAGCAAGTGATGGCACACCGCGTGATATTTTTCTCATCGGCGGTGGTAGTGGAATTACACCTTTATTTTCGATTTTGAAACACGTTTTACATTTTGAGCCGCAGAGTCGAGTTATTTTAATTGATGCGAATTCAAATGAAGAAGCTATTATTTTTCGGAAGCAATTACATGTTTTATTACAACAATTTGTCGAGAGACTGAAAGTTATTCATTTTTTAAGTGATACAAAAGAGATTGTTTATAATTTGCGACAAGCGGAATTCCCCGCTGAAATCCGTTTGGAACGATTAAGTAATGCGATTGTGCAAAATTTAGTGGAAAGTCATTTAAAATTCGATTCAAAAAACGCTCAATTTTTCCTTTGCGGACCCAAAAATCTAATGCTCAAAGCCTCGATGATGCTGTATTATATGCAATTCGACGACAGTCAAATTCATCAGGAAACCTTTACGATTGTAGAACCCTTTCGCCCGGCGAGTGAGCGATATCGGGATAGTTTGGTGCAAATTAATTATCTAAATAAAAATTTATTAGTTCCTGTTAAAGGTGGGCAAACCATTCTGGAAGCTGCGGAAATGCTGGGCGTGGAGTTGCCTTACAGTTGTCGAAGCGGCATTTGTACCACTTGCGCGGGGCGTTGCAAAAGTGGTCAAGTGGAAATGTTTACCCAAAATGGCTGGATTACGACGGAAGCGAGCAATGGCGTGGTTTTTACGTGCGTGGGTTATCCGTTGACGGAACGGGTGGAGTTGGAAATTGGATTGTGATTAGAGTACAATGCTCCATACTATTACAAATCATTTTTCAACCCCAAAACCATCTCCAATGGCACTTCAAAATCCTCCGCAATTTCCTCCAGCGTCAGTTTCCCTCGTTTCAGCGCTTTTTTAATACCTTCTATGGTTTTTTCCATTTTGAAATGTTCTTCATATGCGATGAGTGCCTTTCGTTTTGTTACCTCGTTTTTAGCTTGTTCTAATTCTTCGGCAGAGACATTATCCAAATTCGCCAATTCTGAGGCTTTTTTGATAGCTGGATTTGCCAGATTAATACGTGGATTTTCAGGATTATTAATACTTTCGTCAATCAATCTAAGCCAATCTAAATAATTCTGTGGCGTTTCTATTGTTATACAATTTGAATTCAGGAAAATAAGTTTATGCCCATATATTTCTCGCTCTAAATTTTGCAATGTTCTAGGGTTCAAGTTGGAAACTAATACATCGTCTTTCAAGATTTTACCCGTCTTTTTATCCATTAAATAAGGTGCAGTAATAACTATGATAGTATAAACTTCTTTTTCAAAAGCATAATCATCAGAACTGCGCTGTAAATCAATTAAACTTGCTAAGAAATAGTGCATAAATCGGTCAAAATTATAATCATAATCTACTTTTTGTATTTCAATAATCACCCGATGGTCGATGCTTTCTGCAAAAATATCCAACTTGAATTTGATGGGCGCCACCTTTCGTTCTAATTGTTTTTCCGTCTCAATTTTATCTACTTCAATCGTGATGCCAGTGATGTCTTTTACAAAAGCCATAAATACTTCCTTGTCGGTAAATACTTTTTTGAAATAAACTTCATTATCTAAATTAACTAATTTCATATTAAAATATTATAAATGCTTTACAGGCTTTTTTTAATTTCAAATTTACAGCAATTTTGAGAGAATTGCAAGTTTGTTTAATTCCCAAAAGCTCCAATAAACGCCTTTGTAACTGGCTGATTTCCAAAATCTTTTAAAATCTTTCCGCTCTTATCTTTTATTTCTACACCTTGTTGTAATAACGGCGAGGCGGGAAGTGGACGATAGCCTTTCAATTGATATAATGAATCGGCGGCAGGCATTTCTACACTACTCCAAGACGAAAGTAATGGATTTTTATAGAAACCAACAGATTTATTATTTAAATTTTCTTGTTGAGTCGCTTTTTGCCAATCCTTTATACTTTTATAGTGTTTTTTATTATGGTCAATCAGAAAATTATTCATTGTACTCCAGTACGCATTTCCTTCAAAGCGCACGGTTGGCTGGGCTTGTTCTATCAACATCAGGTCAGCTCCATTACTAATCAACAAATTATTTTGAAAAAGAAAATTTTCCAACTTTCCCGCCGTGAGCGCGATGCAATGACTATTTGTACCAGGTTGTTTACTACTAAATAAAGTATTGTTATAAATGTGCATATTCTGAATAGGTGTGCCGCTGGAACCCATAAAAATTTCTGCATAATCATTCTTTCTTCCATTATTTTCCAACACATTAAATCGAATAATATTATTCCCCAAGCGATGCGGCGCGCCTTCATAATTCCACACCAAAATACCGGCTCCGTCATTATCTCGAGCGTAACAATATTGAATGATGCAATTCGTCGTGCCGCCATCCAAGTCAAAACCCGCGCCATCTAAGCCTCTTCCTGTTCGATTATTAATAGCAACGCAATATTGTATAATAGAATTATTCGCTGCGTGGAGCCAAATACCGCAAGGACCTCCTACGCGAGAATTACATAAAAAACCATTATTATACGCCGTGCAATATTCTATGATTGCATTTTCCACGTCATCTACTTCAATGCCGCTGCCGCTATGGTTTTCTAAAAAATCTGGGTCGCCCGTGTTGTCGTGCGCGATGCAATGCGCGATTCTTACATTTTTATTGGCATAACTTTTAGAATTGGTATCCCAATATCCCATTACAAAAATGCCATGCTGTTGATTGTCAGACACTTCGCAATTCGTAATTGCTACATCTTCAAAACCACTTTGACTGTTGTCCACCGGTTGTCCGCCCAAAAGAATCCCATCTATTCCAAAAGAAGAAATCTTCAACTTGCTTAATCGAATATATTTCCGCTTATCGTCCGCCGGTAGGCGATTTAAAATTTCGATGCCCGAACCTTTATTTTTCGTCCGATTTACACCATTGATAATCAAATTGTTAATGACTATACCGCCTGTATTTAAAATGCTAATGGCACTTGTACCAGGATTTTGAATGGTAGCTTTACCTTCGCCATACGACTCGATGCGAATGGGATTTTCGGGCGTACCGGCATCTTCCTGCGTGAGCATGATTTGACCTGTAAAAGTTGCACCGCCTTCTAATAAAATTTTATCACCTGCTTTTAATTGTATTTGATTGATATTGGAGAGCGTTTTCCATGCCTTTTCCGGCGTAGAGCCATCATAAGTATCATTACCTTTTGAGCTGATGTAATAATTTTTGGATTGCGCTTGTAATAAAACAGGAGGTGCAAGCAGACAAAAAACGAACAGCAGATAATTGAGACTTGGGTTCATTTTTTGAAGGAAAGATAAACAGATTTTATTCAAAACGTTCCTGCAATTTCAAACTTATCAGTTTTCGCACTGTTTTCAAAGTGAGAGGTGAAAGGTAAGTGGTGAGAGAGTAGAGGTGAGCGATAAACGTCAAACCTTAACCTCAATCTTAACCTTAATCTCAACCTTAACTTTAAACAATTAAAATCAATCACTTATGGCATTCCAACTTCCTGATTTACCCTACGCTTTTGATGCGCTCGAACCCCACATTGATGCCCGCACGATGGAAATCCACCACGGCAAGCACCACGCGACTTACACTACGAATTTGAATAATGCCGTTGCTGGTACTGCAATGGAAGGCAAGACGATTGAGGAATTATTGGCAAATGTGTCAAGCCATCCGCCCGTGATTCGCAACAATGGCGGCGGCTACTGGAATCATAATTTTTTCTGGGAAATCATGTCGCCAAATGGTGGTGGCGAACCTACGGGTGCTATTACCGAGGCAATTACGCGCGATTTTGGCTCGTATGAAGAATTTAAAAAACAGTTTACCGCAGCAGCGACTACGCGCTTTGGCTCTGGCTGGGCTTGGCTTATTAAAGACAGCAGCGGCAATCTCCACATCACTTCTACGCCCAATCAAGACAACCCGATAATGGATGCAGCAGATACGAAAGGTACGCCCCTGTTGGGTTTGGATGTGTGGGAACACGCTTATTACTTAAATTATCAGAATAAAAGACCTGATTATATCGCAGCATTTTATAATGTGATAAATTGGGAAGAGGTGAACCGAAGGTTTAATTCTTGATGAAAAAATAGGAGGATAGGGTGATGGGAGGATAGGGTTATGCCCTTGTTACTCTATCACCCTGTAACTCATCTCTTAATTTTGAAGGGTTTTTAGGCTTTCTATTATTCCCATCTTTCATTTTTTTATTTGCTATTTTTAGTCATATCTGAGCTTTTATAAAAGCTAATTCGTTTCAAGTCAATTAAATACATTCAATCTTTAATTACAAAACATTTCAAATTAATGTGGACTGTTGACTTA
>CAZJXN010000002.1:0-110609 GCA_964549655.1 uncultured Saprospiraceae bacterium
TAATTTGAAAAGAAGTACAAAGTTAAAGTAGCAATATTTAAAATGTATTTGTTAACTTTGTCGCAGAAAATACTAAGGGGGCGATATTCGTGTTATTATAAATGCATAAATCCCTTTACCCTGCTTCCTTGATACATTTATAACTGCCACAGACATCTGTTTTTATCCTGATTATTAATTCTGGCAGTAAAGTGAAAAATTGCGGAATATATCCGAAGATATAACGAGGTTACTTTTTATTGAACGAACCAGCCGCTTTTTTACAAAGCGACGTTCTAACTGAGAGTTAACCTCAAAGATTTATAAGATTGTGTAAATTTGTTTTTGTGGAGGGGTTGAAGCAGCAATGCTTCAGCCCATCTTTTTTGCCCCCTCCCATCCTCCTAAAGGCGAAGCATAAATATTTCAACATTCCATTATTATTTATAAACCCAATGTGTCCTACAGGACGGAATCACCCTATAAACCATCACCCTATAAACCCATCAACCTATTACCCTTTCATCGCCGCCGCCTTCACCGCCTCCGCCACCCGCCACGCCACCGCCTCATTCAAACTCGCAGGAATAATCTCTTCTTTCGTAGGATTGGTAATACATTCAGAAATAGCAAATGCCGCCGCCATCTTCATCGCCGGGGTAATGCTTTTTGCACGGGCATCGAGTGCACCTCGGAACACACCAGGAAATCCTAATACATTGTTTACTTGATTTGGCAAGTCACTTCTACCCGTACCCACAATGAGCGCGCCACCGGCATACGCCTCGGCAGGCATGATTTCTGGCGTGGGATTTGACAGAGCGAAAATAATGGAGTCTTTTGCCATCGTGCTGATGTCTTGAGTAGTCAGCAAATTTCCCACACTTACTCCAATAAACACATCCGCACCGGGCAGTGCATCGCGCAAACTACCACTGATACCTGCGCGATTTGTAAACTGAAGAGCTTCTAATTTTGAACTATTCAAATCCGTTCTGCTTGCGTGCAAAATTCCTTTCGTATCACAAATCAAAATATCTTTCACTGAAACCTGATAGTCAACTCCTTTATAATCAAAACTTTGCAACAACTTTGCAATGGCAATGCCCGCCGCACCTGCACCATTGATAACTACTTTCAAATCGGATAGATTTTTACCCGCCACTTTCACTGCATTCAATAAAGCCGCTAAAACCACAATTGCCGTGCCATGTTGGTCATCGTGAAAAACCGGAATACCAAGGTCTTGCAAACGTTGCTCGACCTCAAAACTGCGCGGCGCCGAAATATCCTCCAAATTAATACCTCCAAAAATGGGCGAAATGAGCCGCACCGTTTCCACGATTTTATCCACATCCTGCGAGTCAATACAAATCGGAAACGCATCAATATTCGCAAATCGCTTGAATAACATCGCCTTACCTTCCATCACTGGAATCGCAGCATACGCACCAATATTGCCCAGACCCAACACTGCCGAGCCATCCGTGACAACGGCGACCGTATTATTTTTAATCGTATAATCCCATACCAACTCTGGATTGTGGGCTATTTCCAGACAAGGTGCTGCCACGCCCGGCGAGTACACCAGTGAGAGTTGCTCCCTCGTTTGAACATCCAATTTCGGTGTGATTTGAATTTTTCCTTTCAGATGATGGTGCAATAGCAGCGACTCTTTGAAGTAATCCATTTTTTGAGACTTTAGATGATAGACGATAGATTTTAGACCACATTGTTGAGCGGCAATTTACAAATAGTCTATCGTCTATCGTCTACTGTCTAAAATCTATTTTAAATTTGTAACCACTCGTATCTCCTCCGTCAGCGAACGGTGTACGGGGCAGCGATTAGCAATTTCCAATAGCCGCGCCCGTTGCGCGTCATCCAAATCGCCTTTCAATTCTATAATGCGTTCAAAATAATCAATCTTTCCGGCAGGCTCTTCTCCATCTGCCATATCTTTCATATAATCTTTATAATGTTCCAGATGTACCTGCACCGATTTTAAATCCCAATTTTTTCGATGTGCGTACATTTGCAAAGTCATCGCAGTACAAGCACCCAGACCGGCAGTGACCAATTCATACGGCGATGGTCCAAAGTCATTGCCACCGACATCCTCTGGTTCATCTGCAATCAAGCCGTGATGGCGTGCCATGATTTCGGTGGTGTAACCTTTATTTCCTAAGCGAGCGACTACTTCTTTATCTGTATTTAAGGTTTCCTTTTCCGGTAAATCCATGTAGCGAAGCGACCAATTGGCAATGATATTTCCCACATAATGCGAGTCATTTTTGTTGGATAGTAAATGGTCTGCACCGTCAAGCGACACATAACTTTTGGGATGGCGAGCCGCGGCGTATATTTTTGCAGCATCGTCAATGGACACAATCGTATCCTGTGGTGAGTGTAGAATGAGCAAAGCGCGGTCTAAATGTGCTAATTTTTCGGTCAGACTTTGCGCTCGAATATCTTCTAAAAATTGCTTTTTCACTGTAAACGTCCGACCTTGAATCGTCACTTCCGCAACGCCATCCTGTTCAATCATTTCAATATTTTTAGAAAACAAATCCTGTACGTGTTTCGGGTCGAAAGGCGCACCAATCGTGGCTACGGCTTTCACAGCAGGCAATTGCATAGCTGCACAAATCACCGCTGAACCGCCCAGCGAGTGCCCGACAAGCAGTGCGGGTGCTTGGTATTCTTTTTCTAAAAACTGCGCTGCTTCTATCAAATCTTCAATATTGGACGAAAAATTCGTATCCGAAAAATCGCCTTCACTTTCGCCTAAACCGGTAAAATCAAATCGCAATACTGCAATCCCTTGCATATTCAAAGCGCGTGCAATATTGCGAACTGCGGTCAGATTTTTGCCACACGTAAAGCAATGCGCAAATAGCGCAAAAGTATGCGGATGCTGATTGACGGGCAGTTCCAGCCGAGCTGCTATCAACGCGCCATCTTTATTTTGAAATTGAACTTTTTTAGCATTCATATTTTTGGTTTTTCGAAACGATTGAATTCTTTTTTGCAGAATTGGCACGATTCTCTTATTACGTTATAGAACACGGATGTACGCGGATGCGACAGATAAACACGGATTTTTAGCTGTCTATTTTTTTTATAAAACCCAAATTCAAAACGAGAAAGTCTCGAGCGACTGCTAACTGCCTACTGTTCACTGCCTATTTCCCAAACGCCCATTGCAAAAAATCCGGCATTGCCTTGCTCCAGGTGGGCACATTGTGTTCGCCATTAATGACTTCAACATATCGAATATCTTCTCCTTCTTGGTATCCCAATTTTTTCA
Source organism: uncultured Saprospiraceae bacterium (assembly GCA_964549655.1). Lineage (GTDB taxonomy): Bacteria > Bacteroidota > Bacteroidia > Chitinophagales > Saprospiraceae > JADJNW01. The sequence goes on from CAZJXN010000002.1 coordinate 3,290, forward strand.
AGCCTTTGATAACGTCCAGCGTGTCGTCTATCGAGTCAATAATACCATTGCCATTGCGGTCGTCCAGCTCGTCGAGCGTGCCGGTTTGGAACCAAAATTTCATTCCTTTGCGTTTGAAATCAGTTGTCAACATATCAATCATAATGCGATGTGCATCGGGGTCGCTATCGCGCGAAGGCTCCGAACGCCACCAAAACGAGCCAGAAAACACACCAATGCTACTAAAAAATTGCGGATGATGCCACGCCACGTCAAATGCCGACAAGCCGCCAAGTGAAAAGCCTGCGTACACCCAACCCGCCTGCGTACAACGATAACGCTTGCGCAAATTTGGAATAAGTTCCTGGGTGATAAACTGTGCGTGTAAGCCGGCTTTTGCGCCCCGATTTTTGTAGTCGAGCTGGTGTGCTGTGCCGTACTCTTGCATTCGGTCGCGGTCTGCGTGAATAGCAATGACAATGATTTGCCGGATTTTTTTTTGCTGGTACAAATTTTCCAACATATCTGCCATGCCCACTTCCTCCATATCTTGCCCGTCATTGAAAAACAGGAGCGGGAAAGTTGTATTTTTTTGTTCAAAATAATCCGGCGGCAGGAATACCGTAATGCGCATATCTCGTTCCAACGCGCGAGCCGGAAAATTTTCAAAAAAATGCGTTTCCACCGAATGCCTTCCTCGAGCAGTAATTCGAGCAGCGAGTCGAAATTTTTCTAATACAGGTCGTCTTAACAGGCGCATAAAATGATTTGCTAATGTGCTAATATGCTGATTTTTTATTATTTTATTGAAAATTGGTTTTAAAATGATAGTTGTTGAGAGCCGGATTTGGCGTCGAAAAATACTAAAAAGGAAAGATGTAATCGTAAAAATATTTTACAAAGTGCTATCGGCGTATTCTACAAACCCGTCCGAGATTTTTCTATTTTTGCCATCAATAAAGTACGAAATACGATTTATGAAGTACGATTCACACAACAACACCAAAACACAATAACACAATTTCAATGAAAGAAACCTACCACCGCTGGTATTCCCCGACCTTGAGCAAAGATATAGAAATGCTCGTGTATGGGCATCAGGGTTGTCCGGTTATTGTTTTTCCGTCTTCGATGGGGCGCTATTTTGAGTCGAAGGATTTCGGCTTGACCGAGTCGGCGCGTTGGTTTGTGGAGCGCGGTTTTGTGCAGCTTTTTTGTCCGGACAGCATTGACGTGCATAGTTGGTACAACAAAAATATCCATCCGGCACAGCGGGTGATGAATCATATTTGGTATGACAAATTTATTTATGATGAAATCGTGCAGGGCATTCGTCGGAATACAGGCACAGGAAAAGTGGTCGTAGCAGGCGCGAGTTTTGGTGGCTATCATGCCGTGAATTTTGCATTTAAACATCCTGAAGTGGTGAGTCATTTATTTAGCATGAGCGGCGCATTTAATATTCGTTCTTTTTTGAATGGGTATTATGGTGATAATGTTTATTTTAACAATCCCATAGATTTTATATCCGGTTTGAATCATCCCGATGTGTGGCAGATGAAAATTGTGTTAGGCACTTCCGAATGGGATATTTGTAGACCTGATAATGAACAGTTGTCCCATTTATTACACCAAAAAAATATACCACATTGGCTCGATATGCGCGGCTGGGTGCAGCATGACTGGCCCCTGTGGCGCGAGATGTTTCCGCATTATTTGAGTTTGATTTAGCAACTCCGTTGCGCATTGTACACTTAATAGAACACTGATTTACGCGGATGCGACGGGTACTGGACGGATTTTCTTACCCTTACTACTTGACAGAATCCGACACACAGCATATAAAAGGTTTTGACAGCGGGTGTGTTTGAATCCACCTTTCCAACTTGTTGGGAAATCCGTTTTGTATCGTATACTATTGTGAGCGAAAAAAATCAGTCTGAATCCGTCGCACCCGTGTAAATCGGCGTTCTATTAAGTAGCAGATGAGCGGAATATTGGTAAACCATAAGAAACAAATGAATTCGCGGCTTGCGGCTCATAACGGGCTACTCATTAGAATTTAGATTTAAAAATAAACATCAGCCCATTTAATTGGAACCATCCTTTTAAATAATATATTTGCTCACAGCAGGAATCAATCAACAACACTCACTCAAATGACTACCCTATGAAAAAAATCGGAATTCTCCACGGCTGGGAGCGCTCGTTTCCCACCGCGTTTGTAGAGTGCGTAAACAGCAAAAATATATCGGGTATCGTAGCCGAATCGGTGCAGATTTCTAAGGTAGAACAAGGTGCGCCGTCAGGTTATGATGTAATTATTGACCGGATTTCGCAGGATGTTCCGTTTTATCGAGCGTATTTGAAAAATGCTGCATTGAGTGGAACGGCAGTTATCAACAATCCTTTTTGGTGGAGCGCCGATGAAAAATTCTTCAATAATGCGCTGGCGGTAAAGTTGGGTATTCCAGTGCCTAAAACAGTTATTCTACCTTCTAATAGCCGCCCAGATGACACGCGCGCAGAGTCATTTGCCAATCTTTCTTTTCCATTGGATTGGGAAGGAATGTTTCAATACCTTGGTTTTCCGGCATTTATGAAGCCGTATGCAGGCGGTGGTTGGAAACACGTTTATAAATTAGACAGTGCGGAGGAGTTTTTTCAAAAATATGGGGAGACCGGACAATTAGTGATGATTTTGCAAGAAGCAATTGAATTTACCTCGTATTTCCGGTGTTATAGCATTGGTGCTAAGTACATTAAAATTATGCACTACGAGCCGCGAAACCCGCACCATTTGCGTTATGCTACAAAACATGATGTATCCGATGCGCTCCTTCAGCAGATGGAAGATTATGTTATTCAACTAAATCAGGCACTCGGTTATGATTTTAATACGGTAGAATTTGCCATCCGCGACGGCGTGCCGTATGCCATTGATTTTTGGAATCCAGCGCCAGACGCAGAGCGGACTTCGGTAGGCGACGAAAATTTTGAATGGGTCGTAGAAACTGCCGCCAATTATGCCATCGAGCGAGCGCAAGCAAATCAAGAAGGACAAAATAATCTCACTTGGGGCACTTTCATGCGCGATGCAGTGAATGGTGGAAAAAGTGACGGAATGGCAGTACCAGCGTCACAACCCATGACGGGTGGAAAGAAAGCCGCAAAGAAAAAAGGGTGATGGATGATAGATTTATTGGGTGATAGCGGAAAAAAGAGGATGGGCAGATAGAAAAAACAGGGGATAGAAAAATCTGCGGGAGAAGAAACTTTGCGGCTTTGCGTGCAAAAATCTGCATTATCCGCGAAATCTGCGGGAGAAACAAACCTATTGTACCATTATTCGTTTTAAAGATACTCGTTTCAAAAAAGAATGTTTTAAAAATAAGACGAGCCTACACCAATAAGACCTAAAAAATTAAAAACAACAGAGTAGCCACTAAGGGCTGCTTGTATTCTTATTGGTTTTGAAAAAGAAAATGACTATGCAAACTACACGACTGGCGATTTTGGATATGTACGACAATACGCCGAATCAGGGTATGCGTTGTATCCGCGAAATCGTGAGCCAATTTGGGAAACAATTAGAGGCGACGGTTTTTGATGTGCGCGGCAAGGCAGAAGTGCCGGGGCTGGATTTTGACATCTACATTTCCAGCGGAGGACCGGGCAGCCCACATGACGGGAACGGCGTTTGGGATATGCGATATTATGATTGGTTGGAAAGCGTTTGGAATTGGAATCTGATACCGGGCAATCCGAAAAAGCACGTCTTCTTCATCTGCCATTCGTTTCAGATGGCATGTATTCATTTTGAAATAGCGGAAGTCTCACAGCGGCGGTCGAAGTCGTTCGGCACGTTTCCAGTGCATAAAACGGATGTCGGCATTGACGAGCCTTTGTTTGAAGGTTTACCCAACCCATTTTTTGTAGCTGATTTTCGGGACTGGCAGGCTATAAAACCGGATTTGAATCGTATGGAAGAAATGGGCGCAGAGATTCTGGTGTTGGAAAAAATTCGTCCGCACGTACAGTTGGAGCGGGCTTTGATGGCGGTACGTTTCTCGAACGAATTTTTTGGAACGCAATTTCACCCAGAAGCCGATTCAGATGGAATGTTGTTGCATTTCTTAGAGCCTGATCGTCAGCAAGCAATTATAGAAGAATACGGCGAGAAAAAATACCTTGATATGATTCAGCACCTGCGCGATTCAGACAAAATAGTGTTGACGCATAACGTGGTACTACCTATGTTTTTAGGTCGGGCGATACGCATGACGCGCGCACAAGGCGTACTCGTATGATATAATGGAACACTGATTTTTATGATTTTATAAGGTCTGTTATGATTTTTAAATCAGTAGCAACCATAATTATCCTAATAATCAGTGTACTATTGTAGTGACAAGCGCAACCCAACCATGATACCAACACTTCGCGAACAATTTAACCGCAATTTCCAGCAGGAGCAATACGACTCCATGCTGGATTGGATAGAGGCGACCTACGGGCATCGTCCGCCTTTTCATGTGTGTGAAACGCCGGTTTTTATTCCGAATGATTTAAAAAATAGTTTAATAGAAGCGGTAGAAGAAATTGCGAATGTGTTTGTGCGACCCGATTTTAAAACCTTATCGCAAGGCGCGCTACAACCCGGTCAGATTGTGCCGAATGAAACGCCGCATCCCACTTTTCTGGTGATAGATTTTGGAATTTGTAAAGATGAAAATGGTGAATATTTGCCACAATTGATCGAAGGACAAGGTTTTCCGTCGCTTTATTTTTTTCAAAATATGCTGGCAGGCGCGTATCGCCGGTTTTTTGATATTCCTGATAATTTCACTCACTTGTTTGGCGGCTTGGATGAAACGGCATATTTGAATCTATTAAAAAAAGTTATATACGGCGATGCAAGTCCAGAAAGTACGATTCTGCTGGAAATAGAACCCGAAAAACAAGGGACCGCAATTGACTTTTATGTGAGTAAAAAAGAAATTGGGTTGCCATTTGTATCTGTGACGGATATTGAAAAAGAAGGTCGAAACCTATTTTACACCAATGAAAGCGGCAAAAAAATAAAGATAGAGCGTATTTATAATCGGGTTATTTTCGATGAATTGTTGCAAAAGCCCGATTTGCCAATGCAATTCAAATTCACTGACAACTTGGATGTGCATTGGGTGGGGCATCCCAATTGGTTTTTTAGAATCAGTAAGCATACGCTGCCGTTATTAAAAAGCAAATACGTGCCGGAATCGCATTATTTGAATGACCTGAAAAAAGTGCCCGATAATTTGAGTGATTATGTTTTGAAACCACTTTTTTCGTTTGCTGGTCAGGGGGTTATTATGAATCCGACACTGGAAGATATTGATATAATAAAAGACCGCTCTAATTATATTTTACAAAAAAAAGTGCAATATGTGCCAGCGATTCCAACCTTGGATGACCCGGCAAAAGTAGAAATCCGCCTGCTACTGGTGTGGGAAGACGATGCGCCGCGCCCGCGCTTGCTCACGAATTTGATTCGACTTGGAAAAGCAGAAATGATTGGCGTGCGCCAAAATAAAAATCGAACTTGGGTGGGCGGAAGTGTAGGATTTTTTGAAAAGGTTTGAGGTTAATATTAAGGTTGAGGCTGAGGTTAGAGATGTCAACGTACTAGTCTGGCATCTATTTCCAACTATAAATTTCAATAGCATTCGATTTCTTTACAAACAGGCGATTTTTCTGAATTTGAATTTGGTCGGTTTCGACGATATTGGCTGGTAAAGCGAGTGTAGCGGAAAGAAAAGATTTTAAATCGTACAATTCTATTTGTCCCTTCTGTTTGAAAATCAGATGATTATCCAATAATTGAAACGTTTGTCTATTTTTAATGGGAATCGTTTTACTGTATTGCCCAAAATTGTCAAATACCAAAATACCTTGCGCAGGATCGTTCAAGTACACCCAATTTTCTCGGTCTATAATTTGAACTGGTTGCGGCGCTTTTCCTAAAACCAAACTTAAATTCTGACTTTCAAATAACACCTCGCCCGTGCGACTGAATTTTCGCAACTGAAAACTCGCCTCGTCATACACCCAAATATTGCCATCATTACTCAAGCCTACCGTGCGGGCTTGCACCACACCTGCGTCTATGAGACTCAATTTGCCGGTTTGATTCAAGGTGCGGTCTAGTGTTACAACCAATTGATAATCTGGATAATACAGTAATAAATTAAATGGATCAGTCGCGTCTATGTAGCCTAAATCACCCAATGTATTATTGCTAAAACGGTATTGCTCTAAGCCGTCTGGTGAAAATTTTATAATCGTATTAGAATTGGTAACGATATAAATTTGCTGCAATTTATCGGTGGTAAAAAAGTCAGCAGTAATAGGAATCGTATTTATTAATTGAAAAGTAGAATCTTGACTGCTTACATGAAAAGGAATGAATAAAATAGAAAGCCAAAATGATATTTTTTGAATATTCATTATTTAATTTTATAACAAATCACAAAATCTCCAGCATCCGGTTCACCTGCAAATCGCCAAAGCCGTAGATACCTTCTTGACGAAAAAATGCTTGAAAAATGCTTGAAAAATCGGCTGCGCCAGTTTGCAAAATATGTTGCAACGTCTTTTCCGGTCTGTTGGCTGCGCGGTCTATTTCTGCTTTACACACTTGTGCGAGGTGCGGGAAACAAGGCGACTGCGTCAAAGACAACTCGTGCAATTGCGATAAGTTTTTACTTTGGTACGCTTCCCAAAGTTGAACACCCAACTCAACATCCGCATCGGTAAAAGAAACGCGCTGTTCAAAACAACTTTCCAATGTTTCGCTATCCAATTTTCCAAAACCTTTCCATCTATCTTCTTCCTTTTTTACAACTGGAAAAATGCGATATAATTGCAGGTTATTTTTATTTTGATTCAAAAGCCATAAAGAAAACCACATATTTACTTGACAAAAAAGGTCATATTCAAACCAAAGATTTACCTCGCTTTCAACAGGCAAATGAAGCAATCTTTCATACTCGGCAGCCACTTCTACCTTATAATTTTTTTCAACTTCAGGATAAGCCGTTGTAAGAAAAGCCGCGCGTGTTTGCCAAAATTTATTTAAATCATGACTATTGTCAGCAGGACCATCTACTAAACATTCTCGGCTTATAATTACTTCACCTGTAATGGAAATCTGTCCAAATTGCTCGGCGAGCGAGTCTCCTGTTAAAACATGATATTGAAGCATATTTTAGTAATAATAACGGTAATTCTTCCTTATAAATTTTTCATTATTCATTCTTACGGTCTCACCACCACCAGTCGTTTCGTCGCAATCGTTTTTCCTTCATTATTTTGCAAACTATATAAATACGTGCCTTTACGCAGGTTTGAAATATCTACTTTTTCGATGCGTTGTCCGTTGATGTAATACCGTTGGCTCCACACCATCGCGCCAAGGATATTGTAAATCGTCAGTTTGTAATCACCGGCAGGTAAGTTAGAAAATTCAAAACGCACATTCACAATCGCTGGATTCGGGAATGCATAAACGCCCGGCTTTAACGATTTCACATTTTGTACATCGGTAGTAATGTCTCCGGCTCTATATTCAACCCGAATCGCCCGTTTTTCATCTCTATCCATCGTTACAATTGCAATCGGTTCCTTCGTTTCATTGCTAAAAAAATAATAATATACCGTGGTGTCTTTACCAGCCAGTTCAGAATTAGGAATCAAGCCCGTAATATCCTGCCAAGGGAAAAAACTCAATTTCGCATCCACGCGAGTCTCTTTTATTTCGGTACGCTTCTCCCGCAGCACGTCGTAAATACCGCCGGGAATTGTGATTTTCCCCCAAGCATCCACCACATCGCGCCGTTCAATCGCAATGCGAATGCGCAACGAATCGGGCGTAATTGGCAATTGATCAAGTATCTCATTTGGTAAATCATCGGCAGAAAACGGCAGCAATATAGACGACTCCACTCGATTATTGTCCTTATACTTCAATGGTGCACGGCGCTCCACCATAGGCGGCGTGAACCGCGTGAGCACTTGCATGCCAAACCCAAGCGGGTCTTTTCCATAAAAACCGACGAGTTGAAAAGTGCTTTGAATAGAAGTATTGGTACTGCGGTAATACGCTTCGGCGTTATCATTCAATTGAATCAGCATGGACGCAATCGGAAATTTGGAAGCGTATTGACCTTCTGAAGCGGGTCTCACCACCGTCTGTCGAGTAAAAGGCGATTGCAAACTTGTAAAATCCCAACGCTGGTTTGCGCCTATTGGTGTGAGCGAAATATTGCCCGGCAGATTGTCAACAGCCGTGCGAAGTGTGTCGCCTATCTGTGGCAGCGTGGCTTGTTGCACAATGATTTGGGCAGAGAGCGCAAACGGAACCAAAGAAAGTAAAAAAAGTACAATTGATCTCATTCGAATGTGGTTGTGATTTTGGGATGCGTAAAGATAGGGGTTTTACGGAAAAGAGGCAACCTGTAGTGTCAAATAGTATTTGGCGAAACACTCAAAACGCTCGAAATTCCACCAATTTATGATATTCGCTATCCTGTTGTAATAGCGCCCGATGGCTACCGTACTCTTTGATTTTGCCGTCGCGCATCATAAGCCTAAATATAGAGAAATATTAGCTAAAACATTTTGAAGAATAGAAGACTCGCAAACACCAATCACCTTGATAAATCGGCGTTGGTCAAAAGAACTAATTTGACGGGTTTTAATAAGAGAGTCCGTTAATAAACGATTGGCCGCATCTTTTGGGAGCAATACATCTAATAAACTACTTTTCTGCACTTGAGACGAAATAGGTATGACAGTAATGAGCCACCCTACCGGCAAGTAAGCATCTGCTTCGACAATTAAAGCAGGTCTGACTTTCTGATACTCATGTCCAACACTTGGCTCAAAATTGACCAGCCAAATCTGACCTTGTTTGAACATAATCAGGAAGATTCAAATAATATTGCAGTTCCTCCGCACTTAGCAAACCTTCCGATTGGTCGGTAACGGTAGCAGCTTCTATCGCCTCATCAGACGCTACAGCAATACGCTCTAACTCTTTTCGAATGGCATGAACGATAAAAGATTCCACATCATCCGTAACAGTGCTAAGCGCTTTATCTAAATCATCTGGAATATCTAATTGGATAGCGGTCATTTTAAATAAATTTTTTCTTCAAATATAACGCTTTTCCTTCAAAGTCGCAAGTCTGGCATCTGGCATCTCTTTAAAACGCCTGCAACTCCACCAATTTATGATATTCCCCATCTTGTTGTAATAATTCCCGATGACTGCCGCGCTCTTTAATTTTGCCGTCGCGCATCACAATGATTTCGTCGGCGTGCTGAATGGTGCTGAGGCGATGTGCAATAACAATAGACGTGCGGTTTTTCATCAATTCTATTAAAGCGCCTTGTACCAGTTTTTCAGATTCAGAATCTAAGGCAGACGTAGCTTCATCGAGTATGAGAATGGGTGGATTTTTTAGAATGGCTCTGGCAATAGTGAGGCGTTGACGCTGCCCGCCGGAAAGTTTGTTACCTCGGTCGCCGATATTGGTTTGGTAGCCGAGTTCGGTCGCGGTGATGAAATCGTGGGCGTTGGCAATTTTTGCGGCGCGAATCACATCTGCTTCCATGATATTTTCTAAACCAAAAACGATGTTATTATAAATGGTATCATTAAATAAAATGGCTTCTTGTGATACAATACCCATCAGCGAACGCAAGTCTTTGATTTTATAATCTTTAATATTTACACCATCTACAAAAATGCCACCATCCATTACCTCATAAAAACGCGGTAGCAAATCCACCAGTGTTGACTTTCCCGCACCAGACGCGCCTACGAGCGCAATAATTTTACCTTTCGGAATGGTGAGATTAATATTTTTTAAAACTTGAAATTCTTGTGCTTTATAACCAAACGTGACGTTGCGATATTCGATACTTGAATTAAAACTGGAAATAGCTTGCGCATTGGATGTTTCTTGAATTTCTTCTTTCACGTCCAACACTTCTTCCACGCGTTGCATCGCTGCCAAGCCTTTTTGAATATTGTAATATGCTTTGGAAAAGGATTTTGCGGGGTCAATTACATTATAAAATGCAAAAATAAAAGCTAAAAAAGTCTCCGCGCCTAAAGTGCCTGCAAAAACCTGCCGCGACCCGTACCACAGCAAAATGGACACTACTGCGATTGCCAGAAATTCCGACAACGGTGAAGCCAACTCTCGCCGCCACAGCAGCCGCGTAAGGATTTGACGATAAATATTATTTTCTATGGCAAATTTTTCGCGTTGATAATGTTCTGCGTTGAAGCCTTTTACGATGCGCATTCCACCAAGTGCTTCATCCACAATCGTGGCTAACTCGCCTAATTTTTGCTGCACGGTGGAAGAACTTCGTTTTAAACTTCGCCCAATGCCACCAATTACTACTGCCGTGAAAATCATTAATAAAAACACAAATCCGGTCAGCGACGGGCTGATAGCAACCATTAAACTCAAAGAACCTACAATAATAATCGGCTCCCGAAACACAATTTCCAACATATTGAGAATGCTCGCTTCCACCTCCTGCACGTCCGCCGTGATGCGCGACATCAAATCGCCCTTGCGTTCATTGGAGAAATAAGAGAGCGGCAGCGCCAAGAGTTTATCAAATAACTGTGCGCGTAAGTCCCGAATCACGCCATTCCGCACGGGCGCAATGAAGAATAAAGCAGCATACCGAAACAGATTTTTTAGAAAAAAAGCGAGAATGATAGCCGTACAAACGTACACTAATGCTGCTTCTTTACCATTATATGTAATGAGTTGACCAAATTGATAATAAAAATAATCCCGAATGGCACTAAAACTAAATGAAAAATCAGGAGCGACGGTGACAGGTTTGACACGGTCAAATAAAATTTCCAAAAAAGGAATGAGTAATGGAATACTCACTACTGTGAATAACGCCGTCAGCACATTACTTATAATATTAAGTGCGACGTAGCCTTTATATTTGCGGAGGTATTGGAGGAGTCGCCAGAAACTTCTCATGTCATTTACCATTTATTATTTACCATTTACCATTTTAATAATATTTCCACGTATTAAGTGGGTAAATGGTAAATGCTAAATGGTCAATCTTCTTTGAGGTTAAAATCATTCAAAAAACCCGTATGGAAATTGCCTGCCCGAAAATTCTCGTCTTTCATTAAACGCTGGTGAAACGGGACGGTTGTCTTCACGCCTTCTACAATAAATTCGTCGAGGGCGCGCTCCATTTTTTTGATGCACTCCTCGCGGGTACGGGCGCGGCAAATGAGCTTTGCAATCATGGAATCGTAATACGGTGGAATCGTGTAACCCGCGTAAACGTGGGTGTCCACGCGCACGCCGTGCCCTTTGGAGGTGTGGAGCGAAGTAATTTTTCCTGGGCTCGGACGGAAATTGTTGAATGGGTCTTCGGCATTGATGCGGCACTCCATAGCGTGCATTTCTGGAATGTAATTCTGACCGAGTAATGGCTCGCCTGCTGCAATCTTGATTTGCTCTTTAATCAGGTCATAATCAATCACTTCCTCCGTCACGGGATGTTCTACCTGAATGCGGGTATTCATTTCCATGAAGAAGAAATTGCGGTACTTATCCACCAGAAACTCAATGGTACCAACGCCTTCATAATTGATGGCTTCTCCAGCTTTCACGGCGGCGTCGCCCATTTTCTCGCGCAATTCAGGGGTCATAAAAGGGGAGGGCGATTCTTCTACCAATTTCTGATGTCGGCGTTGAATGGAGCAATCGCGCTCGGACAGGTGAATGACTTTGCCATATTGGTCGCCCACGATTTGAAACTCAATGTGACGAGGTTCTTCAATAAATTTTTCAATATAAACGCCATCATTCGCAAAAGAAGCTTTGGCTTCCTGCCGCGCCATATTATAATTATTTTCAAAATCTTTTTCTTCCCACACCACGCGCATTCCTTTGCCGCCGCCGCCTGCCGTCGCTTTGATGATGACGGGATAACCTACTTCTTTCGCCGTTTTTATACCATGTTTTACGTCTTTCACCAAACTATCAGAACCAGGAATCGTTGGCACACCGGCTTTTACCATCGTTTCTTTCGCCGTGATTTTATCCCCCATTTTCCGAATCTGACTCGGCGTAGGACCGATAAATTTCACGCCATATTCGGAACACACTTCTGCGAAATCGGCGTTTTCCGCCAAAAAACCATAGCCGGGATGAATCGCATCGGCATTCGTGATTTCGACGGCAGCCATGAGGCGCGGGATGCTCAGGTAAGACTCGGAAGAAGCGGGTGGACCAATACAAACGGCTTCATCCGCAAAGCGAACGTGGAGGCTATCGCGGTCGGCAGTGGAGTACACCGCCACCGTCTGAATGCCCATTTCTTTGCAGGTACGAATGATGCGCAAGGCGATTTCGCCTCTGTTGGCTATCAATATTTTTTTGAACATAAATCAATGTGCTAATTTGCCGATTTGCTAATCTGCTAATTGAAAAACACTTACAGCAGAAGTACATCCTCAGACTAATTTTACGCTTGTTCTCATTTTAAAATTAAAAAAAGAAAATGTTTGCGAGTTCACATTTCACCTCTCACATTTCACCTCTAACCTCACGGTTCTACCAAAAACAGCGGCTGGTCATATTCCACAGGCTGGGCATCATCTACCAATACTTTCACAACCGTACCGGTTATGTCCGATTCAATTTCATTAAAAAGTTTCATGGCTTCTACGATGCACACGACCGCACCTACTTCTACGCGGTCGCCTACCTTGATGTAGGACGGTTTGTCGGCTGAGGCAGAGCGATAAAACGTACCGACCATCGGCGACTTGATTTCCAAATATTTTTTACCGGCTTCTATTTTAGGAGTATCCTCTGTAGACTTTGGTGCTGATGTGGCTGAACTTTGCTCGGTGGCATTGGACTGCGTGGGAGCAGTTTCATACGACGGCATGGAGGTAGATTGCACGGGCGGTGCTGCAAAAGTCGTGCCCGCTGGTCGTCCACTATTATAAAATTTGGTGCGAATAGACAATTCAAACTCACCGTCTTTCATCTTGAATTCGGCGAGGTCGGATTTACTAAGGAGGCGGATTAGCTCTTGTATCTCTTTGAAATTCATAGCCTTTTATTGTTTTACGCGCTCCACGTAAGCGCCGGTGCTGGTGTCAACTTTGATAACGTCGCCTTCATTTACAAAAAGAGGAACCCGTACTTCTGCACCAGTTTCGATGGTAGCTGGTTTGAGCGTGTTCGTAGCAGTATCGCCTTTCATGCCCGGCTCGGTGTACGTCACTTTGGCGGTGATGTGCGATGGCATTTCTATCATGAGCGGAATATCTTTTTCGGCGTGGAAAAGTACATCTACATCAATGCCCTCTTTGAGCAAATCGGGGCGGTCAAACATCGTGCTTGGCAACGTAGTCTGGTCAAATGTTTCAGAATCCATAAAAGCAAAACCGCCATCTTCCGCATATAAATATTGATGTTTGCGCCGTTCTATTCGTACAATATTTATTTTATGACCGGACGGGAACGTGTTGTCTACGACCCTGCCATCCATTACATTTTTCAGTTTGGTACGTACGAATGCCGGACCTTTGCCAGGCTTCACGTGCTGGAATTCTACCACCGCATAAATGCCATTATTATATTCCATACACAAGCCATTTCTGATATCGGAAGTATCTGCCATTGAGAGTCAATTTTTTGTGTTTTAAAAAATGCGATGCAAAGATAGGAAAAATAGGTTTGGTAGTTTAACGTTTGGAGTTTAGAAGTTTGGAGGTTGTGTTCCAACGTTTGAACCTCTAAACTTCCGAACTTCTAAACTTTAATATGCCCATTTCAAATAAGTAGCGCCCCAAGTGAAGCCGCCGCCAAACGCCGTGAGCATAATATTGTCGCCTTTTTGGAATTGGTTTCCCCATTCCCAGAGACAAAGTGGAAGCGTACCAGCAGTGGTATTGCCATATTTTTGAATGTTAACTGTAACTTTTTCTTTTGGAAAATTTAAATTTTCTCCGACTGCTTCGATAATCCGAATATTTGCCTGATGCGGAATGAGCCACTGCGTATTGTCAATTTGTAAATCGTTGCGCGCCATCACTTTTTTGACGACATCTACCATGCCGGAGACTGCTGCTTTGAAAACGGGTTTGCCATTCTGATACATAAAGTGTTCTCTATTTGCCACCGTTTCTATCGTTGCCGGGCGTACGGAACCGCCCGCTTTTTGATTCAAATACACTCGACCCGAGCCGTCGCTTTTATGCAAGGAATCAATAATACCAAGTCCTTCCGTATTCGGTTCTAATAAAACTGCGCCACAGCCATCTCCAAAAATGACACAAGTTGTGCGGTCGGTATAATCAATAATAGCAGACATTTTATCGCCACCGATGACTATCACTTTTTTGTGTGTACCCGATTCTATAAACTTCGCACCTGTAGTGAGCGCATACAAGAACCCAGAGCAAGCTGCATTGATGTCAAAACCAAAGGCATTTTTCATGCCGATTGCGTCAGAAACGGTGTTTGCCGTGTCTGGAAACGTAGTATCAGGTGTGATGGTGGCGAAAATGACTAATTCAATTTCCTCAGGCGCGGTATTGGTTTTAGCAAGCAAACCTTTTACCGCTTCTATGCCCATTACGGAAGTACCCAGTCCTTCGCCTTTGAGGATGCGTCGCTCTCTGATGCCAGTGCGAGTAACAATCCACTCCTCCGTCGTATCCACGAGGGTTTCCAGCTCTTTGTTGGTCAGAATATAATCCGGTACGTAGCCGTGAACGCCCGTTATAGCAGCATTTATCTTTGTGTTCATGTGTTCTTGTGTTCTTGTGTTCTTGTGTTGGCACTTTTAACGCGTTCGAGTGAGCGGACAGGAACACTCGAACACATTAACACATGAAAACAATTTTTAACCGCGAAGGTAGAAAGATTTTAAAGTTTCTGCTAAATCAAAAATTGGAGACCGATTCTTTAGGCATTTTGTAGGAAATAGCGAGCAAGCCCAAAAATGTAATCAAACCATTTACAGCCAAAATCAAGAAGCCAAATTGGAATCCCGCCAGCAAATCTTTAGAATAATAATCCAGTACAAAGGAGAGAATCGGCGCGGCGACGCAGACTGGAATCACTAAATCATTCCGTATCTGTCTTTGTTTCACAAAAATACCAAATGTGAATAATCCTAATAAAGGTCCATACGTGTAGCCCGCCGCTTTAAACAAACCATTAATAATTGTTTCATTACTTATAACATTAAAAATCATAATTATAAAAAATAACAAAAGCGTCATGCCGATGTGGACATAAAATCGCTGGCGTTTTTGAGCGATTTCGGCATTTTCATTTTTTTCAAAATTTAAAAAATCTACACAAAAAGAAGTCGTCAGTGCTGTCAACGCAGAATCAGAACTTGCGTAAGTAGCTGCTATTAAACCTAATACGAACACAATTCCCATAATGGGCGGTAAGTGATTGAATGCAATAGTTGGGTATAAATAATCGGTTTTTGTCGGAATTTCTAAACCAATTTGCGCTGCATAAATGTAAAGTAAGGCGCCTAAAGTGAGAAATAAAATATTTACAAATAATAAGGTGATACTGAACGTAAACATATTTTTTTGGGCATCGCCGATGCTTTTACAACTTAGGTTTTTCTGCATCATGTCTTGGTCTAAGCCTGTCATGACAATCGTTATCAGCGCACCACTGATGAATTGTTTGAAAAAATTATTGGGGTCACTCCAGCCGCCTTTAAAGAAAAAAACTTGTGAATATTCACTTTGTGCTACCAATGTTATTAATTCTCCAAAATTCCTGCCCAACGTTTGTCCAATCGCCACAATTGTAATAATTAAAGCCAATAAAAAGCAAGTCGTCTGAAACGTATCCGTCCAAATAACGGTATGAATGCCGCCTCGAAAAGTGTATAACCAAATGAGTGCCAGCGCAATAAACGCCGTGAGCCAAAATGGAATACCAAAATAACCCATCACAAATTGTTGTAATACGATAATTGCCAAATACAATCGAAACGCCGACCCAATACTGCGCGACAACAGAAAATATGCTGCACCAGTTTTATACGCATTATAACCAAACCGCTGTTCCAGATAACCATAAATAGACGTAAGATTCAACTTGTAATAAATCGGCATCAGCACCAGTGCAATCACCGCATAACCAACCATATACCCAAGCACAACTTGCATATATGAAAAATCTTGATTCAAACCCGTACCACCGACTACGCCTGGAATGGAAATAAAAGTAACACCCGAAATGGACGTGCCAATCATCGCATACGCCACGAGGGGCCAAGGCGTGCGCTTACCCGCGAGAAAAAAATTTTGATTACTGGAATCCTTGCCGGTAAAGTAGGAAATGACAAACAGCGCAATGAAGTAGATGCTGATAACGCCTAATAGAATGCCGGGTGTAAGTTGCTGAATCATAGGTGTTTATTCGTGGTTGGCAATTGCAAAAAAGCAAAGATACGAAATGTGTGCGTGTGTTAGGGTGTTTTTGTATTAAGGTGTTTTTGTCGCTTATTACTTGGTCTATAATTATGTTACTGCTTCGGAGTTTCGCTCATTGATGGTCACTTTTTACATCCCTTACAGCATTTTTTTTTAACCGCAGAAGCGCAAAGGACGCAGCGTTAATCATGTTCATAAAAAAAATAATATAAATCACAGTTCAGACACTTGGCCGCTTATCACCCAATAAACCTATCACCCTAACTTGTCCCGCAAGGCGGGATCACCCAATTACTGGCTCTCCATCTCCTCCATCCGTTTCATAATATCTGGGCACACGCGCTCCATCGCTGATTCAATCGCATCTTCGCGTTCCGATAAATCGCCATATTTTTCTTCAATTCCATCCGCGCAGGCTTCACTTTTAGCGGCTTCTTTTTCCACTTCCGCCATCGTTTCTTCCACTTCTTGCAAGCTGCTGTCCTCCGTAAAATCTTCCGTTTTATCGTACATTTTTACAATCGGCTCCATACAAGTACAAAGTTCTTTGGCAATTTCTTCATCGGTGGTTTTACTTTTACAGCTTGCTAAAATACTGATAATAAGTACAAAATAAAATAATTTAATCTTCATGTTTTAAAATTGAATGCGTTTTCTTATTTCAAAAATGGTAAAAATACTTTTGCACTCGGACAATTTTCTAAATATCGAGCTGCTTCTGCCTCTGTCGCCACGCCAGGATAATCGCCTTCCCAATTATTCATATCCAAAATAACTTGAAAGTGTAAGTGTGGCACCCAGCCGCCATTCTCTTGCCGCTCGCCAATATCGGTAAAAGGTTCGCCTTTTAAAATGGGCTGTCCTTGTTGCAAATTCGCTAAAGATTGCAACGTCAAATGTCCATACAAGGTATAAAAAAGCTGGTTTTCTAACTCATGTTGCAAAATAATCGTCGCGCCATAATCCAACACTTGGTCGTTATACCAAAAACTATGCACTTGCGCATCCAGCGGCGCGTACACAGGCGTACCAGCGGATGCCCATAAGTCAATACCCAGATGAATACAGCGTGGTGGCGTTTTTCCATCATTAAAAAGCGGACTTTGTTTGTAAAATATACGATGTTCGCCATAACCGCCATATCCGACTTTTGCGCGATTTATTTTTAAAATTTGTTCAACATAAGCATCTAAACCTTCATAAGTGGTCACATCAATCGTCTCAAAATCAGCATTATAAATACTCAAATCCAGCGGATGAAAATCGGTAGGGACAAAATCATTACCCAAAACTGGAAAGGGTGTGGCAGCTATAATCAAATCGGGAAGGTTATTCATTGTACAAACATACGCTTGCTTTTTAAAATTTTCAAAAAATACAGTTTTCAAAAAGTTTAAATTCAAAATTCAATAAGAAAACTTGCGAAAATTTGAATAGAATGTAAATTTAAAAAATACTTCTTATAAAATTTGCAACAAAAGCTGCTTTTGCTTTAAATTTGCATCATCGGAATAACTAAAAGTGCTTGGACACGAAGTCGGATATTAGAAGTCAAAGGACGGAAAACGCAACAAGCGGTCTGGCATCTGGCATCTAACAATCTGGCATCTCCAAAAATTGTGAGGTGATGAAACTTCGGCAGCCATGCCCTCCTGTCTCGGGGGTGAGGACTCAGAAATAAAGACAGCGTATAGCCGGTTCTCCGACAGGGGTTGACCACCAAACTTGTGCTGTTCCTAATCTCCTCGTGAAGGTTCGAATCCTTCCCTCACAGCTTTTTTTTAAGTTTAAAATTTGGAAGTTTGGAAGTTCATAGCCAAACTCCCAAACTCCCAAACTCCCAAACGGCTTTACCCACATTCCGAATACCCGCAACTCTTACACGTCAAACAACCTTCCTTATAAATCACGCCATCTGGGTCGCCACATTGGGTACAAGGAGATTTTGATTTCGTTCCGTCCGGAATGAATTTTTTCAAGGAACGTACCACGCCATTTTTCCAAGTATTGATATAATCCTCTTCTGCATTCAAACCAGAAACCAATTCCACGACTTTATTTAAAGGCATTCCGTAACGTAACACGCCAGAAATGAGCTTGGCATAATTCCAATATTCTTTGTTGAACGAGCGCGACAAACCCTCAATCGTCACGCGATAACCTTCGCGGTCCATGAATTGAAAATCGTAGCGCGTCGTGTCATTCTCATCGCGGGCTTTGATGACCCAACCTTTCGTCACATAATCCGGCAAACGGAAGGTGTCTTCGGCGCGACCTGTGAACACTTCATAAGGTCTGCCATCGCAAATGCCGATGACCGCCAGCCAATCCTGATTATTATTTTTAAATTTTACAATTTCAGCTTCTAACTTTTCTGGACGTTTCGGTGGCATAGAATCATGGAAATAACCATTCCCATTTTCGCTCGGCTTTTCCTCTTTTTTTGTATCGGCAATCAACACGCCAGAACGTGAACCGTCGCGGTAAATCGTGCAACCTTTGCAACCTACTTCCCATGCGGTTTGGTAAATCTGCTTCACCATGTCCACCGTCGTTTCTTCCGGCACGTTCACCGTCACGCTGATGGAGTGGTCTACCCATTTCTGAATTGCGCCCTGCATTTTCACTTTTTGCAACCAGTCTACATCATTCGCAGTGGCTTTGTAATAGGGCGATTGTTGAATAATTCGGTCTAATTCTTCTGATTCAGCGTGCTTCACCGTTTCTACATCAAAGCCATTGGCAGTCAACCAATCCAAAAATTTGTGGTGAAAAACGTGGTACTCTTCCCAGCTATCGCCAACTTCATCTATAAAACTCACTTTTACCTCTTGGTCATTCGGATTCACCTTGCGGCGGCGCTTGTACGAAATCATAAAAACCGGCTCGATACCGGAAGTCGTCTGCGTCAAAATACTCGTTGAACCCGTCGGCGCAATCGTCAACATCGCAATATTCCGGCGACCGTAGCGGAGCATATCATCATACAATGGTCCATCGGCTTCGCGCAAACGCTGGATAAACGGGTTATTCATTTCGCGGGAAGCGTCAAAAATTTCAAACGCACCGCGCTCTTTCGCCAACGTGACCGAGCAACGATAGGCGTTCAACGCTAAAGTTTGATGCACTTTTACTGCAAATTCAATGCCTTCCTCGCTGCCATATTGCAAACCCAATGCCGCCAACATATCGCCTTCGCCCGTAATGCCCACGCCCGTGCGCCGCCCTTGCAAACAAGTTTTGCGAATTTTTTGCCACAATTCCCGCTCGTTTCTACGGATAAATTCTTGCTCCGGGTCGTCGTCAATTTTTTCTAAAATGGCATCAATTTTTTCGGCTTCCATGTCCACGATATCGTCCATCATACGCAAAGCGTACTGTGCGTGCTGTGCAAATTTTTCAAAATCAAAACTGGCTTCGGCGGTAAATGGCTTTTCAACATAACTGAACAGATTGATTGCCAGCAGTCTACAACTATCGTACGGACACAATGGAATCTCTCCACAAGGATTGGTAGAAATCGTTTTGTAACCCAAATCGGCGTAGCAATCCGGCACCGATTCCCGAATAATCGTATCCCAAAACAGCATTCCAGGTTCAGCAGATTTCCAAGCATTGTAAATAATTTTGTTCCAAACAGCGGCTGCGTCTACATCTCTTACAAAAGTTGGGTTGTCAGAATCAATCGGATATTGTAAACGGTATGTTTCATTGTTGCGAACGGCGTTCATAAATGCATCATCTATCCGTACCGAGACATTCGCACCGGTCACTTTGCCGGATTCCATTTTTGCATCTATAAAGTCCTCTACGTCAGGGTGTTTGATAGAAATAGAAAGCATCAACGCACCGCGGCGACCGTCTTGCGCCACCTCGCGGGTACTGTTGGAATAGCGTTCCATAAATGGCGCAATTCCCGTTGAACTCAAGGCACTATTCATCACCGGACTTCCCTTTGGGCGGATGTGCGAGAGGTCGTGACCCACGCCACCTCTGCGTTTCATGAGTTGTACCTGCTCCTCGTCCGTACGCATAATACCCCCGTAAGAATCAGCATGATTACCAATTACAAAACAATTAGACAGGGAAGAAACCTGAAAATTGTTGCCAATTCCCGACATCGGGCTGCCCTGTGGGATGATGTATTTGAATCCCTCCAAGAGTTCTTGAATCGTTTCTTCCGACATGGGATTTGCATACTTGCTTTCGATACGGAAAATTTCGGAAGCGATGCGGCGGTGCATTTCTTCGGGCGAGCGCTCGTAGATTTTGCCAAAAGAATCTTTCAGCGCGTACTTGCTCACCCATACGGTGCCTGCGAGGTCATCGCCTTTAAAATACTGCACGGCTGCTTTTACCGCTTCTTCATAAGCCACCGGTTTAGTCGTGTTTGTTTTCTCAAGTGTTTGCATAATGTTTTCTTTAGATATTAGATTTTTGGATGCCAGATGCCAGATGCTGGACATTATATATTGAATAATTTTGTGTTAACGGATAAGTAAAGCAAGTTACAAAAAAGGCAAGCCCAATGAAACAAATTTTTTCAACACCGTGTGGAAAACCAATTGATGAAAGGACTGCTAATTATGCTATTGTTCAATAAATGTGGGTGTTGCGAACGTTTTTACTTTTTTTCAACACTATGTGGAAAACGCAAACAAAAGTGTGGATTATTTAAAAAATGTTATGTAGCTCAAATTGACAAGCGTTTATAAATTAGTATTTTTTATTATATGATAATTAACTTAAATTATTCGTTTTTGATTTTCAAATCTGTTAATTTGGCAGCCTATTCATTTTTTCATTCCAAACCCTAAACCACGCGATTATTAAAACTTCTCTTTATCATTTGCTTATTTACCACTCGTATTGTAGCCCAAACCGAACCGCAAAAAGTGACTACTGTAGAAGGCATCACCGAGTACAAACTGAGCAACGGACTGCGCGTCTTGCTTTTCCCTGACCCATCCAAACCGACGGTAACCGTCAACATCACGTACCTTGTAGGCTCGAAGCACGAAAATTATGGCGAAACTGGCATGGCACACTTGCTGGAGCACATGGTTTTCAAAGGCACCCCCAAACATCCGGATGTGAAGCAAGAAATCACGTCCAAAGGCAACCGCTGGAACGGCACGACTTGGTTTGACCGCACCAACTACTTTGAAACCATGCAAGCCAGCGATGAGAATCTGGACTGGGCGATTGAAATGGAAGCCGACCGCATGGTGAATTCTTTTGTATCCCGAAAAGATTTGGACAGCGAGATGACCGTCGTGCGCAATGAATTCGAAATGGGCGAAAACTCTCCGCTGGGGGTATTGTGGGAACGGA
The DNA here is from genome assembly GCA_964549655.1 of uncultured Saprospiraceae bacterium. Taxonomy (GTDB): domain Bacteria; phylum Bacteroidota; class Bacteroidia; order Chitinophagales; family Saprospiraceae; genus JADJNW01. The sequence goes on from CAZJXN010000002.1 coordinate 25,140, forward strand.
TTGTTTCGACGGCTTTCCTGTGGCATAATTATGGCAAATCCACGATTGGCGCACGTTCTGATGTGGAGAATGTTCCGATTGACCGCTTGCAAGCCTTTTACAAAAAATATTACCAGCCCGATAATGCGGTGCTGATGATTACCGGCAAGTTTGATGAGCAAAAAGCATTACAGTCCATCGGCAAATATTTTGGCGCGTTGCCTAAGCCAGAGCGTCCGCTACCGGCAATTTACACGCAAGACCCTACGCAAGACGGTGAGCGAAGTGTCACACTGCGGCGCACAGGTACGGTTCAGTTTTTAGGCGTAGGCTATCATGTGCCATCGGGTATTCATGCAGATTTTGCAGCGCTTAGTCTGGCGAGTCGAGTATTGAGTAGCACACCATCTGGACGATTATCCAAGGCATTGGTGGATGCGAACAAAGCAGCGAATGTATTTGGTTTTGATTTTCAGTTAGCAGAGCCGGGCATTTTGCTGTATTTCGTAGAGGTATTAAAAGAACAATCGTTGGAGGAAGCCAAGCAAATTATGTTAGCATCTATTGATGACTTGAGCAAAAATCCACCAACGACAGAAGAAGTAGAACGAGCTCGAAATGAAATTTTGAAACAGACCGAACAAACGTTTAATTCTTCCGAAAATATTTGCATCGAACTGAGCGAATGGATAGGCATGGGTGATTGGCGTTTGTTTTTTGTGAATCGAGACCGCATCAAAGCTGTAAAACCGGAGGACGTAGTGCGCGTTGCCAAATATTATTTCAAACCCGATAACCGCACCGTTGGTATGTTTATTCCAACGGAAAAGCCTGACCGCACGGAGATTCCAGCTACGCCGAGTGTGGCGACTTTGGTGGATAATTATAAAGGTGGCGAAGCCGTTGCAGCAGGTGAAGATTTTGACCCTTCGGTGAAAAATATTGTGGCGCGCACGCAGTACAGCACTTTAAGCAATGGCGCAAAACTGGCACTATTACCAAAAAAGACGCGCGGCGAAACGGTGCGAGTAAGCATGACGATTCCGTATGGCGATGTGGAAAATTTGAAAAATAAAGGAACAGTCAGTCAAATGACGGCTTCGATGCTCAACAAAGGCACGGCGAAGCGCTCTCGCCAACAGATTGAAGATGAGTTGGATAAGCTAAAATCTTCTATCAATATTTACGGTGGGGGCTATTTCACGTCTGTCAGTATTGAATCTACGAAAGCGAATTTGGCTGCTACCTTGAATTTGCTGAAAGAAATCTTACGCGAGCCTACTTTTCCAGCCGCAGAATTAGAAAAAGTAAAGTTGGAAGACATGGCTGCTATTGACAATCAATTGGACGACCCGGGTTCGGTGGCTTTCACAGCAATGACGCGCCATTTGAATCCTTATGAGAAAGGCGATATTCGGTACAGCGCTACTTTTGAAGAGCAAAAAGCGGCGATAAAACCGGTCACGCCAGCGCAATTGAAACAATTTCATAAAGATTTTTATGGAATGGATGCCGCCGCAGTCACGATTGTAGGCGATTTTGATGCGAAACAGACGAAGGAATTAACGGAAAAATTATTTGGAAATTGGAAGTCGCCTAAGCCGTACAAGGAAATGAAGCGACCTTACACGAGCGTCAAGCCAATCAATGAGAATCTTGAAATGCCGGATAAGACGAATGCTTTTTTTGTAATTGGTCAAAATTTTCCACTCGACCCAAGTGCTGCCGATTATCCAGCGCTGGAAGTGGGCAATTTTATTCTGGGCGGTAGTTTTCAAGGGCGCGTGTTGAAGCGCATTCGGGAGAAAGATGGCTTGAGTTATGGCGGCGGTGTATTTTTGGAGGAGCATCCGATTAATAAAGTGGGAAGTCTGATGGGCTACGCGATTTACGCGCCGGAAAATGTAGAAAAATTGGAAGCTGCTTTCAAAGAAGAAATCGAAAAATTGATAAAAGACGGCGTAACAACAGAGGAATTGGCAGAAGCAAAAGCGACTTGGAAACAGGAACGCGAGGTGAACATCCGTGCGCAAGATGCGTCCTTAGCGCGTCGCCTGAATTTGTACATGGAATGGAAACGCCCGCTCCAGTGGGATGCGGATTTGGAAGCTAAAGTGGAAGCACTCACGCCTGCGCAGGTGAATGCCGCTTTGAAAAAATACTTGGATTTAAATAAAATGTCTATTCTGAAATCAGGGGATTTTGCAAAAAATAAGGTGAAGAAACCGTAGAAGCAGTAGGCAGTTGGCGGTAGGCAGTCCTTTGACTAGGGTACTGCATACTGCATACTGCCAACTGCTCACTGCCTACTTTCCAATAGCCACCACAGCCGCCGCCGCATTTTTTTCTTAATTTGATAATTATCGGTGATATATTTGGAGATGTGAATCATCGCTTCGTCAATGTCGTCGGTGAGTTTTACTAATTTTAAATCTTCGGTGGAAATGGTTTTTTGGGCTTCCATAAAGTGTAAGTAATTCATCAAGTCTTGATAATAGTCTTTTCCAATCAATACGACCGGAAAGTTGTGAATAACGCCGGTTTGCACCAAAGTCAAAGTTTCAAACATTTCATCCATCGTACCCCAGCCGCCGGGCAATACAATAAAAGCATAAGAATACTTGAGTAGCAATACTTTACGGACGAAGAAAAATTTCAATGTGACCGACCTGTGGAGATATAGATTAGCAAACTGCTCGTGTGGCAATTGGATATTCACACCGACGGATTTTCCACCATTTTCAAATGCACCGCGATTCGCTGCTTCCATGATGCCCGGACCGCCTCCCGTCATAGTCGTGAAGCCAACATTTGCAATGGCTTTGCCCACTGCTCGCGCTTTTTCGTAGTACAGATGCCCTTCTTTGAATCGTGCCGAACCAAAAACGGTAATGCAAGGACCCAAAAAATGCAGGCAGCGAAAGCCTTTGATAAATTGAAAGAAAACCTGGAAGGCAAATTTTAGCTCGGAGGTACGGCTTTTTGGACCTTCGAGGTATTCGTATTCGGATGGGTTGAGGATTTTAATGGGTTCGGGCATAGGGAGAGTTGGCAGTTGGCAGTTGCAGTAGGCAGTTTCCCTTCTTACAACTGTCAGATTGTGTTATTTTACAAAAATTGTGTCAAACAAGAACGCCAACGGCAATCGAGGACTGGCGTTGGCGCTTGGTGGAGCATCGGAAACAAGTTTCCGCGCTACTTAAAAGTCACTATCTTCTTTCTCGGTGGTTTCTTCTGGGAAATCATCCAAATCGCTGATAGAGCGAGTCATGGAGTCCTCTTCTTCGTCGTAAAAAAAGTCGCGCTCGCCAAATTCCAAATCTTCTTCTTCGTCTTCTTTCACGGCGGCTACTCTATTGCTGGAACTGGTCGGTTTGCGAATAACTTTGGTAATCACTTTGCGCTCAGATGGTGCAGATACTGCTGGTTTGGTGGCTATCACTGGCTTTTGAACTTCTGGAGTCTCTGCGATTTTGGTTTGTTCTACCGCTTTTGCTTCTAAACTTTTTGTGGTCGTAGGGACTGCCAGCAGTCGTTTTTTGTCTATCAATTGCCCACTGATGGAGCAGATTCCATACGATTTGTTTCTAATACGTATGAGTGCATTTTCCAAGTCTTTGATGTACATTCGCTGGCGGATTGCCATATTGTTGAGCATTTCCACCTCGTTGTTGATGCTACTATCGTCTACCCAGTCGCCGCCGTGTTCGTCCGCTGTATTTTCTGTAATATCCAGAATTTGCTCTTGTAAGCTTGCGAGTTGTTCTTTCGACTTCGCAAGTTTGTCTGTTATTAATAATCTAAATTCCTCTAAGTCCGCATCCCCATATCGTACCACTGAACTTGACATCTTTTCTAAAATTTTAGTTTAAAAATAGCGTACCAATTAAATCCATAAATTTGGAAAAACGATACAAAAATACAATTTCATTTTATAATAAATCAATCACACCAAAAATATCATTGCATAACGCGTTGTTAGAAAAATAGTTGCTTATTTAAAAAGCAGTCCCAATTTTTTTGTAAAAAAGCGTTGCACGGGGCGCATATAATTTTTTGCCACCAAATCAGTTTTGGCGATCAGCGCAGGATAACGTCTTTTCAACAAAGTACGCAAGGTCAACAAAATAGCAATCGTAAACATAAATTGAATGATTTAAGAATGTCACCAATGGCACTTTAGTTCGAGCCATAGGGAGCATGGGTGTCAATTGCTGTGAACGGCAGATTTTGCAATCTATTGCTTTAAACGGACTTTATGTAAAAAGTCACATCTTTGTTTCAAGATGCTCTACAAACGCCGCAGGAATTAAAGAAGTTCACAGCAAAAAAATAATTGTACAGGTATAGTACAGGGTTACAAGGAAGTTGTAGGAATGAAATAACAATAGATATACTTTTCTCCAATTGGAAAAATACGATACTTACTGATATACAATCGCACATAGAAAATGGAGCCGGCAGCTATTAACCAAAAAAAGCGGTTACTTTTCTCCACCAGCGTCTTCGCGCCCTATTATTTGTAATCGCAGTGGTACTTGCAGGCGTATAGGGTGCTGCTACATTCAGGTTATTTTCTTTTGTTTGTTCTTCAACGGTGTAAACGACAAAAGGTTTCATTTCCGCTCCTACGTGCTCTTCATTATGTTCCACGTATTGGTTCTTGTTTTTTTTACTTCCAGACATGATGTGGGATAATTTTAAATTTTAAAATATGTTCAAAGGGCTGATTATCAAACAGTAGACGTTTGAATGAACCAAATTGTTTCGTCAAAGTTGCTATAGTGGATGTTTCTAACACAAATGCCTAAGCGGGCTGCAATCTTGTACGTATAATCGAACGGTTCAAATTACGTAAAAGTGTGGTTATTTCCAAAAAAATGTGATTAGTTATTTGTTAAATGTGATTAGTTATTGGTTATTCGGCTACAATGCTCAAGTAATAAGTGCCAAATAACCAATAAACAATAACCTTTCACCCATCACCTTTCACTAATCACCAATCACCTTTCACCCATCACCTTTCACCAATCACCTTTCACTTCTTTTTCTTAAACTTCACCTGATATAAATCCTTCCTCCGATCTTTCAAATTTTGCACACTGCCAAACTCGTGTAATTCTTTCAACAACGACATATTCACATCCGCAATAATCGTCATTTCTGTGTTCGCCGTCGCTTCTGCGCTAATCGCGTCTGTCGGGAATTGAAAGTCAGATGGTGTGAAAATAGCGGATTGCCCGTATTGAATGTCCATATTATTCACTTTTGGCAAGTTGCCGACACAACCAGCGATGGCGACGTAGCACTCATTTTCCACGGCACGTGCCTGCGCACAACGGCGTACGCGATTGTATCCGTTTTGCATATCTGTAAGAAATGGCACGAACAAAATCTGCATACCTTGCTCTGCGTAAATACGCGCCAATTCTGGAAATTCTACATCATAGCAAATTAAAATACCAATTCTACCACAGTCTGTATCAAACACTTCGAGCGTATCGCCGCCTACCATGCCCCATGCGCTTACTTCCGAAGGAGTCGGGTGTATTTTGTAATAACTTTCCCAGGTGCCATCGCGGCGACAGAGATACGAGACGTTCAACAAACTCCCATTTTCTACAATCGGCATACTGCCCGTGATGATATTAATATTGTAAGACATTGCAAACTCCATAAACTTACGCCGCAAGGGATCGGTAAAATTGGCTAACTCGCGGATGGCTTTCGCCTCGCCCAAGTGATTGTAGCGCGCCATGAGCGGCGCATTAAAAAACTCGGGAAACAGAATAAAATCGGACTTATAATTGCTCACTGCATCCACAAAATATTCAACCTGCTCCACCAACGCCTCAAAAGTTTCAAATAAGCGCATTTGCCATTGCACAATCCCGATACGAACCACTTCTTTCGGCGCGTTTATCAGTTGCTCTTTCTCTTGGTAATAAATGTTATTCCATTCCAAAAGCGTCGCAAATTCTTTTGATTCGGTATCGCCCGGCAAATAATTTTCTAGAATTTTTTTGACGTGAAAATCATTCGACAATTGAAAAGTAAGCGTCGGGTCGTACACTTCTTTCAATTTTACGCGGTCAATATATTCTCGTGGCGAGTTGGTATCAGCGTAATCTTTATAACTTGGAATGCGCCCGCCTACCACAATCGCCCGCAAGTTCAAATTTTCACACAATGCTTTGCGCGCATCGTACAAACGCCGCCCCAAACGCAAGCCACGATAGTTGGGATGCACAAACAATTCCAATCCGTACAACACATCGCCGTTTTCATCATGTGTATTAAAGGTGTAATTGCCCGTTATCTGCTGATACGTGTGCTTATCGCCAAATTTTCTATAATTCACAATAATGGTCAACGCACACGCCACGACCTTACCATCCACGAGAATTGCCAACTGCCCTTCCGAGAATATTTTTAACAATTTTTTAATATCGCGTTCGCCCCAGTAGTCGCCGCCGATACCCGAATATGCCTCAATCATGGCTTCCTTCAAGTCCAAATAATCTTCAAAGCGCAGATTGCGCAATTCTATTTTGGTTGCAACTTCCATTTTTTTTTGTTTGGATGTTTAACGTTTGAAAGTTTGAAGTTCCCTTATCTCCCAGTCGCTCGGGCACTTAGTCCCCCTCCCTAAGTCCCTTCAGCTCCCTAAAGTTCGCTACTTTTACAAATTTAGAAGTGATATAGTTTCAAGAAAATACAGGCTGCAAAATCTGCTATTCCTATTAAAACGAGAAATATAATAAAAATTTTGTGAAAATATTGTAAAGTTTGTACATTTGTTCCGTACATGGAAGAAGAAGAGCAGCGAGTGCAGGTTTTATTAGAAAAGATAGTCGAAAACTTAGTCGAACGAGACTACGCCGTGACGGATGATTTCTTAAGCATTGCAGAAGTGCAGACGCTTACGAAAGAATTGTGGAGACAACATGGCAGCGCACATTTTGAATCGGCGGGCATCGGGCAAGGTCAACAGTTCCATCAGGATAAAAGTATCCGAGGAGATGCCATTCGATGGATAGACCGTACTACGCTTTCCGCAAACAGTTATTTTTTTTTAGAACGGGTGGAAGCCTTGTTTGCCTATTTGAATCGCACTTGTTACTTGGGCATTCGCCAAAGTGAATTGCATTTTGCGATGTATCCGGCAGGCACAGGTTACAAGCGACATCTCGACGTATTTCAAAAAACAAACGCTCGGAAAATTTCTATCGTTTGTTATTTGAGTACCAATTGGGAAGCCGCGCATGGCGGGCAGTTGCGTTTGTATTCGCTCGACAAAAACGATGTTGAAACAGCGATAGATATTATGCCACAAGCCGGTCGTATGATTTGTTTTAAAAGTGATATATTGGAGCACGAAGTTTTGCAGGCTACACGGGAGCGATTGAGTATCACAGGATGGCTGAAAACGGGTGATGGGGTGATCCCGCCTTACGGGACAAGTTAGGTTTATAGGGTGATGAAGGACGAGGAGAATGAGAGACCACACGACGAGAGGAAAAAAATCTGCGGAATCTGCGGGAGAATTATAAAGATATTTTTTTGGTTTTTGGGATTATGCAGGGCGGTGTTCTGAAACAACAGACATCGCCTTTTTTTATTCCGTATAAACCTATAAGGTTTTTGCGTGAAAATTATTTTGAACAATACTTTTGTTGTTACTTTCCATTTTGATTCGCAATTTTCAGCCAAATTAAAATCAAACAATGCCCGACACGAGCCACCCAACTCCCGTGAATGCCCAAACTATCCACCCCGGCGAGTTTGAAGCCTATCGCCACTGGTATCCCAAAGCGTTTAACGCCACGATTCATCCGATGGTCAATTTTTTTCTCAGCTTAGAACAAGAGCGCATCATCCGCCGCTATACCCATTTGCACCCAAAAGTGAAGGGAAACGTGCTGGAAGAAATGATGAATTATGAATGCAAACACTTCCTGTGGGGCGGTGCCGACCTCATCAACGTGACTTCCGCCAGCGGTCGCCGCCAAATGGTAATTATTGAAAATAACTCTTGCCCGAGTGGTCAAAAATCTATGCCTTTGGTAGAAGATTTTAAAGAACAAGGCAGTTATCGCAATCTGATTGAAGAAACATTTGTCCCATTTTTGAAAAAACGCGGTAGCAATATTCAAGGAAAATTGGGAGTCATTTATGATAAAAATCCGATGGAAGCCTCTGGTTATGCGGCGATTATGGCAGAAGTGTGTGGCGAAGACGTGTTGTACGCGCCTTTTTATCAGAACGATACCGACCCACCCGTGCGTTTCGTGGATGGTGTGATGGAAATTCGAGATGAAAATAATATTTGGCAGCCGATTCGTGCCGCGTTTCGGTACGTGACACAACGTCCGTGGAATCGCATTCCAGCACATACCAAAACCAAGATTTTAAATCCAACCGTCGCCTGTCTTGCTGGTGGTCGTAACAAGATGATTGCGGCGAAAGCCTACGAAAATTTTAACAATGATGAGTTAGAGCGCAGTGGTTTGAGGATCAACACGCCGGAAACGATTTGGGATGTCAAAAAAGAAGAAATTCCGAATTGGGTCAATCAAATGGGCGGTCAGGCTGTCGTAAAAATTCCATATAGCAATGCCGGACAAGGCGTGTTTACGATTGTAACGCCTGAGGAATTGGACGATTTTATGAAACAAGATTTTCCGTATGACCGCTTCATTGTACAAAGTTTGATTGGCAATTATAATTGGAGTTCCACAGGTCTTTCTACCGGTAAATTATTCCATGTTGGCACTGTGCCAAATACTAAAGGTAAAACCTTCGTAGCGGACTTGCGCATGATGGTAAGCTGGACGGAAAATGGCATTCGTCCCTTGTGCGTATACGCTCGGCGCGCACGTAAACCCTTGGAAAACAAGCTCGAAGAAGGCGGCAAGTCATGGGATATTTTGGGTACGAATCTTTCCATCAAACGCACCGATGGCGGCTGGGATAGCGATACGAATCGTTTAATTTTAATGGATAGACGTGATTTCAATCGCCTCGGCATCGGCGTAGATGACTTGATAGAAGCGTATATTCAAACCGTACTTTCGATGGTCGCCATTGATAAAATGGCAAAAACGCTCATGAATTCTGCCGGTCGCTTTCGCATCAAACATTTTAAATCTTTGAATGACGACCAGCATTTGTTGGAGGAGATTTTGTTGGAGTAACAGTCAATCAAGATTGGCTACTATCTAAATAAGAATGCCGGAGCGACTTCATAAGTGTTCCGGCTATTCCGTTTCTAAAAAAAATGTTCTCTCGTGGTATGTAAGTATAGCTCGATTAAGGAGGCAGTATTTAAAATTAAATTATAAGTAAAAACTCCATTTTTAGACACCTTCCTATTGAACGATTAAAAGTAGCATATATTTTTGATATGTAAAAAATTTTAAATCGTAAATTTCAACATACGACAGGTCTTCAAGGCGCTGTCACATACTAAAATGAAAAATTATTTCTCGTCTTTTTTTGCTTTTTTAAATAAAATACCTAATTTACTTGCTCCATTTTCTAAAAACGAGAAATAACGTTTGGCAATTGAAACGTACCACAGACTTTAGGTTGACTTCGTTCCACAGGCTTTAGCCTGATTCACCAATCTAAAGATTGATGAACGGTATCATCCTAAGGGATGGGCTACTATTTCCTAACCTTTTAAAAACCTGTCACTTATGAACTTCGACACCACTCACATCCGAAACGTAGCGTTGCTCGGGCATACCGGCTCCGGCAAGACGACTTTCGCAGAAGCAATGCTTTTTGAAGCGAAAGGCATCTCCCGCCGGGGCACCGTGGAAGAGGGCAACACCGTATCCGACTACACCGACATGGAACACGAACGCGGCAATTCTTTGTTTGACACGCTCATCCACGCTTCTTGGAAAGATTCGAAAATCAATGTGATTGACACGCCGGGCTTTGATGATTTTATTGGCGAAGTGATTTCCGCGATGAAAGTAGCAGATACGGGTGTGATGTTGTTGAATGCGAAAAGTGGCGTAGAAGTAGGCACCGAAATTTTATGGGAATATATCGAACGATTTAAAACGCCAGCCTTATTTGTAATCAATCAACTCGACCACGAAAAAGCAGATTATGACCATACACTCGAACAGGCGCACGCCCGCTTCGGCAATAAAGTTGTACCATTCCAATATCCTCTGAATCAAGGCGTTGGCTTTAATAAAATTGTGGATGCGCTTCGCATGGTGCTGTACGTCTTCCCAGATGGCGGCGGCAAACCTGAAAAACATCCAATTCCCGAAAGTGAAAAAGCGCGTGCCGATGAGATGCACCGCGTCTTGGTAGAGGCTGCGGCGGAAAATGACGAAACTTTGATGGAACATTATTTTGAAGAAGGTAATTTATCGGAAGAGGAACTCGCCAAAGGTTTGTGTATAGCCATTGCCAATCAGCAAATTTTTCCAGTGTTCTGTTGTTCGGCTACGCGCAATATGGGCAGCGGACGCATCATGGGCTTCATCAATGACGTGTGCCCGTCTCCAGCAGACCGTCCGGCAGCAGAACTCGCGGGCGGTGGCACCTTGGCTTGCGATTCAAAAGACACGACTACTGTTTTTATTTATAAAACCGTTTCCGAACCGAAAGTCGGCGTTGTTACTTATTTTAAAGTTTGTGCTGGAATATTACACGCCGGGGATGAATTGATAAATGCGAATAATCGAGGTGCGGAACGCTTAGGACAAATTTTTATCGCCAACGGAAAAGACCGCGAACAAGTCAATCAATTACAAGCGGGTGACATCGGAGTCACTGTAAAATTGAAAAATTCTCACACCAATAACACGCTGAACACGAAAGGTACCAACCGCCAAATTGAACCCATTCATTTCCCCGAACCGCGTATCCGCGTAGCCGTGCATCCACCGAGCAAAGCCGACATGGAAAAACTCATGAAAGCATTACATAATATAGCCGAGGAAGACCCGACGCTGATCGTGGAGCAATCCAAAATGTTGAAACAAACGATATTACATGGTCAAGGACAATTACATTTAGATTTAATAAAAAACCGGATTGAAAAATTGTATGGTGTTGGCATGGAATTTATGGAGCCGCGCATCCCGTATCGGGAAACTATTACAAAAGTATCGAATGCAGAATATCGCCATAAAAAGCAGAGTGGCGGCGCTGGTCAATTTGCGGAAGTGCACATGCGCATCGAGCCGTACTACGAAGGAATGCCCGACCCGGAAGGCTTGAATGTAAAGCAACGCGACGAAGATAACTTACCGTGGGGTGGTAAACTTGTGTATTATTGGTGCGTCGTGGGCGGCACTATTGACAACCGTTTTTCCAGTGCCATCAAAAAAGGCATTCTACAAAAAATGGAGGAAGGACCGCTTACTGGCTCCTCGTGTCAGGACATTCGCGTGTGCATCTATGACGGCAAAATGCACCCCGTAGATTCTAATGATATGGCGTTTATGATAGCCGCTGTGCAGGGTTTCCGAAAAGCATTTGAAGGTGCGGGTGCTCAAATTTTAGAACCTATTTACAACATTGAAATAACTTGCGCTGATGATGTAATGGGCGAAATCATGGGCGACCTCCAGACGCGCCGCGCCGTGATACAAGGCATGGAAACCGAAGGACACTACCAAAAAATACACGCCCGTGCGCCACTCGCCGAGCTGTATCAATACTCTTCCACCTTGCGCTCGCTCTCCCAAGGGCGCGCAAAATTCCACCAGACATTTAGCGAATATAATGCCGTGCCGCACGATATGCAGCAGCGACTCATAGAAGCGTATAAATCCGAGCCGGTGGAGGCTTGATATTTACCATCCAGTAACTCGCTTCAAGCCAGTTACTGGATTCTCCTACTTACCAAAAATTGATAGACTTTTAGAGGTAAAAAAAACTTGCATTGCAATAGAATTGTATGCAATTTACTGCCAATTTAGTGTAAGAGAAAAAAGAAAGAAATATTTGCCATCAACACAAAATTAAACCGTACAACAGTGTGATGTTGTACGGTCTATTTTATTGTGTGAATATTTATTGTGTAAATAAAATTAAATAGTCATGCAATCCTCAATCCAATCAAATGCAAAAACACGGGAAGAAATCGCTACAGAATATGGCATCCATGTCAGAACTTTGTACCGCTGGCTAAAAAAAGCAGAAATAATATTGAAAGGTGGGAGAGTAACCATTACTGAACAAGAAATTATTTACAAAGAATTTGGCGACCCGAGACCCAAACCGATTAAAAAGCCTTAGTGTCCGAAAACGTCCTATTTTGTCCGAAAATGTCCGAAACGGGTATTGTAAAAGCATTTACTTTTGTAATTGTCAGCGCAGCTATTTTGAGAAGGCGCCAAAGAGGTAGCTGTGCAGATAGGAGGCTATCCCGAAAACTCCTTGAATAAGAAGTAGGGCGTAAATTAAAATTAATATCAATATGAAAGGTTTCTTATTTGTATTTTAATATTTTCTGTAATTGGCTGTAAAGAGCAATCCATTTACGAGACAACAATCATAACAAACGAGGAAAAAATAACTCATACATTAAAGTCTGATTTTGGAGTGAATAATATAATCGAAGAAACAGATGTTGGCTCAGAATATGCTTGGGCAAAATCAGCCTCTCTTTACTCAAATTATCTTAATAAGAGCAGTCTTAATCTAAAATCAGCTACTACTGTTTTGTACGAAAGCGATTATGAATACAGATTACTTATTGTTCCATTTGTAGAAAATTCAGGTAAAAAACTACTTGTCACTATAAATACTCAGACCAATGAAATATTTAAAATATTTACAATGGAAGCAAGTTTTGCTGAAAAAACAATGAAAAGTATTAAGTTTGAACGTTTAAACGGCGAAATAATGGCAAGTTATCAAATAGTAAATGGATTACTGGTTTCTGATGAGATAGTAAGTAGAGAGTTGGGAGCTCGTAAAAAAGGAGAGACTTTTAATAATTGCTTTGCAAGGAATTGGACAAGTTTTTGTGATGGTTTAGTGGGTTGTGTGGCACAAGCTACTAACCCTATACCGGTAGCTGCCGCCATTGCTATAGTGTGTGCGGGTTCTCCCAGCTAAAATAATTAATTTAAAATTATTCAAATGAAAAAGACACTTTATTTGACGCTATTTATCATTGGCATGATTGTTGTTTTTGTTGGTGCTTTATTTAAAATAAACGCACAAGGAACTTCTTCAGAAGCTAATGTATTACTAATTATGGGTGTTTTACTGGAAATTGCCGCTTTCATTGTATATGTAACTATTAGGTACAAAACTACATAATCTTTAAAAAAAATTATTCTTATCGAGGAATTTGTTTATAGCGAGTTCCTCGATTTCTTCGTCTTTTCGAGCGTAAGCGATAAACACATTCACCGTTTCTTGCTGCATGGATAACGAGGTTATTTACACAAATATATAAAATTTCCAGTATTTACCGCGACTTCCCCACCCCTACCCGCTCACAAAATTCCAACACCGGACACGTCGAGCACTTCGGCAACGTCCCCGTGCAAATGTGCTTGCATTGCAGATGCTGGGGCAGAATTTTGGGTACATGCACCAGGTACTATATTTACAACAGCTACGATCGGTGCTCGAGTAGGCGGTGTCTGGGGAGGAGTTGTTGGTGGAGTATTGGGTGGAGGAATAGTTAGCTATAGTTACTACACATCGTTAAGCCGATGTCGTATTGAGACAAGACAATGTGAAGAAACATGTGGTCGTGAAAGGTGATTTTATTACTAGTAATACTAAAAAAAATAATTATTATGACTAAGAGTTTAGACTTAAGGAATGTAGCAGCTATTTTTATTGGTATTGGAGTATTGCTTAGAATAATCATCAAATTTTTTATCCCATCCATGCCATACTTTTGGATGCTTATACCAATGTTAATAGCATTTATATTATTACTTGTAGATGAACGCTCTCGAAAGCTTACTGTAATATTTACCTTAATATTTTTGCCATTAACCATAATGATTTATTTAGTAATAAATGCTTTATTTGCATCTTCCTAATAGGAACTTAACTATATTACTTATTTAGTAGCTTGTTCAAGTGAGCCACTCTATTCATTCAAACGTGCCATCTCGTTCTGCGGCGGGATGGCACATTTATTTTTCCTTGTTACCAAAAAGTTAATCCCTCTCTCCTACATTAAACCTCGCTGCTTTCCCATCGTCCTATTGAAAAAGCAACACAAGCGATGAATGAAAAAATAAAGCACCTCTACTGGCGGGCGGGCTTCGGCTTGAGTCCGCAGGAGTGGCAAAAAAAGCAAAATGATACGGTCAAGCAGGCAGTGGATGAGCTATTTGCACAAACTAAGCAGGCCAAATCCATTGCCGTTCCTGAACTTCCTGTCGGGAGCGAAGAACGCAAAACGATGGACAAGCGCGATATTCGAGAAATCTTGAAAGAGCAACGCCAACAAGTCGGAGAAATTAATGTCAATTGGCTGCAACGCATGGCAAATCCTACAGAAAGCGCTTTGCTGGAGCGCATGAGTTTCTTCTGGCATGGACATTTTGCAACGCAAATAAAAGCAGGAAAGCCGGCCGCATTGCAACTCAACGCGATTCGCACACATGCTTTAGGCAGTTTCCGCGACCTTACACTGGCAATAGCCAAAGACCCTGCGATGATTCGTTTTTTGAATAATCAACAGAATAAAAAAGATAGTCCCAATGAGAATTTTGCTCGGGAAGTAATGGAATTATTCACTATCGGACGTGGGAATTACACGGAGAAAGATGTGAAGGAAGCGGCACGGGCGTTCACTGGCTGGTCGAGTACGCTCACGGGCGAATACGTGTTTCGGGCGAATCAACATGACAACGGACAGAAAATTTTCTTCGGTAAAACCGGCAATTTTGATGGCACGGATATTATTGATATGATTCTCGAAAAGCGCGAGACAGCAGATTTTATAACCCGTAAAGTTTATCGCTATTTTGTAAATGAAAAAGTGGACGAAAGCATCGTGCGTGATTTATCGAGCCAATTTTATAAAAATGATTATAATATTGGCAAATTGATACGCACCATTTTTGAAAGCGATTGGTTTTATAATGAAAAAAATATTGGAGCGAAAATCAAATCGCCGATAGATTTTCTGGCGGGTACGATGCGCACTTTGGGCGTGACTTTTCAAAATAAACAATCCTTATTGTTCTTACAACGCGCGTCTGGGCAGATGCTTTTCAATCCACCAAATGTAGCGGGCTGGCCCGGCGGCAAAAATTGGATTGACAATTCTACGCTGCTGTTGCGCTTGAATCTGGTTCCGAATTTAATCAATATGGCAACCCTCAACCTGCGCGTAAAAGAAGAAGCGGAAGAAACCACAACCGACGAAAAAGCCGAGAAACTCGCAGCAAGCGTAAATTTTCAACCTTTAAACACGATGCTCGGTGTCAAAAGCGAAGCCGTTATGCTAAATGATTTGGCGACTTATTTACTTCAAACGCCAACTGCAATCAGCCAAGCCAATCTGCTCAAAGCGTACCAGCAAAGCGGCAAAGACGACTTTGTAAAAACGGCGACGATGATGTTGATGGCACTGCCGGAGTATCAAGTTTGTTGAAATGGAGGATTGGAAGATGGGAAGATAGGAGGATTCTAAAAAGCAACACCTCTGCGTTCTCTGCGCCTCTGCGGTTAAAAAGTACACGCGATGAGCGCAAAAGAAGGGTAGCGGTTTAAAAAATAAAAAAATATGAATCGTAGAGATTTTTTAAAATCATCGGGCTTGGCATCTACTTCGATGTTGATTCCCTCGTTTTTGTCGGATTTCAAGGTAAGTCAATTATTGAAATCGCGTGCCGGCAAAGTGCTGGTTGTTGTGCAATTATCAGGTGGAAATGATGGCTTGAATACCATTATTCCGTATCGCAATGACTTGTATTATAAAAACCGTCCGACGCTCGGCGTGAAGAATACCGAAGTGCTGAAAGTGAGTGATGACTTGGGTTTTAATCCTGCATTACAACCCTTGCAAAGTTTGTATGATGATGGTGTAATGACCGTCGTGAATAGCGTCGGTTATCCGAATCCTGACCGTTCGCACTTCCGCTCGATGGATATTTGGCACACTGCCAGTGATAGTAATGAATATTTGAGCAGCGGCTGGATTGGGCGTTATTTAGATAGTAATTGTAATAACTGTGAGATTCCATATCATGCTTTGGAAGTAGATGATAGTTTAAGTTTAGCTTTGAAAGGAACGAAACGCAATGGCTTTGCTGCCAGCAATCCAGAGCAACTCAAGCGCACAGCGAGTAATAAATTTATACAAGCCGCGGCTAAAAATGCCGGCAGTGACCATGACGAAGAAAATGTAGCGTATTTGTATAAAGTGCTGATAGACACGCAACAATCAGCAGATTATTTGTATCAAAAGGCAAAAGTACACCAGTCGAAAGTGGCCTATCCGCAGTCGGCATTTGCAAAGGATTTGCAACAAATTGCAGAATTGATTACCGCCGATACCGATACGAAAATTTATTATGTAACGCTATCGGGTTTTGATACGCACGCCAACCAGCGAAATCAACAAGAGCGCTTATTGAAAGGTTATGCAGAAGCGATGAAAGCGTTTGTAATGGATTTGAAGCAAAATAATTTGCTGGATGATACCTTGATTATGACGTTTTCCGAATTTGGGCGGCGCGTGAAGCAGAACGCCAGCAATGGTACGGATCACGGCACAGCAAATAATTTATTCCTCATGGGTGGAAAGTTGCAAAAACCTGGATTTTATAATGATGCACCCAATTTGACCAACTTGGACGAAGGCGATTTAAAGTTTGAAATTGATTTTAGAAATATATATTCCACCTTGTTGGATAAGTGGTTGGATGCGCCAGCGGGTCAGATTTTGAATGGCAATTTTAAGAATTTACAATTTGTGTAAGTAAAATGTGGCGCATTTTTAAAATGTGCCACATTGATTCATTTTAATCAGTATTCAACAACCCACTCAAAATAACCGTGCGCGGCGTGAGGCAAATCGCTTTCAACTCCTCGTGCGAGCCGCGAAACACATTGAAATCTACGTCACCAGCGATTCCTTTGATTCTACCTTGATTGCCATATTGCCAAAACTGCCAGTCGCGCCCATTCGCAAGGGTAGGTTCACGGAAGCCATAGCGGGCAATCCACATTGGATATTCATTAAAATGTCCGGCGAGAATTTTATTATAAAATTTAATATTAGTATAAATAATTGGTTTTACATTATATCGAATTTCTGCATAATAAAGCCAAGTGCGCACGCCATTTATCAGACTTTCTTTGGAAACGCCATCTAACACCTCCACATCCAGCACCGGCGGCAGGTCTCCATATTGAATATCCACAGAACGGGTGAAATTGTCGGCTTGCTCCAATGGTGAAATCATAGGACGAAAAAAATGATACGCGCCGCGCTTGATGCCCGCTTCCTTCATGCCTTCCCAGTTGTAGCAAAACAGCGAATCAACGTGCAGTACACCCTCGGTCGCCTTTACAAAAGCAAAGTGAATATCTTGGTCTGCTATGGTTTGCCAATTGACGCGCGACTGATAGTGCGACACATCAATGCCGTGCACCCGATAGTCGTATCGGCGCATGGTGTGCTGCTCACACGCATACGTGACGACTACTAAAGCTGCTATTCCTATCCAGTGTTTCATTGGCGAAATAAAAAATGTTTTGTGCTATAAAATGCAAAATCGGAAAAAAATGGCATTTCTGCATCTCTTTTACGAAAAACGTTGTTAGATTGACAATTTTCAAGTGTAATTTTTTCTACAATTCTACAATTTTTAACAATAAAGCTTGAGGTTAGGATTAAGGGTAAGGTCAAGATTAAGGTTGAGAAAATCCAGTATCCAACATCCAGTAATCAGTATCCAGTCATGAATCTCCGTCAACTTTTTTTACAACACGTAGCTCAAACCAGCGATGCGCCGCTTGCTCTTGAAATAGAACGCGCAGAAGGGATGTACTTGTATGATACGAGTGGAAACGCCTATTTGGATTTAATTGCGGGCATTGGCGTGAGTAGTTTGGGGCATCGTCATCCAAATGTAATAGAAGCCGTTAAAAATCAATTGGATAAATATTTACATACGATGGTGTATGGCGAGTTTATTCTTTCTCCACAAGTGCAATTAGCAACCCTCTTAGTTGAAAATCTGCCATCACAATTGAATAGCGTTTATTTTACAAATTCTGGTACCGAAGCCACTGAAGGCGCGATGAAATTGGCAAAACGCTACACCAATCGCGCAGAAATCATCGCCTGCAAACGCGCGTATCATGGCAGCACACAAGGCGCGGCGAGCCTCATGTATCCGAAAGATTTTACACAATCGTTCCATCCACTTTTGCCCGGTATTCAGCATATTGAATATAATTTGGAAGCAGATTTAAATAAAATCTCCACTAAAACCGCCGCTGTTATTGTAGAAACCGTACAAGCAGAATCAGGCATTCATCCTCCACTAAATGATTATTTGAAACAATTACGTGAAAAGTGTAATGAAACGGGTACTTTATTAATTTTAGATGAAATACAAACGGGCTACGGACGCACAGGGACACTTTGGGGTTTTCAACAATATGATATGGTGCCAGATATTTTACTTTTAGCAAAAGGGATGGGCGGCGGAATGCCAATCGGCGCGTTTATCGCTTCGCAGGAAATTATGCAATCACTGACGCATCATCCAGTTTTAGGACACATTACGACTTTTGGCGGGCATCCGGTGAGTTGTGCGGCTTCGCTGGCAACTCTACAAACTTTGCTGAAAAGTGACTTGATGCAACAAGTGCCGTCTAAAGAAAAATTATTTAAAAAATTATTACAACACCCTTCCATTATAGCAGTGCGCAGCGCAGGATTGATGATGGCAGTAGAGTTACCCAATTTTGATTTTGTAAAAGCGGTCATAAAAATTTGCTTAGAAAAAGGCGTGTTGACAGACTGGTTTTTATTCAATAGCCACTGCCTACGTATCGCGCCACCTTTGATCATTGAGGAGGAACATATTCATTTTGCTTGTAATGTAATTATAGAAGCGATTGATAAGGTGAGAAGTGGGAAGTGAAGCGTGAAATCCATGAAAATCCGCGTCATCCGCGTTCCAATTATGTGATACGAGATGGGATAAGTGATTAAAAAAATAATGGCTCAATTATGATTTCAAGTTGCTTTTTAGGATTGGGCTAAAGCCCAGAAGTGGTCTACTATTTTATCCCCGCGCTAAAGCGCGGGGCAACTAATTGTCAACGTTTTACCAGTTGCCCCGCCATTTATGGCGGGGTTAAAAGCAAAACCCTACTAGGCTTTAGCCCAATTTTTACACAGCAACTTGAAACAAGAATAGAGCCAAAATTATTATACTACAACCGATACAAATTTACACAATATGAAATATTTTCAAACACCCGTTCAAATAACGCTCCCAGCATCCGCATTTGCAAAGGCTGCTGAATTCGCAGATGCCGTCGTAAAAACCGTCAACTATCGCGATAGCTTACAATTCAATGCTACAAAAATACGCGATGACCATTTTGTAAGTAAATTAGGCGAGGAAGCGGTCAAACAAGCATTTGAATCCTTTACTAATTCCATTCAAGGACCCGATTATAACATTTACCAAAGTAGACAAAAATCGTGGGAGAGTGATTTGTATGTAAATGAAATTCCTTTGGCTGTAAAAACACAGCGACGTAGCGCCGCCGAGCGCTATGGTTTATCCTGGACTTTTCAAAAATCGAGCTTTCGCGCCGATCCTATTTTACAAAAACCGGAAGCCTGGGTTTGTTTTGCAGTATTTAATGATCTGGCTGAAAAGCCTGATTTCACGGTATTTCCACCGTTTCAGATTAAAGAATTGCCATTCAAATCGCCACGATTGGCGCATTTAGCGGATAAGAAAATTGCGGTGTATGCGGCGGATTTTTTGTAAATGATTGCGAATATTCGAATTTTTTAATATATTGTAGCGATAATTTCTTAATCTTAAAAAATTCATAGTTGTGAAAATTGTTAAACGTTTTTTCTTACTAAATTTGGTGATTTTTATTTCCTGTCTTTTTACAAATTGTGAAAGAAATCAAGACACTATTGACATTACAGAGCAGCTACCACATCAATCTGAAGGTGACGATATATCTGACCTTATTGAGTTTTGGAGCCTGATGACATCTTCCATGCAAGGAGATATTGAACAGTATAATGTATTTGAATTGTCTGCCACGCTTTCGGAAGATGGTAAAGTAAAAGATTATGAATTTAATGGAACACAAGCGGAGGTGGAGTTGAAATATGATAGCGAAAATGTTTCATTTAGAGAATGTACTGATTCAAAAGGAGGTAAATGGACGAACTGCAGTGCTTTTTGCAAAAATTGCTCCTTACAAGCAACGTTATGGCTGAAAACTACAATAAGAGATTGTGTATGCGGCTGCTTTGAAACGAGGACAGAATACGCTAAAGATAAATCATTTACTATTTATTTTAGAGAGTGTTTGTAAGAATAGAGTTTGCGAATTAAGGTGATACTCTAATTTCAGTATCATCTTAATTCACATCGCCTTCCGCATCCGTGCCACCGGAATATTCAATTGCTCCCGATACTTCGCCACCGTGCGCCGCGCGATATTATATCCTTTTTCCGTCAGTAAATCCGTCAGTTTATCATCCGACAAAGGCTTACGCTTATTTTCCACCCCAATCAATTCACTCAAGATTTTTTTCACTTCTAAGGTCGAAACTTCCTCGCCTTCTTGCGTTTGCATTCCTTCCGAGAAGAATTCTTTTAATCGCTTCGTGCCAAATTCCGTTTGTACAAATTTACTATTCGCCACGCGAGAAACCGTCGAAATATCTAGCCCCGTTATATCCGCAATGTCTTTCAATATCATCGGACGTAACTTTTTCTGGTCGCCCGTGAGAAAGAAATCGTACTGATATTGCAAAATCGCATACATCGTTTTATACATCGTCTCCTGCCGCTGCCGAATCGCATCAATAAACCACTTTGCCGAGTCAATTTTGGATTTGATAAACAACGCCGCCTCGCGCTCCTGCTTGCCCGCCCGATTGCCCCGCGCTTTTTTGGCGTAGTCTTTCAGCATATCCCGGTATTGGTCGCTGATGCGGAGTTCGGGCGCATTGCGGGAATTCAAAGTCAATTCCAACTCGCCATCGCGGTTCACAATGATAAAATCAGGGATGACATAATTTAAATTATTAGAACTATTGCTGATATAACCGCTCGCCGGCTTTGGATTCAATTTTAAAATCTCATCAATCGCTTCTCTTAAATCTTCTTCTGCCACATTGAGTTGCTTCTCTAACTTTTCATAATGTTTTTTCGTAAATTCTTCAAAGTACGTTTGCACAATGCGCGTTGCCAAATCCAAAATAAACTGTGTCCCAATCGAGGCGTGCTCTTGCAATTCACTTTCCAACCGCAATTGAATCAGCAGACATTCCCGCAAATCCCGCGCACCCACGCCCGGCGGGTCAAACCGCTGAATTTTTTTCAAAATCTTTAGAATCTCTTTCTCATTGGTATCCACATTTTGAGCAAACAGCAAGTCGTCCATAATACTCATCAAGTCCCGCCGCAAATACCCGTCATCATCAATGCTGCCAATGATCTGCAAAGCAATCGCACGCTCCCGTTCATCCATCAAATCCGCCGTACTCAATTGCTCCTCCAAATAATCGTGAAACGAACTTTCCACTGCCCTCGGCATCGTTTTATCCTCCTCCGAGGCATAGCTATCGCCCTGCGTTTTATAGCTGCTGGGGTCATCCTCGATGTAGCTGTCCCAATATTCCTCCATTTCAAACGCATCCGTCGCAGCGCCCTCATCCGCACTAAAATCATCCTCTCCTACTTTTTCTTCCCCAAAATCGTCCTCTTCACTCTGCTCCAATGCTGGATTCGCCTCCAACTCCTCCTGAATGCGCTGCTCCAAATTCATCGTTGGCACCTGCAACAGCTTCATCAACTGAATCTGCTGCGGCGACAGCTTTTGAAGCATCTTCTGACTTAAACTCTGCTTGAACATCCTCGTCGTTTATTTTAAACCATATAAGTTTTCAAAGCCTACAAAGTTTTAAAAAATTTGCATCCGAAAACAAATATACTTCGATTCCCAAAGCAACACAAGTTAAATATGCACGTGGCGCCGATTGGTAATCGGCAAAACGCGCTAAATCAAGTTTAATGTTCAAAACCATTTCTAAAATTATTTCCTGTCTCCAACCGCGAGATTTACTATTACAAAACTCAAAAAAAGTTTAAGTTCGCATACAAATCATTCTTATAAAATCCATTATCTAAAATATATATGTCTAACAATATCCAGCATCTTCGCCAACTCATGCATCTTCACAAAATATACGCCTACCTCATCCCCACCGCCGATCCCCACCAAAGCGAGTACCTCGCCGACCACTGGAAAGCCCGCGAATGGATTTCCGGCTTTACCGGCTCCGCAGCTACGGTAGTTATTACGCAAGACCACGCTGGATTGTGGACGGATTCCCGTTATTTCCTACAAGCGGAACATCAATTGGAAAGCTCAGAAATAGTTTTGCACAAACAACAAGCCAACGGCACTTCTGAATATATCACTTGGCTCGCAGAACATTTGCCAAAAGGCAGTACCGTTGGGTTAGATGGTTACTTATTTTCTGTTGGACAATTGCGGCAATTGGAAAAAGAGTTGCGTCTAAAAGGCATTGCAATTAATAGCCAAGTGGATTTAATCAGCGAAGTTTGGAGTGACCGTCCGGCATTGCCAACGCATCCCATTTTTGAATATGATGTAGCATTTGCTGGTGAAAGTCGTGCTGCCAAACTCAACCGCATCCGCGAAAAAATAATTAAGCAAGGCGCTGATTTTCATCTGATTACAACATTGGACGACATTGCTTGGACACTCAATATTCGCAGCAAAGACGTGGAATTTAATCCAGTAACGATTAGTTATTTAGTGGTCAATAAAGAAATTGCCTACTTGTTTATAAATCCCAAAAAAGTGCCGGATGCTATTAAACAAAATTTGAATAATGATGGTGTAATATTAAAACCTTATGAATCGCTGGAAGATTTTTTACAAATATTAGAACACCCCATTTTAGTGGACGATCGCTTGATCAATATCCGTTTATACAATGCTATTTCTGAAACACAGATTATAAAAGGCGATAACATTCCATTACATTTAAAAACGATCAAAAATCCAACTGAAATCGGAAATTTGCGTGAAGCCATGCGCAAAGATGGCGTAGCCCTCACCCGCTTTTTTCGTTGGTTAGAAGAGAAATTGCAAACCCGCACCGTTCCAGAATACGAAGCCGGTCGAAAATTGAACGCATTCCGCGAAGCCCAAGGCAACTATTTTGGCGAAAGTTTTAATGCAATTGTCGGTTATAATTCCAATAGTGCCATCGTTCATTATCGCCCGGAAGAAGCGACTTCATCAGAAATCAAACCCGAAGGCATTTTACTCCTTGATTCCGGCGGTCAATATCTGGAAGGCACGACCGACATCACCCGTACCATCGCTTTGAGCGCACCTACCGACGATCAAAAGCGCAATTACACCTTGGTTTTAAAAGGTCATATCACCTTGGCAAAAGCCAAATTTCCAGTGGGTACAACAGGCGTACAACTCGACACCTTGGCACGACAATTTTTGTGGCAACAGGGTTTGAATTTCGGGCACGGCACGGGTCACGGCGTGGGCTTTTTCCTGAGTGTGCATGAACCGCCGCAAGGTTTTACCGCTAGCCCGCACAATCAGCGCGGCACTACCCCGCAAGAGCTAGGAATGCTCACTTCCAACGAACCTGGCTTCTACAAAACCGGCGAATATGGAATTCGGATTGAAAATCTGGTGTTGTGTGTAGAAGCGGAGGAAACCGATTTTGGCAAGTTTTTGCAATTTGAAACATTGAGCCTTTTTCCAATTGATACCAGTTTGATTGATAGCAGTTTATTGACAACAGAAGAGAAAAAATGGTTCAACGATTATCAGCGGCGGGTGTTGAATGAATTGTCGCCGAGGTTGGAGGGAGCGGAAGTGGAGTGGCTGCGAAGGAAGTGTGTCCAAGTGAATTAGAGACTGAGCGACGGGGCGATTAGAATGTAAGAATCCTTAAATTTGAGTAAAAGAAATTCAAATGGCAAAAGATTTATATCACGAACAAGTAAAACGAGCGTTGATAAAAGATGGTTGGAATATTACGCATGACCCTTATGAATTATCATTCGGTAAAATTGGCTATGAAGTAGATTTCGGAGCAGAGAAGTTATTCGCCGCCGAAAAGGATGCCGAAAAAATTGCGGTTGAAGTCAAAAGTTTCATAGGTCCTTCAGATGTAAATGAGTTTCATAGAGCAGTTGGACAATTTAATGATTACTTTGTTGTGTTAGAAATGAAGGAACCGGACAGGATATTGTATCTCGCTGTACCGGAAAATAAATGGTTACGTTTCTTTCAGGAGGTAGCCATACAAAAAGCATTACAGCGCATACAGGCAAAAATCATCGTTTACAATCCGCAATCAGAAACCATCAAATTATGGATAAAATAAAAAAATATCAAGATTTGATTATTGCGTATTTACAAGATTATGCTAAAATCAAATCGGCAAATCAACTTGATGTGGAAAGCTATGTTATCGCTGATCGCGAGAACAATCACTTCCAACTGTTGCGTGTTGGATGGGAAGGGGAACTGTACATTTTTACGGTGGTTTTTCACTTTGATATTAAAGACGGTAAAATTTGGTTTCAATGTAATATCACCGAGCGGGATGTGGTGGACGAATTCATGGAACAAGGGGTGCCGCCAGAAGATATCGTGTTGGGTTTCCAACCGCCTTACGCGCGTCCGTACACGGGGTTTGCGGTGGCGTAGAGAAAGTTGGAATGTAAAAGGCTTAGAATGAAATACTTACACGAAAATTTTCTCCAAGATCAGCAGGAATATGCTTTGAATGAAGCTTTTTACAGAGCATTGCTAAATGAGATTATCGGTAGCGAGCCAGTTTCTTTTTTCCAAACGACCTATGGCAATGGAGAAAAAATGTACAGTGACCACATTTTCAGCACGAAATATAAGGAAAGGATTTTGCAAATTATTCAGCGGGAGCCAGTGTCGGAGCAGCCCATGCTACGTGCAAGGGTGCAAAAGTGGGATGACCAATACGAAATGCTCGTGCTTTCGTTGGAATTGTCAGAGGAGGTGGAGCCGATGTTGGAAAAAGTGGTGAAAGCTTGGTTGGTGGAGGGTGCTTCGGGAGAGGAGATTCGGGATATGTTGCCGAGAGTGGCGGTAGAGACAGAGAAAAAGCGTCGATAAATATATAAATTATAATGTACTCATAAATATTTTCAACTTATAATGATAACCGCCGTTTTTAAAGATATAGAGAAATTAATTCTGATTAACTTGCAAAAAGCCAACAGCAATATAAAAGTTGCAGTAGCTTGGTTTACAAATCCAGTTTTATTTCAAGCGTTGTTAGAAAAAAGGATAGAAGGAAAAAACGTTGAATTAATTTTAGCAGACGACAAAATTAATTTTACCAATAAAAGTATTGATTTTCAACACTTTATAAATTCAGGTGGATGCGTACATATTTCAAGGTTTCCCAACTTAATGCATCACAAATTCTGCATAATTGATGAGAGAATATTAATTTCTGGTTCATACAACTGGACAAAGAGCGCGGAATTAAGGAATTTAGAAAATGTTATTATTTCTACAGAGTTAGGATTGATAAATCAGTTTATTGAAGAATTTGATAAAATAAAAGATAGAACACAGCAAGTCATTTCAATAGATAAAATAGAATTGCACGAATATTCTACCGATATTAATAGACAACAGGAGTTTGATTTATTAGTGCTGACCACACAAGAATCAAATAATACTTCCTTAAAAGAGGAAGTAAAACTAGCAGCAGAGATTGACCCAATTATTGAGAGTTTATTTGAAGAAGCTAATCAATTCTATTTCAAAGGTAAATATGAAGCAGCATTAAAACTTATAGATAAGATTTTAAATATAAGAATAGACATTCCTGATGTGTATGAGCTTATTGCTACGATAAAATGGAGACAAAATAAATTTAAAGAACAGATAGATTTTTCTTATAAAGCAATTGAATTGGACAATTTATTTTTCCCAGCCTACAATATGCTTGGTATAGGATATTCAAAATTTAGGAATGCTCAAAAGTCAATCGAAAATTACAAGATTTGTATTGAAAATGATTCCGAAAATTATATTTATTTTAAGAATAGAGCAGTTTCCTATATCGAATTAGAAGAGGATTTCAAAGTTCCTTCAAGTTTAAGAAGTCAGTTTAAGCAAAAAGCAGACGAAGATTTGAAACTGGCAATTAATTTGGCGGACAAATATGAAAACGAACACAACGACTATATGCTCTATTATACAAGAGGTTCGGCAAAATTACTCCTCGGGAAAACAAAAGCTGCAAAAATTGATTTATTAAAAGCATTAGAACAATATAATCAATCTCCTAAAAACCAGCAAGATATTCACATCTTGAGAGAACTCAAGTTGTTTTTGAAAGAAATATCGTGGATAGAAAAAGCGTGAATGTTTTGAAATCTTTGAATCAAAAATGACAACAACAACGATAAAAAAAGACATCCGTCAACTTTCCAAAGCGGAACTCGAAGCAGTATTTGCGGAGATGGGGGAGCCGCGCTTCCGGGCGAAGCAGGTGTATGAGTGGCTCTGGCAGAAGGGCGTGCATTCGGTGGAGGCGATGACGAATTTGTCCAAGCCTTTGCGGGAAAAGCTGGCGGAACGCTTTGTGATTCAGGCAATTGTGTTGGATAAACGGCAGAATAGCGCGGATGGAACGATTAAATCGCGGTGGCGGCTGCATGATGGGCATCTGGTAGAGTCGGTGCTCATACCGGTGCCGGAAGACAATCGTTTTACAGTGTGCGTGTCCTGCCAAGTGGGGTGTAGTCTGACGTGTGCGTTTTGTGCGACGGGGCGGATGAAGCGCGTGCGGAATCTGGATGCGGCGGAGATTTTTGACCAAGTAGTGCTGGTGAATCAGCAGGCGCTGGAGGTGTTTGGGCATCCGCTCACCAACATCGTGTACATGGGCATGGGCGAGCCGCTGCTGGCGTATAGCAATACGTTGGAAAGTATCGAAAAAATCACGTCGCCGGAGGGGCTGGGAATGTCGCCGAAGCGCATCACGGTGAGTACGGCGGGGATTGCAAAAATGATACGCAAACTGGGGGATGATGGCGTGAAATTTAACCTCGCGCTCTCGCTCCACGCAGCAGATGATGCGAAACGCAATGAAATAATGCCCATCAATGAGCAAAATGATTTAGAATCGTTGATGGACTCGCTCGACTATTTTTATCAGACGACGGGTAATCGCATTAGCTACGAATACATTGCGTTTCAAAATTTTAATGACAATTTTGAAGATGCGAAGAATCTGTTGAAGTTGTGCCGACGTTTTCCGGTGCGGGTGAATATTATTGAATATAATCCGATTGATAATGTGCCGTTTTTGAAGTCGGCGGAGCATAAAATTGATGCGTTTGCGCAGTATTTGCGAAACCATGATGTAATGGTGACGGTGCGGCGGAGTCGGGGGAAGGATATTGATGCGGCTTGCGGGCAATTGGCGAATAAGGAGTAGAAAATGTGTTAGGGTGTTATTGTGTTCAAGTGTTCATGTACGCTTATCCGCGCACAGTTATTGTTCCTTTTACTGAAAGTGTTTTCATCCCGCCAATCTTAGAATCAAAAAATCATGGTTAAAACTTGCACATACCAACCAGTATGTATATATTTGCAGCATGAATGCGACGGATACCAGAGAACGGATTTTAGAGAAGAATTTGGAAGCGATTCACATCAATGGCTTTCATGCGACGCGTACGGATAAAGTGATTGCAGCGTTGGGCATTACAAAAGGCGCGTTTTATCACTATTTCCCGGATAAGCTGGCGATGGGGTATGCGATTATTGACGAGATTTTATATCCAGATTATGTGGGTGCTTGGGCGCATTTGGAAAAGAATGTAGAGAATCCGATAGGTGCGATCATTCAAGGGATTGAGCAACAGAAAGGGCATTGTGATGGGGAAAACATTGCTTATGGATGTCCGCTGAATAATTTGATTCAGGAAATGTCACCGTTGGATGAAGGTTTTCGGAAACGACTGATGCGCATTGTAGATAAACAAGTTGAATTGATTAGTGCTGCTATTGCACGCGCGCAAGAAAAAAAACAGATATTGAAATCTGTAATTCCTAAAGAACTCGCTTACTTCATTTTAGCTGGAATAGAAGGAAGCTGGACCGTAGGTAAATCCACGCGGAGTAAAGCAGTTTTTGAAGTTTCTTTGAACCATTTGATTCAATACTTGAAATTACTAAAAAAATAAGGTGATACCTTTCCTTCACAAGATGTCATCTTATTTTTTTGTCTTTAAAAATACCAACTGGTATGTATGTATAAATTTCTATTTTTTCATATTTAAAATTTAAAACAATGTACGTAATTACTGGAGCTACCGGGCACACCGGAAGCAAAATCGCAGAAGCCTTATTAGCCGCAGGAAAATTGGTCACCGTAGTAGGCAGACACGCTGAAAAATTGCAATCATTTGTAGAAAAAGGTGCGAAAGCCGCAGTTGGTGATTTGGAAGACACCGATTTTTTGACGCAAACTTTTAGCGGCGCGACTGCCGTATATGCCCTCATTCCACCGAAATGGGACGTGACCAACTGGCGTGCGCATCAGGACTTGGTAAGTAAATCTTTTACAAAAGCATTCCAAGAAAGTGGCGTGAAATATGTAGTTGTATTGAGTTCTAACGGTGCACAATTGCCCGAAGGCGCAGGTCCGGTGACGGGTTTGCATTATTTTGAAAAGGACTTACAGACCGTGGAAGGTTTAAATATTTTGAGTTTGCGGGCGGGGTATTTCATGCAAAATTTGTTTGCGAATATCGGCATGATAAAAGGCATGGGTATTTTTGGTTCCTCTTTACAAAACACAGTCAAAACGCCAGTTGTCCATACCGATGATATTGCAGAAGTAGCGATCAAACGCTTGTTGGCATTGGATTTTAGTGGTTTTGAAAAAGTGTTTGTGCCGGGCGCAGCAGATTTAACGATGGACGAAACCGCGAAAATTTTAGGCGAAGCCATTGGCAAACCCGATTTAAAATACGTTACTTTTCCGGCGGCGGATGCCAAAGCGGGGATGCTACAGGCAGGACTGACCGAAACGATTGCCGATAATTACAATGAATTGTTTGATGCGTTGAACAAAGGCACGTATTTGAACGACTATCAGCGCACGCCCGAAAATACAACACCGACTACACTGGAGCAATTTGCGAAAAATGAATTTGCACCCGCTTTTTTAAATAGTTAGCAGCCAGCAGTAGGCAGTTTGTGGCGTTGATTGCTCCCTGCCTACTACTTATTTTTGATCGCTATAGGGAAAACTGCCTACTGCAAACTGCCCACTTACTTTATTAGCATCGCCCACACATCGTTATTGTATTCAAACTCAGCTTGAATAGGGGCTTGCCCACCATATTTACCACCCGTCATGATGATTTGATTATTGAACACACAAGCCGCTACACCGCCTCGCGGCGACCAAGGCGCAGTTTGGGTCTTCCAAGTTTTACCGTCTGTTGAATACAGCACTTCGCTCCCCAATTTACCATCTCGATAATTGCCGATGAGCCAAATTTTATTATCAAAAACAAGTGCCTCATAACCGTACAGAAAATCGCTGGTCAACTGCTCCACCAATTGTTCCCATTTCAGTCCATCATCCGATACCCACACATCTTTAGCGAGCATATAAAGTCGGTCATTAAACACGACAAAACGTTGTTCGTCCTGTGCTCCAAATGGTAAATCATCGGCTACTTTTTCCCAATGTATCGCATCCGCACTGTTCCAGGCATCTCCGTAAATCGTTTGTTCATCCCTGCCTCCCATGATCCATATCTTCTTTTTGAATACAAAAGGATGATAAGAAAACCGAGCCGGTAAGTTGCTTTTTTTAGTTAGAATTTCCCACGTTTTCATGTCACTTGTCCGGGCAATTTGAGTGGTCTGTTCCGGCTGGGAGGCTTTGCCTGCGAAGGTTCCTAATGCGTAAATAGCATCGTTAAATTCGATGTAATCCAAATATTTTTGATTTTGGACGATATTGGTTAGCTCGGTTTTTCGCCACGTTTTTCCATCTTCCGATACCCAAGCAGCGTCCATGTGAAATGCCCAAAGTTTGCTATCGCGCGCAAATAATTGATAATTGTACGTTTTAGAATAACCCGCATCGGCAGTGAGTTTCGTCCAGGCGTAAGGTTCGGCTACAACCATTGCTTCCTGCGTTTCATCCTCTTTTGAGTTAGCTGGCGCACAACTTATTATAAAAAAGCTTATTAAAATAAAAAAAAGTGCCAATCGTATCATAAAGCATTTACTTTTTCAAAAACCAATAATACGCCATCCGTGGGGCTGTATGCTGCGCTGCTCATGTATAATGTGCCAGAAGCTATTGGAGTCATCGTGTGCAGTTTGTAACCTGCTCCCTCCATCTCTACCAGTGCTGCTTGTACATCTCTTGCTAGCTCGTCGCCATTCACTTCACCGATGGCGGTTGAAAAAGTGCCTTTCGGTTTGATTTGCGCAGCAGGAATGTAGAGTGTTTTGTACGTAAATGACATTTTAAAGGTGGATTTTTGCAAAAGTAAGCGGATTCTTTTAATTTAAAAGAATCTCTTTTGCGATTCCCCACCGTTTTTGACCAAAAGCTTTTAAAATTTTAAATAAATTCTATCTTGCACTTAGATTTTAATAACCATCGTATGAGTACAACACCTACTACACCCGCTCGCAAACTTTCGCTGTCTTCTGCCATCTTCATCGTGATGGGCAGTATGATTGGCTCCGGTATTTTCATCGTAAGTGCCGATATGTCGCGAGTGCTGGGCAGCCCGTTTTTACTCATTTTGGCTTGGGGAATTACGGGTTTGATGACCTTGATAGCAGCTTTGTCGTATGGAGAGTTGGCGGGAATGTTTCCCAAATCCGGCGGACAATATCAATATTTGAAAGAATCGTATAATGATTTCATCGCGTTTTTATATGGCTGGGCGTTGTTTGCGGTCATTCAATGTGGCACCATCGCCGCAGTGGCAGTGGCGTTCGCCAAATTTACCAGCGTACTTTTTCCAGCATTTAGTCCTGATAATATTTTAATGGATTTGGGTTTTATAAAAATATCAGCAGCACAAGCACTGGCAATTGCGTCTTTATTTGTACTTACTTACATTAATACTTATGGAATTCGCACGGGCGCTTTAGTTCAAAATACACTCACGATTGTAAAAGTGTTGTCTTTCGGATTATTATTAATACTCGGTTTCCTGATTTATAATAATCCCGAAGTAATTGCTCTGAATTTTGATAATTTCTTTACCAATATAAAAAATCCAGCTCCACAGGCTTTAACGGTTATTGCGTCTGCAATTGGCGTGGCGATGGTCGGCTCCTTGTTTTCAAGTGATGCCTGGAATAATGTAACATTTATAGCGGGAGAAGTGGATAATCCAAAACGGAATGTAGCACTGGCTATGTTCCTGGGTGTGCTTGGCGTTACGATTTTATACATTCTCACTAATTTTAGCTACTTATTTATATTGCCTTTTTGGGGCGACCCCAATGGAACGGACGTGCTGGCGAATGGCATTCAATATGCTTCGCAAGACCGCGTAGGTACAGCAGCAATGACGGCGATGCTCGGCGGTGCAGGTTCTATCATCATGGCTATCATGATTATGATTTCTACCTTTGGTTGTAATAATGGCTTGATTCTGGCGGGTGCGCGCGTGTACCAATCTATGGCGCAGGACGGACTTTTTTTCAATCGCATGAAAACCGTCAACGCCAATGGCGTACCGGCTTTCGCGCTGTGGATTCAATTTGGTTGGTGTTCAATCCTTTGTCTTTCCGGCAGGTATGGCGACTTATTGGATTATGTAATGTTTGTGGTCGTCTTATTTTATATTCTCACCGTGATTGGCATTTTTATTTTACGTAGAAAACGTCCAGACGTAGAGCGCCCTTACAAAGCCTTTGGCTATCCGGTTTTACCAATATTATATATTTTATTAGCTTCTTTATTTGTTATAAATGTTCTTTACACCAAGCCCCAATTTACCGTGCCCGGCTTAGTCATTCTAGCAATCGGCATCCCGATTTATTACTTTTGGAAAGTACGGGGAAAGGCAGTAAGCAGTGAGCAGTAAAAAGTGGGCAGTAAGCGGTAGGCAGTTTGCAGTACGCTCAA
The DNA here is from genome assembly GCA_964549655.1 of uncultured Saprospiraceae bacterium. Taxonomy (GTDB): domain Bacteria; phylum Bacteroidota; class Bacteroidia; order Chitinophagales; family Saprospiraceae; genus JADJNW01. Next base: position 57,559 of record CAZJXN010000002.1, read on the forward strand.
ATCGTGCGTACCGTTCACTGCCTACTGCAAACCGCCTACTGAAAACTGCCTACTGCCTACTGAAAACTGGTTTAATTCACCGTAATCGCCTTCTTCTGCGCGCGGTAACTCAATTTCAAGAAACCGCCCACTGCTGTTTTCTGACTTAGGCTGTCAATGCGATTGCGATACACATCAGCTTCAGCGGCTACACCGGGTGCGAGATTGTTGAGCTTTTCTGCACTCAATACCATATTTGTAGCACCAACGGCATTGGTGTAAAAAGTTTGCGTGTTCACCGTCGTCTTGTTGCCAATGAATAGATACACCTCCTCGCCAGTCACGAGCGGACTGCCCGTCCAAGTAAACGGGTTCGCCTGATTGCGCGTCACGGACGTAAAAGTTGCAAGGAAATCAATCGCCGGAAAATTAGTCACCGCATTGCTGTAAGTGACTCCGTTCGCATCTTTGTAATTAAATGTTCCGCTTGCTACTTTACCGGCGTATTCTTTTTCATAGAATACAAATCCTGGTTTGTAATCCAACACATCATTATTAAATCGGACTTCTGCCGGATTGGTCAATTCTAATAACGTACCTCCGATATTCCCCAGTTTGAATTGTGCGCGGGCAAAGGTTTTGTCCTCATTTTTGTCATAAAACAATTCATACGTCGTGTAGATGCGGTCTTGGGCAACCGAAGCAGAATCTTCGCCTTCACAAGCGGTAAAAATTACGCCGCAAGTGCAAAGTACCATCAAAAAGTTTTTCCAGTTTTTCATGTTGAATGTTTTTTTGGTTTTAAAAAATTATGTTGCTAAAACTCACCCAAGACGATGCAAATTCCCTAAAGAGTATTAAGGTGTTCTTAATGAAATATTAAAGAAATAAAAGAATAAATGAAAAAGGGTGAAAGGGTGGTGGGTTTATAGGGTACTTGTTTAAAATTGACGAAAATATAGAATATGTTTTCCGAATGGGTACTAACAAAGTCGTAAGTATCAAGCCAACAATACCTTTAACCACAAAGGGCACAAGGATTTTCACCATGTTCACAAGGAACACTTTGTGCGCCTTGTGTAGCACTTTGTGAGCCTTGTGGTTAAATGAGAACGCAGAGCCGAGCTATTCCATTCACGTTAGATAAAATCTTCAATTTTAAACAAGTTCAGGGTGATGCGGGACGAACCAGCACTGCGGGAGAAAATATCTGAACTGTGATTTTTGTGATTTGTATGATTGGCTTGATACACTTTAATCGCTGCGCCCTCTGCGGTTAAAAAAAGATATAACGGCTGTAAAAAGAGAAAAAAATCCGTCCAAATCCGTCGCATCCGCGCAAATCCGTGTTCTATCACTCGACAAGGGCTGCCAAACTTAACAAACAAAATATTTTGTTTTAAATTTATCTTATTCAAACGAAAACGAATCCCATTCTTTCTCTATTTTTACTTTTTGTTTCAACTCTGAATGTGTTTAAGTGTTTGTGTGTTCGAGTATTCTTGTCCGCTCATATCTGAACACACGAACCCCCGAACACATGAACACATAAATACATGAACACAATCATAGCAGAAAACGGCATCTCCACAAATGGCACAATTGACCCGCACGATTTCATCGAAGTCATTGGTGCACGCGAGCATAATTTGAAAGACATCACTGTGCGAATCCCTCGTAATCAATTAGTTGTCATCACGGGCATTAGTGGTAGCGGTAAGTCCTCGCTGGCATTTGACACGATTTATGCAGAGGGGCAGCGGCGGTACATGGAGACATTTTCGAGCTACGCGCGGCAATTTATTGGTGAAATGGAGCGTCCAGATGTAGAGCAGATTTCAGGATTAAGTCCGGTGATTTCTATCGAACAAAAAACGACGGGTCGCAATCCGCGCTCTACCGTTGGCACGATTACAGAAGTGTACGATTTTATGCGCTTGCTCTTCGCACGCACAGGCGAGGCGTACTCCTACGTGACGGGCGAGAAAATGGTGCGCTACACCGAGGAGCAAATGAAAGAGCGCATTTTTCAACAATTTGACGATAAAAAAGTCCTCCTGCTCGCGCCTATCGTGCGGGGTCGCAAGGGGCATTATCGAGAGTTATTCGAGCAAATCAGAAAGCAAGGCTACACCAAAGTACGCGTAGACGGCGAGGTATTAGATTTAAAACCCGAAATGCAAGTAGACCGTTACAAAACGCATGATATTGAGGTAGTTATAGATCGTTTAAAAATAGGTGATGACCGAAAAGACCGTCTGAATACGTCGCTGCAAACCGCGCTCAAAATGGGCAACGGTTTGATTTTTATGATGGATGCTGATAGTAATGTGGTGAGCACTTTTAGTAAAACCTTGATGGACCCCGTGTCGGGCGTTTCTTATGAAGAACCTTCGCCCAATTCTTTTTCGTTTAATTCTCCCTATGGCGCTTGTCCGGTGTGTAATGGTTTGGGCGAAGTAAATGAAGTGGACATGGCGAAAGTCATTCCTGACCCGAATAAAAGTATCAACGATGCAGGAATTGTGCCGTTTGGTGAAGTGCGTGATAACATGACTTTCAAGCAGTTACGCGCCATTGCAAAAAAATATAAGTTTTCATTTACTACTCCGGTGAAAGATATTCCTGAAGCGGCAATGAATTCGATTTTACATGGTGGCGACGAATCTTTTGATATCAATGTAACTTGGGGCGGCAGTGATATGACATATAATCTGGCTTATGAAGGTTTGGTAAAAATGCTCAAACGTTGGTACGACAGCTCCACCTCCGAGAAAGTGCGCCAGTGGGCAGAGGATTTTATGACCGTCACCACTTGCCACGAATGTAATGGACAGCGTTTGAAAAAAGAATCTTTACATTTTAAAATAAATGAAAAAAATATTTCCGAACTATCCAATATGGACATTGCGGAGTTAAAAAATTGGATGGAAGTCGTTGAAAGTCAATTGAGCGAACGCCAGCAACTCATTGGTAAAGATGTGTTGAAAGAAATTCGCTTACGGCTTGGTTTTTTATTACACGTCGGCTTGGATTATTTAAATTTGAATCGTCCGTCCAAATCATTATCGGGTGGAGAATCGCAGCGCATTCGCTTGGCAACACAAATTGGTTCACAACTCACCGGCATTACTTACATTTTGGATGAGCCGAGTATTGGTTTGCATCAGCGTGATAATCAACGACTTATTGAGGCTTTGCGCCAATTGGCAGCTATTGGAAATACAGTGCTGGTCGTCGAACATGATAAGGATATCATGTTAGCGTCTGATTATTTAATTGACCTTGGACCGGGCGCAGGAAAGCACGGCGGCGAAGTGGTAGGCGAAGGAATTCCTTCTACTTTTGTTAAAAAAACCACTTTAACAGCCGAATATTTAAACGACCGTCGCAACATTGAAGTGCCGAAAATCCGTCGCACAGGCAATGGCAAATTTTTAGAATTGAAAGGTGCAAAAGGAAATAATTTAAAAAATGTAAGTATTAAAATTCCATTAGCAACTTTTGTGTGTGTCACAGGCGTAAGCGGCAGCGGAAAATCTACTCTGATAAATGATACGCTTTACCCGATTTTGCGACAGTATTTTTATAAAAGTTTGCAACGTCCGATGCCCTACAAATCGGTAGAGGGTTTGGATTTGGTAGATAAAGTAATTGAGATTGACCAATCGCCGATTGGACGTACACCGCGCTCAAATCCAGTCACTTATACGAATGTTTTTAGTGATATTCGTAAAATATTTTCAGAATTGCCGGAAGCTAAGATTCGCGGTTACAAGCCCGGTCGTTTTAGTTTCAATGTAAAAGGCGGTCGCTGCGAAACGTGCGAAGGTGCTGGAAAACGCGTGATTGAAATGAATTTTCTACCCGATGTGGAAGTGGATTGTGAGACTTGCCTCGGTCGCCGTTATAACCGCGAAACGCTGGAAGTGCTGTACAAAGGCAAATCCATCAGCGATGTACTCGACATGACCGTGACGGAAGCCACCGAGTTCTTTCAAAATATTCCCAACATTTATCGCCGGCTGAAAACCTTGAATGACGTGGGTTTGGGCTACATCACACTCGGTCAGCAAGCCACAACCCTTTCCGGCGGTGAAGCCCAGCGTGTGAAATTGGCAGAAGAGTTATCCAAAAAAGATACCGGTAAAACGATGTATATTTTGGATGAACCTACGACTGGTTTACATTTTGAAGACATTCGACATTTATTGGAAGTCTTGAATCGCTTGGTAGAAAAAGGTAATACCGTTTTAGTAATAGAACACAATATGGATGTAATAAAAGTAGCCGATTATATCATAGACATGGGACCGGAAGGTGGATATCGTGGCGGCACGGTGGTGTGCGAAGGTACGCCGGAAGCGGTGGCGAAGGTGAAGAAGAGTTTTACCGGGCAGTTTTTGAAGGGGGAATTGAAGTGAGTTAATTTCAGATAGAGTATACGTAAGTAAGCAGAATTAGATTATAATTTCACATACTTTCCCCCTAATGAACCTGAATGTCCCCCCAATCGTTATAATCCCGACACTCAATTCGCTTCCCTTGTAATTCTATTTTGTATGCGAAAATTAGTGAACAGCCTCTTCCGATGGTATCATCGGCAGCGCTACGACACCATGCAGCGAGTCATGCAGCATCCGCATGAGACGCAACGCGCCTTGCTCAAGCAACTTATCGAAGCCACCAAACACACGGAATGGGGAAAATTATATGATTATCGCAGCATTCGCACCCCTGAAACATTCGCCACGCGAGTGCCGGTGAGTGATTACGAAGATTTGAAACCGTATATTCAGCGCATGATGCACGGGGAAAAAGATGTGCTGTGGGGTGGTCAAGTGCGTTGGTTTTCTAAATCATCGGGTACCACGAGTGACAAGAGCAAATTCATCCCGGTTTCTACCCAAAATTTGAAAGAATGCCATATTCGCGGCACTTGGGATACGATGACGCTATTTTATCACAATCGCCCGGATGCGCGGCAATTTGAATTGAAAAGTATGGTGATGGGTGGGAGTCTATCACGTTTCGAGCCGTATCCGCGCACCATGATTGGCGATGTGTCTGCGATTATGATTCAGCACATGCCATTGATAGGTCGCCCGTTTTATACGCCCGACCGCAAAATAGCGATGTTGCCAGAGTGGGAAACGAAGTTGGAATTGTTAGCGCAAAGTGCTATTAATGAGCCAAATGTAGTGATGATAGGCGGCGTGCCAACGTGGACAGTGGTGCTTTTCAGAAGAATGTTGGAGTTGACAGGCAAGCAAAATATTTTGGAAATCTGGCCTCATTTTCAAGTGTACATTCACGGCGGCGTGAGTTTTACACCTTACAAAAAGCAGTTTGAAGAATTTTTTCCTTCGACGCAAGTCAGTTATCAAGAAATTTATAATGCTTCCGAAGGATATTTTGCCGTGCAAGATGATTTTGCGAGTGACGATATGTTGCTGCTTTTAAATAATGGTGTTTATTACGAATTTCTCCCGATGGAAGAATGGGACCAAACGCACCCAAAGTCCGTTCCACTTTGGGAAGTAGAATTGGATAAAAATTATGCCTTGGTTATCAGTACAAATTCCGGTTTGTGGCGCTATCTGCCAGGCGATACGATTACATTTACATCTATTAAACCGTATAAAATTCGCATTACAGGACGAGTAAAACAATTTGTGAACGCTTTTGGCGAGGAAGTGATGGTAGAAAATACCGATAAAGCATTAGCAGAAGCGTGCGAACAACATGATACCATTGTAATGGATTATACCGTCGCGCCGATTTATTTTAAAGGAACCGGTAAAGGTGGACACGAATGGCTCATAGAATTTGAAAAACCGCCGATAGATTTAGATCAATTTATTACAACGTTAGATAATAATCTGCAAAAAGTCAATTCAGACTACGAAGCAAAACGCTACCGCAGTATAGCCATTGAACGGCTGCGCTTGCGTCCGCTGCCATCGGGTACGTTTCAAAATTGGTTACGCTCCAAAGGCAAATTAGGTGGACAGCACAAAGTGCCAAGATTAGCCAATCATCGGGAATATGTGGAGGAGATTTTGGGGCTATTGGAGGAGACGGTTTGAATCAGAATTCGCAGGATTTTAGGACGGATATGATTCGCGATAAGTTCTGTATACTTTGTGGTTAAAAAATCGCTGCTGTAAAAAGGAATCAAGCAACGAGAAAAAACTTTGCGGCTTTGCGTGAAAAAAAAGTTGCAACGGCAATGCGCAAGTGACAAAAGACTGCCAACTGCGCACCGCCAACTGCCTATTTTCTACACCAATTCCCCGCGTCGTTTTCTACTATTTCCTTTCGGGAATTTCTTATCGCCACTTTTTTTGTTAAATGGCATTGGCGCTTTATCGGGTCTATCCGTTCGCTCGGGTCGGTCACCTGCCACGTCTATGCGGATGGTGCGACCTTTGTATTCAAAACCTTGCGCGCGTTTGACCGCCTGCTGCTCGTATCCTTTTTCTAATTCAAAAAAGGAGTAGGAATTCAAGATGTCAATTTTGCCCACCGATTTTTTCGTCACATCTGCCGTTTCGCAAACGATTTGTAACATTCTACCTTTATCCAAACCATCCAGCTTGCCAAGATTGATGAACATTCGTTCAAAACCGGCACTCGTACCAACGGGTCTTGCACCCACTTCCCGCTCGCCGCGCTTGCGCTCTGCTGCTGGATTTAAATCTACTGCATCTCGATAATATTCTAAAAAGCGATTGAATTCTATCGCTGCAAAACGCTTGATAATTTCCTCTTTGCTCAAGTCTTGCAAGGACTCGTACACCTTCGGCATAAAAGCATCTATCTCTTTGTCGTTCACTTCCACTTCATGCACGCGGTCTACAAGACGCATCAATTGGCGTTGACAAATTTCCGGTCCGTTCGGCACTTTTATTTGCTCGAATTTCCCTTTTATCATGCGTTCTATCATCGGGATTTTCTTCACATCCCGCGACGTAATCAAGGCAATCGAAATGCCTAATTTTCCGGCGCGAGCCGTCCGACCACTTCGGTGGGTGTAATACTCAATGTCATCCGGCAGATTCATATGCAACACGTGCGTGATGCCAATCACATCAATACCACGCGCTGCTACGTCAGTTGCCACCAGTACATTCAACTCGCGGTTGCGAAATTTATTCATCACGCGGTCGCGCATTGGCTGCGTCAAGTCGCCGTGTAAGGCATCCGCATTGTAGCCATCGCGCATGAGTTGGTCGGCGATTTCCTGCGTATCCATTTTAGTGCGACAGAAAACCAATCCAAAAATATCAGAGTGATAATCCAACAATCGTTTCAGTGCCGAATATTTTTCTTTGTCGCGCACCACCACGTACTGGTGTTCAATGTTTGCGTTGCCCGAATTTTTTTCACCGACAGTGATTTCAAACGGGTTTTTCATGTAATTGCTGGCGATGTCGCGCACCATTTTAGGCATCGTCGCCGAAAATAACCACGTATGCTTTTCTTTGGGTGTGAAGGACAAGATTTTATCCAAATCATCCTTGAAACCCATGTTGAGCATCTCGTCTGCTTCGTCCAACACCACGTAGTTGATAACGCCCAAGTCTATCACTTTGCGGGAAGTCAGGTCAATCAAGCGACCTGGCGTAGCAACGATGATTTGTGCGCCGCGCTTGATCTGCCGGATTTGGTCTGTGATGCTCGCGCCGCCGTACACCGCTACGATTTGCAAAGGCTTATATCCTTTACAATAAGTCGTCAATCCTTCTGTAATCTGCAAGCACAACTCCCGCGTGGGAGCGAGGATGAGCGCTTGCGTGAGTTTTGATTTATGGTCTACCAATTCAATTAAAGGCAAACCAAAGGCAGCCGTTTTACCGGTACCCGTTTGTGCCAGACCAACAAAGTCGCGGTCGCCGCTCATCAAAACCGGTATCGCTTGTTCCTGTATGGGAGTGGGATTTTTATACCCGAAGGCTTCAATCGTCTCAACCAATGCACTGGACAGGCCCAGTGTTCCAAAAGTATTCATTCAGCGAATTTAAGTATCCGCCAATCACTTGTAGCATCCTAACCGCCAAAAACCATGTCAGCAAGTAGATGCCAACCCCGGATTGGCACAAGTTTTTAAAAAGAAGGTGCAAAGGTAAGAATAATATTTGATTGCACACGAGTTGCTAACATTAGGGGTGGGAAAATAGTTCGATTTGTGAAAGAAAAAGTAAAAACAATGAAATATTGGGGATCGCTGAGTCTCTGCAGAGACTCAGCGCAAAGGAAGTATCAAGTAGATTGCTCTTACCTAAAAATCAATTATCTAATCAATATTTAAACTCATTTTCGACTGCACAACATGAATAATAATTAGCTCCGCAGGAAACTTCACACTGATTACCCCATTGCACGGTTGCTACACCGCCACCATCGGTTACTCCGCATTGTGTTGAACCTGCTCCCCCTGATTTACAATTAGTTGGCTGTTTCTTAGCTGTATTCTTGATGCAGCCACATTTTACCGCTGCAATATCACCTGGCTCATAATAATTAGAATAATCATAATAATTTTCAACCGATCGTGTTGAAATCATATTCTTAAATAACAAGTTAGATAATTTAGCATCAATTTTACCAATTCCATATATATTTTTATCGTGTTTGTAAATTGCCTGCGTATTACCTTCATTTATGACACTTATGGTGCTATTTTTTTTGTCATAAAAAACATTCTCGGGGGTAATAAAATTTATGCCCTCTGCATTTTCATATTGTATGAAATAACAGACGGTATCTCTTTGATCATAAATATACGTACTCGTTTTGTATTTGACCACAATGAAATCTGTTGAAATTTCACTTAATTCAGCATTGTTATTTGTTGTACAATTATTAAATGATAGAGCTAATAAAAAAAGGAACATCGTAAGAATTAAATAATTTTTCATTTTAAATAAATTAAATAAGATGTCTGTTTTACGTAAACAGAAAATTACGCCCTACTTCTTTTTCAAGGAGTTTTCGGGATAGCCTCCTGCCCGCGCAGTTACTTCTCTTGGCGCCTTCTCAAAGTAGCTGCGCTGACAGGTACAAAATTACGCCTTTTTGCCATACGCAAATCGGGCATAATCGGGCGTTTTCGGACATTTATGTTTTTTCCTGCTGCACTGGCTTTGGTTTGCCAAACTTTTGGCAGATAATTTCCTGTACGACAGGGGTGACTCTACCTTTGCTCAGTACGATGCCCGCCTCCTTGAGCCAGCGATACAGGGTTCTTGGGCCAATGCCATATTCGGCAGCGATTTCTTTGCGCGTTTTAGAGTTCGGATTTTGGATTGACATATGATACGGTTTTGGTTTAAACTGTTGGTTGAGTGAAATATGCGCAAATAAAAAATTTATGATGTTATAAAGTGCGAGGTTATTATCTGCTCGAATTTCTAATTAAACGACTAATAACTAATTTAGAAGCAGTAGTCTACTTTATATTCCGTACAGGATACAGGTCGTAAGTAAAATCTATACCAGCAGCATATACCAGCCAAGTCGTGTTTTCGTACCGATTCCATTTAGAGACCAAACCATCATGAATTTCCCGACTTTTTAAAGAATATTGGGATATATAACTTTTAGCAGAAATACCTAAAGTGTATCTGTTATTTAATCTGTACGCAATGGAAAACTTGGGTATCCAACCCACATCATGTTGATTATAGCTGTCTATACCGAATACGTTAATAGGTGGTTGAAAGAAGAAGGCGTGAACCGGAAAATCTTCTTCCGAAAATTGCAGGGTTCGATGATTTAAAAGATAGCCGTAGAAAACGCCTGCGCCTAATTCAACTTTTAACTTTTTCTTACCGAAGGAGAACGTGGGAATCAATTCAAAATGAACATATTTGAAGTTGGGAAATCGTAAGTATATAGCCTCGTTCCAGAGTCTACTTTGCGGACTGGTTGGATAACCTGAGAAGGAGAAGCCGCCAATAAATCCTGTAGGGCTCCTCCTATCTGAAAAAGTGAATTTTTCGAGGGGCAGTCTTTCCTGATAAGTGGCTCCGAATTCCAGATGTAACCAACGATACAACTTGATGCCTGAACTAAGGGTGGTATAAAATCCAATTTTTGGCGCATTGTTATTTGCGTTTCTTCTTTTTTCCGCTTCTCTAAAAGTGTACGGTTCCCGAATATCCGAGGACAATAAGCCAACCGATATTTTTGGCTCCAAAAATTGGCTATACAGGTTCAAGCTAAAAAATATACTCAGAATTAGAACAAAGGTTTTAAGGGTGTTTTTCATGTCGTAGTCATTAAGAGCATTACATCTGTCTGCCAGATACATTAAATATCAAAAATATTTATTGACCATTTGGCATCTAAAGATTATTTTTTTACATAAATATTGTAAATCATACAATTGGAAACGCTGATGAAGATTCCAAGAGTTTTCAGAATCGCCTCCTGCCCGCACAGTTACTTCTCTGATGCCTTTTCAAAGTAGCTGCGCGGGCAGGTACAAAATTATGCCCTTTTGCAATACAAAGTTGGGGAATCTTGGGGAAAGTCGGGGAATTCCTCATTCCTGCTCATCTTCCTTTGGGTCTTCTTTTTTTATGCCAAATAATGCGTAAATCAATTGTTGTTCTGCCGGTGTGAGTAAATATCGAGGAGAATGAGAAAATAGTTTCAATGGAGGTGGGAAAAGGAGCAGAAATTAAAAAATTAACTCATTCTTTTTTATTTTCATTATTGGCTTTTTTAAGCTCAAATAAATCCAGTATAAGATTGAAAGACGTGACCCAATTGCGCACTTGAAGATTACTTTTATTGACTAAAAGAGAAAAATCAAGATTAGTTTCAAGCGACAAAGTTACGCCCTTCTCCGTATAAAGACCCAATCCTACAATAAAGCCAGTCGTCCACTTATTAAAATTTCCATAATCGGCTATTGGATAAGATCTATAAACAGGAAATTCCTGACTTTCCATTTTATAATCGAGCAAATAATCTACTCGAATGCCCCCAATGAAAACAGGACTTACCTGACCTCTTAAGAACCTGTAATGTAACGAAGCATCTAAGCTGATATAATAAAATTTATTGTCAAAAATGTAATCTCCGTAGGTACTGATAGCGCCAATAGAGCCGATTTGTGCATATTCCCGAAAGCCTTTATTATTATAGAGCAACCTTCCTTTCACACTTATCTTTTGTAAAAATATAGATTGTTTTTCAGAAAAAAGATTCCAGTTTGCAATAATTCCTGCATTCCAGGTGGTTCTATTATTCCACTGGAATGTACCATCTTGAGGAATCTCTGGATTGTAATTGAGTTGTGTGCTTAGATTGACGCCGCCTTGTAATCCAAAAGAGCTATTTTGAGCAGCTAAGGTGTAAATAGTAAGTAGTTTAATAAAAATAGTAATCAAAGTGTTCTTCATATTTTTGAAATAGGCATTCATTATTTATAAATTTAAATTTTTTCAAGCTTTTTGAAAAAATAAGGCAGCACTCGTGAAAGATGCTGCCCATATGCCTTAGATTTTTACTACTGTTTGCTTGTAACTTATATTATCACTCACTATTTCTACAAGGTAAGTCCCTGCTCTTAATTCACTTAGATTAACACTTGCGGTTTTTGCACGAGTATTTAAAATCTGTTTTCTGACTAAATTTCCGTCTCTATCATAAACGTTAAGTCTCTCAATATTTGGTTTTATTTGCAATCGCTGCGAAAGCCCCCTTTCATCCGAGTATTCAATTTCATAATCTTGAATAGCTTCCACATAAATATTATCACTGCTTGGGTTTGGATAAATCCTGAAAAAGCCGGAAGAAGAAACAAATGTCACAGTTCTTTGTATGAAGCCACAAGTTGAATTTGTGCTTAAATTGAATGAAATGCTACCGCTAGAGGGAAGCGTTAAAGATAGCGTTCTTCCATTATTTGAAATGAAAAAACTTCCTGAACCACTCGTTTTAGTCCACGTGAAAGAAGTGGAACCAGGCGCACTTACATTAACGGTCATATTAGTAGAAGGCACAAAATTAACAGTCTGCATGGTCTGGCTTCCTCCACTGTAAGTAATGGTGCCGCTGATGGATGATTCTTCTATTGTAACTGTTTTAGTTTTTAAGGTAGCATTCACCGTAGTTGTTGTGCCTGTGCCTGCTTCACAAGCATACTGTAATGTTGAATTAATCGTTCCTGATGTAGCACCTATTCCAGAAGATTTAGCACTTATAATTCTTGTTCCTTGCCCACTTTGAAGCGATAAACCGCTACTCAAAGCCCATGAATAACTATTTGGAGTAATAGCTACAATTGGAGCAGAAAAATTCACTGTTTGCCCACAGCTAATGGTATTTGGTCCTTCTATTTCTACCCAAGTATTATTTAGACAAACCCTGGAGCAATTGATCGTATTTGCAATTCCTTGCATCTCATTAAAAATCCAGCGAGAATTTCTAGCGGTAAAATTAGTATGCCCTTGATTAAACCTTGCTCCTGTTGGTGTATTAAACGGTTCTTGTGAAATATAGGTTTCTGGTCTGGTATAACTTCTTGGTGTTACTGCACCTACGTAAGTAGTATTAAGAACAGTGCTGTTCAACGTCACAACATCAAGCGAACTTACAGTAGGTACAAAACACCATTCCGTATGATTCACAACGCCGTTAAGAGAAGCTCCAATAATCACCCAGTCAAAACCGCCAGAAAAGGCTCCTTCTCCAATACCACCACGTCCTTCTATTGACTCCGTCCCTCCAGCAGCAGAATCCCATGGTAATATTCCACTGGGAGAATTGATAGATTTGTTTGTTAAAGCAACGGATATTCTTATGACACTGAATAAATCTATAAAATACCTTAAATTAAATCGGCAAATTCGCTGTGACCCCGACGCTGGTAGCGCATTAATACTACCTTCAAAGAAAAAACCCCTTCTTGAAGGAATAATGGTACGAAAAAAACGAAGGTATGCCTCTCCTGAGCCACCTGCCACTGTAGCGCCAGCAGGTAAAGATCCTTGACCACATTCTGCTCCTTGACTTACTGCAACAAAACGATAAGCAGGTTGTGGGTCTGTAGGTGCAAATGTAATCATATTGCGATATTCGTTATCTAAAAACGTATTAAAAGCAACACCTCCATCCGCATTTGTCGCTCTCACTAATAATTGATTTCTAGCACCTTCCGAATCATTAGCATTGATAAGCGCGTCTATTTCTGGTACAATACGCCTTAATTTCCAAAATGTGATATTAACATCTCCCAAAATACGTAAGAAATGCTGCAAACCTAACATGGCATTAGCTCCTCTGTGTGGGCTATCTTGGGTAATCAACAATCGGGTTTGTGGATTTATAAATCTTTTGGTCATGCTTGCCAAGCAGTATCGGGTCACCAAACCACCCATACTAATACCCATCACCACATTCTGCTGGTTACTACCATTTGCCTGTTTTTCAGTATTAATAATGCCAATCGCCTCCTCCAGCAGGGCTGCGTTGCGCCGCACGTCATCTACGCCATTGGTGTAATCCAAAAATATCAAATCGTATTCACCGACATCGTCTAATTGTCCATTAAAATCGTAATTCTGAATAGTTGATATCTCACGTACAAAATCTTCATATTCGAAGTTCGTACCCAGCCTTGCCGATATAGTAGAAATATCAAATCCCTCTGCCACAATAAAGGGTCTTCTTATTCTGCCAGTGGAATTACGAATGCTAAGGGCAATTTGCAATCTGCCTCCACTATGTACTCCTGCTCTGGCTGGAATAGTAGTAGTAATGGGTGGAGTACGTGCATAACGGCTGCTGCCGCTTGATGGCTGTAGCACCTGTACTTTACTAAAGCATTGCCAAGTGATACCATCACTAAGGGTGACTCGAATCGTGAGCGTGCGATTGCCGATACTGGTATAGATGGCGCTCAGGGGCGTACCAAAAGTAGCAGTGCGAAAACCGAGACCATCCGCCATGTCCACCTGGATATTACTCACCGTGCGGGTGGTGTTGGTGTAAAATTGGTTACTCTGAAATACAATAGAAAAATTCCCGTCTTCAGAAAAATTGCGCATAGGCGACGCGGCAAAAACCCGACTGGTACGATAGGGGCTTTGCGGGCGATTTGCTACGTCAAATAGCTGGTTATTCTGTACCCTCAGCAAATTGCTACTCACCGCATCGGCACGCATCGTGTCGTATTCGCCAAAGAAAATAGGCACAATAACGGCGGTGTTCCCACGCAATGCATTATCAACATTAGTGTTTACCTGCTCCAAAGTAGGTAAATTTTGGATGCCACTGATGCGAGCAGTGTAAAAGCTTTGGTAGAGCATATTCCAGATGGCTGAATTGACTTCATTACTCGTGCTGGCGCTGCCATTGAACTGCTGTAAATCAATGAGCTCTACCCCATATTCTCGCAACACGCCAGTAGGAATAGCGCTGCGATTTAGGTTAGCAAAAATGCTATTCAACTGCGTACGGATAGGATCCGTTTGAGCAATAACCGCCTGGGAAAGGGCAAACCACATCCAGGCTAACAAGCATACTTTTGTTAGCGTTTTCATAAAATATTTTTATCGGTTAAAAGGAAAAATTTACAATTTCAACGTGCTAATACTTCCAATCAAAGCGCCCTTCGGTAATTCTAACCGTATCACAGCCTGGTTTCCACAGTGTCACTTCAAACTCTCCTTGAAATACACCTTTCTCTAAGTCGTAGCGGGTTATTTTGAGATAACCTTTACCCTGCGTTGTAGTGTCTCGATTATCGTAAAGACAACCAGTATCACGGTCATATAGTACAAACAGACGGTTAGCTGATTTCTCAAAGTGATAAATTCCAAGTGCTTTTGTAGAAGCACCAATGGCAAAATCCTGATATCCATTTCTTGTGCCATCTCCAAAATTAGGAAAGCGATAAGCCTTTATACCAAAGACACCCAGCGAGTCGAAATCTGGGTCAACATCAAGTTGATAGTTCTGAGATTGCCCGGTTCTGCCTTTCGGCACCCATACTTTGCCATTTAGTAGAAAACCCATTGCTCTTCGACCATCTTGGGAGAGCGTAGGTATTTCTTCTTTTACCTTGAAAGTGTCTTTGAGCGAGCAGGCGGCTACACCCGTGAGCAGACAGCCAGCGAATGTCAAATAATAAACTGTTTTCATGTTATGCTCCTTTTTTTTGTTAATACTTCCAATCAAAGCGTCCTTCAGTAATTCTCATCGTATCGCAGCCGGGCTTCCACAGCGTTACCTCGAATTCTCCTTGAAATACCCCTTTTTCTAAATCGTAGCGGGTTATTTTTAGATAACCATCGGCTTGTGTCGTACTATCTCTATTCCTAAAATAGGAATAATCGCAATTAGAGTCCTCATCAAAAAAACTAGCCCAACTTTGATTTGATTTCCCAATATAAAAGGTACCTGCTGATTTCACAGACGCTCCAATTCCAAAATCTTGATAGCCTTTTCCCGTACCGTCTCCAAAGTTGGGGAACCGATAGGCGAATATGTTAAATACACCCAACGAATCATAACCAGGGTCCACATTAAATTGGTAGTTTTGAGATTGCCCTGTTCTTCCCTTTGGCACCCATACTTTACCATTGAGTAGGAAGCCGAGTGCTCTTCGACCATCTTGGGAGAGCGTGGGTATTTCTTCTTTTATTTTGAAGGTATCTTTCAAGGAGCAACCAAGTATAGTCATTAGTAAAAAAGCTGCTCCAATAACAAAATAGATGACTTTCATAATAGTGATTATGCAAATAAATTCCGTATCATCCGCCGTTAATTTTCAAAGTTTATTGGGACAGCCTATTTTTCAAAATCGCGCACGTACAAAATTTTTCCAAATAATCACTAATGTATATTTTTATATTTTAAAATTTCATTCCAACTGCCCTTGTATCGCCTTTACTTCTTACTCCAAGAGTTTTCGGGATCGCCTCCTGCCCGCGCAGCTACTTCTATTGGCGTCTTCTCAAAGTAGCTGCGCTGACAGGTACAAAATTATGCCCTTTTGGAATACAATGTTGGGGAATCTTGGGGAAAGTTGGGGAATTCCTCATTCCTGCTCGTCTTCCTTTGGGTCTTCTTTTTTTATGCCAAATAATGCGTAAATCAATTGTTGTTCCTCCGGCGTGAGTAAATATCAAGGAGAACGAGAAAATAGTTTCAATGGAGGTGGGAAAAAGGAGTATTTTAAAAGCATTTAGATTTTTTAAACACAAAATAAGATTTCATTTAATTTTTATAAAACGCTTTGTAATCTCGGCTACTCTTATAATATAAACTCCCACAGGAAGTTTTGAGGTGTCAATTTTGAATATTGTATTAGTTTTTTCTAAAAAAGATTCTATTAAAAGTTGCCCCAAGTTGTTATATATTTGAATTTTAAAAGTGTTATCAAGTTTTTCTATATCTTCAATTTTAATATTAATTTCATTCCAAGTAGGGTTAGGAAAAAGGCTAAAAGAAGGTTCTTTTAAAAAACTATTATCACTGCATGAAATATTTGACTCTGACAATCCTTGTCTAAATACTGCTAAGGTCGCTCGCATTTTTCTTGTTTGTTCGTAAGTAAACAAATGCATACACTTGTCATCTACATAATCCATGAAATTCATAAATATGTTTGAATATCCACAGGAGTTTTGAGGATAGGTAGGGCAGCCTGTATAATAGTTTTCTTGTGGAGGTGTATCATTTATACCATCATCAGTGCTACAATCAGAATCATCTGCCCAAGTATGCAACAACCCAAGATAATGTCCAATTTCATGAACGGCTACTCGACCTAATCCGAATCTGGCACTATTGTTTGCTCCAAAATATTTAGGATGAATGACTATTCCCGTTTCCTCTGGGATACTCATGGCTGGGTAAGTTCCATATCCGGTCACAAATTTGCCAGTATTAGCAACCCATATATTCATATATTTATTTGCATCCCAAGCATTACTGCCTCCTCGAATTGTGTAAAATATATTGTCAGTTGCCCCAATTTCTGTTGTTTCAGTCTTTACCCGAACTATTCCATTTGTTGAATTGCCAAATATATCTTTGTCTGCTAAACAAAACTCAATATCTGTATGACCAAAAGTATTTTTAAATTCTGTTGGAATTTGATTGAAGTCTGTATTTTTAGCAGAAAAATCTCGATTTAAAGCCTCTATTTGAGAGTATATCATGCCTTCGTCTATATTTTCTTCAGGAGTATTCCAAACTATATGAACAACAACAGGTATTCTAATTATAGAGCGATTTGATAAATTGTTGTCAATTTTTGATATAAAAGTATCTACCATGCGTTCATAATCTTCTATTTTTTTTAAAACAGATATATCTTTGGTTATACTTTTTGACATAAGTTCTTTAAAACCACAGGTAGGAATGATAGAGTTTTGACTCCACGCTTGAAAAATTGAAAATACGAGTAGCATTAAAGTTAAATTGGCACTTGACATAATTTTATCTTACAATTGTTACATCTCCACTCTTTACAATATTTTTTGTTATCCCATTTTCACTAATTTCATAATCCAAAATCCAAATATAGACTCCGTTTTGAAGAGGCTGCCCATTAAAAATGCCATTCCAATTTACCGCCTTAGTGTTGGGTTCGCTAAATAGTAATGTGCCCCAGCGATCAAATATCTGAAAGCGATTAATTTTTGATAAAAAAGGACAGGCAAAAAATATTTCTAAGAAATCATTATTTCCATCATTATTTGGAGAAAAGGCATTAGGTACATATACATTACAGGAACAGTCTTCTTCTTTTACCAATGTAGAGAAAGTAAAATCCCCACAATCATTTGTTACAGATACGCTATATAATCCAGGATTGCTAATATATATAGAAGAAAAATTAGAACCAGTTGACCATTTATAATTCCCGGGAACAGAAACAGAGAGAGACAATATATCTCCTTTACAAAAAATTGTATCTAAAGGTAATCCCTGTGCTGTTTTTGAATTAATGACTACTACGGTATCTGAAAGCGTACAATTTCCAATAACAGCTTCAACTATGTATTTTCCAGCAGTATTTATTGTTACTAAAGGACTGGTAATACCTGTATTCCAGCGATACGTTGCATCTAAAAAAGTAGCATCTAATGTTTTTTCTTCTCCGTCACAAAGTAATATAGTATCAGGAAGCGGATCAAATGCCATCACTAATACATCTTCGATAAACATAGAATTGGCATGAGGAATATCATTAGGATTTTCAACTTCAAGTATAGTTTGAATATTTGTCCTAAAATTGCCAATGATAGCATAGTTTTCTCCACCCTCTGCAACGTAGCATCCATTTATTTTGGTCCAATTTGCAGTATCTTTGATCACTTTGCCTCGATTTTCTATTGCTGGTTGAAGTTGTAAAACTTCTTTATCAGAAACATTAACTTTAATTAAAGTATTAGAAAATGCTAATCCAATACCGTCAGTATACTTCCACGATGCACCTAAAAAGCACCCCGAATTAGGTGAAACAAAGAAATGAATGTAATATTGTTTTCCTTTTTGTAAAGGTGTAGATAAAGGTGTTTCTATATATTCTCTTCCTCCATAAACACCAATATTTGCATAACCTCCTACGCTACGTGCTGGTTGATAACAGTAGATAAATGGATGAGGTACCATATACCCCACACTACCACATTCATTGTATAAATCAGGCGTACCGCCACTAGTTGCGGATAACCAAGGAACGGCATACCCAATTTGCCCTCCCTTGAAAGGGCAATCTGTTACAGAATCAAAACCTGGGTTAGGAATAAGATTTTGGGCAATTACCGAAATATAAGTGAAATACAAGCATATAGAAATTAATAATCTTGTGTTCATAGGAGTTAAGTCGTTCCAGATTAGCAAATTTGCTAATCTGGAACAGATATTTTATTAGAAAATTTCTTTAATGCATAATGAGAATTTTTTCAGTAAACACCCTTGTGCGCTGATCATCCCAAAGAGACAATGCGTAAGTGCCATTTGGTAATGTAGAAACGTCAATTTCTGAACTATCTAAATTAGATATATTTTTCACCACCTGCCCAGTCATATTGATGATCGTTAGATAATATCCTTGCTGAATAGCAGGATCAAAATTGCCTATCCGAAGTGCTTCGCTGATAACCGGATTCGGGCTGAGGTTATAATTAAGATGATTGTCATCAGTGCCATAGCGGCAGCCGCTACCTGCAGGACAAATGAAAAAAGATTTATCTAGATTGGTCCATGTTGATGTATTGGGACATTGTGTGTTAGTAATGGCAAATTGCACCTTATAAGAATTAAGCGATTCAAACTGCCAACCTGTTCCACCTGCCCAAAAGGTGCTCAAATTAAATTCTCCGATTGTTCCATCCGTCCAGTCATTTGACTTATACCGCTGCTGACCGCCCTCTTCAAAAATAGTCAGCCACCACCTATCATAGTTTTTACTTGCGGAAGCATTAATTTTTGCCACTTCTGCAAGGTCAAAAGCACTGGGATTGCTATTGCCTCCTCCACCATCTACAAATGTATAGCTAATATCGGAAGAAGTAGTTTGCCCAACAATTACTGTATTGGATGCCGTACCAACGGACTGCCAATAAGCTTGGTATCCTACCAATTGACCTGCTGGGTTGTAAACAAGTATTTCATTGTTTGGGCAGTTGATATTAAAAGATTTTATCGGAACTTGAACACGTACTCGATAGGTGCCATGGCTCAAATTATTAAACGAATTCCCTTGCGAGTTATATTTAGGTCCTGCTACCTGCGCCCAACCGCCGCTTGTGTTGCGCTGATCTAAGTAGAATCTTACGATCCCAGCTTGCGCTGATCCTTGTAACTCGCTACATGTCGGTGGGGTGGGAAACAAACCTTCTACATATAAATTATTTCCGTAAGGGGGTATGCCACCAGCGATAGTGACGCTACTACAACCACCTGTAATTGTAAATTGTGCATTGATGAAGCACAGAGGAAGCATTAACAAAATTGTAGAAACAAGTATTTTAGGTTTCATAATAGTTAACTTGGATACATAAATAACTCACATCACTATTGATAATGATGTGTCCTACTTCTTGTTCAAGGAGTTTTCGGGATCGCCTCCTGCCCGCACAGCTACTTCTCTTGGCGCCTTCTCAAAATAGCTGCGCTGACAGGTACAAAATTACGCCTTTTTGCCATACGCAAATCGGGCATAATCGGGCGTTTTCGGACATTTATGTTTTTTCCTGCTGCACTGGCTTTGGTTTGCCAAACTTTTGGCAGATAATTTCCTGTACGACAGGGGTGACTCTACCTTTGCTCAGTACGATGCCCGCCTCCTTGAGCCAGCGATACAGGGTTCTTGGGTCAATGCCATATTCGGCAGCGATTTCTTTGCGCGTTTTAGAGTTCGGATTTTGGGTTGACATATGATACGGTTTTTGGTTTACATAATAGGGTTTTTCATAGGGCGTAAGTCAGTTACATGCTTTATCGTTCTCCACTTATGTATATTAAGTTTTCCCTATTTTTTGTTGCCTTTAAATAATCGGCAGTAAATCGGCAGTAAATTGGCAGTAAATCGGCAGTAAATCGGCAGTAAATTAAGGCATATTTTTGTGGCGAACAAGTAATTTTTAAAATTTAACATCTCTTATTTCTATTGTAAATTAAATGTTAAGTGATAAAGCGAATAGGTATGGCTCACGCTGGAATGCATCAGGGAGTGGAAGATTACACAAGTGATTCCACTCCCTTAAACTACGAGTATAGAAGCTAAATGAACAAAGCGTTCTATAGCTCCAAAGCCATAGAACGCTTACATACACGCACTAAAATTGATAAATTATTAATTTTTTTGTAGGGGAAGAGTAATGTCATCTCCTTCGCAAGATGACATCACTCTTAAATTTAACATCCTTGCAAACAATAGTAATACTCATCATTACACTCATCTATATTATACCACAAAGTATAATCACACATCCAATTACAATATTCATAATCAATTCTACAACCCTCCCATTGGGGACCTTCGTTATGTTGACAGCTCCAATACCCCATAAAGCACTGATCACTACATATGTCTCTTTGCCAATTAAAATTGTACACACATAAATCGTAATTGCTACTACAAATATTTTCACATGGTGTTTGACTGTTGGTTTGAGTGAAATACGCGCAAATAAAAACTATTATGATTAATATTTTCTTCATTTTAATATTTTTTTGAATTTCGATAATAACTAAATAGCTTTTCCAAGAGAGCTTTGTCTTTTACCTCAGGATATTTTTTCGTTAAGGTGTGCATTAAATCTTCTTTTTCTTTAAGTGTCTTACTTGTATCTTCAACTCTTTTTATCATTTCTTGCTTGGTTAAATCATCATAATTAGAAGCAAGAATAATTTTTTTAAAAGTAGTAGTATAACTTAATTCATCCTCACTCTTGGCAAGTTCATCTCTGTATTGGGACAAAATTTCACCATAAGCCACTAATACCCTTTTTTCATTTTCTCTTTGCTGTCCGTGTGTAGTTTCGCTTCTTGTATCTGCATTTTTACCTTCATGACTGAATGTATTCATCAACCTTATGAATTCTGGTGCAGCAGTAATCTCTGATATCAATTCCTGTTCGGTTCTCACAGTAGTGTCATCTAGTCCGTCATTGCAACTTACGATTAAGGTGCTAATACTTAGTAATACAATAAGAAAATGTTTCATATGCATTTGATTTAAGCAGGTTAAAAAATATTGTTTTCATCAAAAATTTTATCACCACCGCCACCCTTCGGATACCTTCTCAAAGTAGCTGCGCGGGCAGGTATAAAATTATGCTCTTTTGGAATACAATGTTGGGGAATCTTGGGGAAAGTTGGGGAATTCCTCATTCCTGCTCGTCTTCCTTTGGGTCTTCTTTTTTTATGCCAAATAATGCGTAAATCAACTTTTGTTCCTCCGGTGTGAGTAAATCTCTCCTGAGTTGGATCTCTGCTTTCTTGATTTTGTTGTACAGCGTTTTGCGGTCTACGCCGAGTTCTGCGGCGATTTGTGGCCGGGTCTTCGTGTTTGAGTTTTGGGTTGACATATGATACGGTTTTGGTTTACACAGTAGGGTTTTTCATAGGGCGTAAGTTAGTTACACGCTTTATCGTTCTCCACTTATGTATATCAAGTTTTCCCTATTTTTTGTTGCCTTTAAATAAACAATTGGCAGTAAATTAAAACCTATTTTTTAATGAATCAAGTATTTAAAAAAATTTAACATCTCTTATTTCTATTGTAAATTAAATGTTAAGTGATAAAGCGAATAGGTATGGCTCACGCTGGAATGCATCAGGGAGTGGAAGATTACACAAGTGATTCCACTCCCTGAAACTACCACCATAGAAGCTAAACGAACAAAGCGTTCTACAGCTCCAAAGCCATAGAACGCTTACATACACTCACTAAAACTTATATTTAAATTAATTTTTCTGTTCCGTTTCTATTTTCAATAAATCATTCACATATCGAAGCGATTGTGAAGTTCTTACTAAAGATCTACCACTATATAAAAATTCATTCTTCTTCACACCAGTAGAAGTTTCATAGCCTTTTTTATAAATCTCAAATTTTTCAGCAACAAATTTTTTATACTTTAAATATTTTGTTCGGAAGTAATT
Source organism: uncultured Saprospiraceae bacterium (assembly GCA_964549655.1). GTDB lineage: Bacteria > Bacteroidota > Bacteroidia > Chitinophagales > Saprospiraceae > JADJNW01. Next base: position 80,185 of record CAZJXN010000002.1, read on the forward strand.
CATATAATCGGCTTTCTCTTGGTCAGTAAGTAGATGTTCTACTTTTGCATAAGCGTCTGCCAGCACGTCCAAATCCACGGCATTACTTTCTATAAGAATGTTGAGCAAAAATCGAGTTTCTTCTATTGCAACTTCTGAGTTATCAGGGAGAAAATTATACCGTAGCATTCGTAAAGCAAGATGCTGAAGATCACCGCCATGATATGCCGCATCTTCATTATGATAACGTATCATATCGGATTTCATGGGAATATACGCATCCATTAAAGCAATTTTATCCTTTATGTAGATCGATTTTCGATGTTTAAATATTAATGGACACGTATTTGCATTTAATGGTTTTCTGATAGAGGTATAAGATACAAAATCTTCTTTGAAATCCACCATGCTCATGGCATTAAGCATGGTCTCTGCTGGATTTGCTATGGCTTGGGTATCGGTTGCAAAAGCGGCTACCATTTCTTCTTCCGTTTGGGAGCAGGCTTGTACAAGCACCATTACTGTTATAAAAGATAAAATTATTTTTTTCATCTTAATATTTTTTAGAAACAAAAGCGTTCTATAGCTTTAGTGCCATAGAACGCTCAAATACTCACTAAAACTTATATTTAAATTAATTCTTCTGTTCTGTTTCTATCTTTAATAAATCATTTGTGTAGCGTAAGGCTTGTGAAAGTACCATCAAGTGTCTGCCCTTGTAAAGAAATTTTCTTTTTTCGATACCCATTGAGGTTTCGTATCCTTTTTTATAATCCTCAAATTTATCTTGTATTTTCTTTCTGTCTTTCCAGTATAGTTGCTGTAAGTAGTCCATATACTTCTTTTGCTCTTCAGCTTTCAACACAGGTTTTACTTTTACATAAGCATCTGCCAGCACATCTAAGTCTATAGCTTTACTTTCAATGAGTATATCAAGCAAAAATTGAGTTTCTGCTATCGCGCTTGCAGCACTATCTGGTAAAAAATAATAACGTAACATTCGCAGCGCAAGATGCTGAATATCAGGGGAATGGTAAGCTACATCTTGATTACGATATAATATCATATCAGTTTTGATAGAAGCGTAATTATCCGTAAAAGTCATTTTATTCTGTGTTCGTAATGACTTTCCGTGTTTAAATAGTAAGGGAGAAGTAGTTGGATTTAACGCTTTTTTGACAGGCATATATCCTACAAAATCTTCTTTGAAGTGCATTAAACTCATTGCATCCAAGGCAGGTATTAATGGATTATCAAGTCCTTGTGCATTTGTATCTGGTGGGAAAGCGGCTGCAATTTCTTCTTCTGTTTGAGAACAGGCTTGTACAAATACAGCGAAGGTTACCAAAATTAGAATTAATTTTTTCATTTCATTTGTTTTTTAATTAAAATTATTGTGTGCCAATCAATCATCAGGGTTTGCAATCAATAGTAACGACGCCATTCGCATCTATATAAAATGTACAGTCTTCTTGATATTGATTATCCCCGCCTCCACCACCTCCACTCCCCTGAGGTGGACAACAATTCCACCACCCAGCTTCACCTCCTAGATAATAGGATTGACCAAAGTCGAATGGGGCGCCTCCTGTTACGTCATAAAAAATCGAGCCCGTTTCATCAACGCCGTAATATCTGATATAGTAATTAGTGGATACACAATCGTTATCTGGATCATCAAACCAAGCCTCCGCATCTATAAGATATTGGTCACCCTGCTGACAATATCGCCCATAAATGTTTCCATCTGGTCCCATAGATTGCGCACACAGCAAGCAATAAAGCACCGCCAACGAACTTAAAGCTATTATTTTTTTCATTGTAAAATAGCATTTTGTAATTCCTACTTCTTGTTAAAGGAGTTTTCAGGATCGCCTCCTGCCCGCGCAACTGCTTCTCTTGGCGCCTTCTCAAAGTAGCTGCGCTGACAGGTACAAAATTACCCTCTTTCACAATACGACGTTGGGGAATCTTGGGGAATCTTGGGGAATTCCTCATTCCTGCTCGTCTTCCTTTGGGTCTTCTTTTTTTATGCCAAATAATGCGTAAATCAATTGTTGTTCTTCTGGCGTGAGTAAATCTCTCCCAAGCTGGATGCCCGCTTTCTTGATTTTGTTGTACAGTGTTTTGCGGTCTATACCGAGTTCTTCGGCGATTTGTAGCTGGGTCTTAGTGTTTGAGTTTTGGATTGACATATGATACGGTTTTTGGTTTACACAATAGGGTTTTCATAGGGCGTAAGTCGGTACACTTTTTGTCGTTCTCCACGTATTACATCAAGCTTTCTTTAGTTATTTGCTTACTTCTGAGAGCGTAGCAGCAAATTGAGGTATATTTTTTAACATGGCAAGCAATTTTAAAAGTTTAACATTTTTCCTTTTTATTGTAAATTAAATGTTAAGTGATGAAGCGAGTTAGGTTTTTAAAGTATATTTCTACTTTCCACACTCCTATCTTACAGTCAAAAAACTTCATAAAAGCAGAAAATAGTATAATATATTTTACATCTTGCCAATTCATTGCTAATAAAACGCTTTTTGAATCTTAAGAGCACCGAAATTACATGCCAACACAAATCGAAACAGAAAAAGCCGTTTTAGAAAATCTGCCCCAGCCCATGAAGTTTTTGATATTAGTGGCGCTTGCGGCGGGTATATTTTTTGCTTACAAACACTTTACCGATGGCTATGAAAAGGTAGAGGGCGAATGGGTCATCAAACCGAAATACAACAATTTTGTTGATAAAAAAGTAACTTCATTTGAAGAGTGTACGGTTTATGAGCTACGCGCAACCGCAGATGGATATTACGAATGTAAACATTGTCTTTACAGCGTATTTTTTTTGAAAGCAGGAGAAGTGTGGAAAATAGGTAAGACTTGTTCTAAAGAGGAGCGGTATGATGAGATTTATTATTTACAAAATAACGTCAAGTATCATCCGGTATTTGCAGGGTCTTCTGCAGAGTGCGAAATAGAAGAAGTACGTAGAATAGCAGCTTATGCTTTGTCGCCTGAAAATATGCAGCGACCTGATCCGACAAGGTTGCAAATAAATAAAAAAAGACATAAATTGCTGTATCCACCCAAAAATACAGGACTTCGTTAAAAACTAAAATTATGGAACTCAAAGTAGCACAATGGGAATATCAAGAACAATTGGATGAGTGTGAACTCAAAAATCAAGTACAAGAAATAGTTCCTGATCTGTCTCAACTTCGTGTTCTCTTAGATACCATTGACGAAACAGGGGAAAATATAGACTTCCATGATGGAAATTATATAGCGTTAATTGTGCATATTAGTAAGTCTGATTTTGATGCGCAACCTAATAAAATGGAATATGCCAAACAGAAAGTGGTAGAAGCCATCGGGGAGTTGGAAATTCTATTTGAAACAGAAGAGTAAAAATCTTAACTTTTATCATGGACGTTAGAACAGGACAACGGGATTACCAAGAAGTGTTAGAAACGTATGACTTGGAACGGCAAATGAATGAAGCCGTACCCGATCTACCGATGGTGCGCGTCTTTGTGGACACCATTGACGAGAAGGACACCATTAAAACCTTCATAGATAGAGAGGGATACATGGCACTTATCGTACATATACCTACCTCCGACTTTAATACGCAACCTAATAAAATGGAATACGCCAAGCAGAAAGTAATAGCAGCCATTGAGCAATCGGATATTCGAGCTAAATGTGAGGCTACTTATCCCTAAATATCATTTGCTTTAAAAATTGAGGTTATGATACATCATCATGCAACTTAGACGCGCTTCTAATCAAGCCATTTCATTTTAATATATCAAAATAAGATGTAAAGACGCGTTGTGTATTACACAAGTTATTATATTTTCAATACTTGCCTGACTTCGGTATTCGATTCCAATATTCCAACTTTCCAATATTCCATTTAATACTTTTCCCTACCTTTGCATTTTTTACAAAAACAAATATACCATGAACATTGCAGTAGTTGGTACAGGATACGTTGGCTTGGTGACGGGCACTTGTTTCGCCGAGACTGGCAACGAAGTGATTTGTGTGGACATCAATGAACAAAAAGTAGACCGCCTACGCAGCGGCGAAATTCCTATTTATGAACCCGGCTTGGACGTACTCTTTGAGCGCAATACCCGGCAGGGACGCTTGAAATTCACCACCGATTTGGCAGAAGCCATTAAAGATGCAGAAGTCATTTTTCTTGCATTACCAACGCCCCCGGGCGAGGATGGCTCCGCCGATTTATCCTACATCATGGGCGTAGCTGGACAATTATCAGATTTAATTACCGATTATAAAGTGATTATAGATAAAAGCACCGTGCCGGTTGGAACGGCAGAAAAGGTACACGCCATTCTTGCAAAAGGACTCCATGAAGATCTATTTGATGTAGTTTCCAACCCAGAATTCTTACGCGAGGGGGTAGCCGTAGAAGATTTTATGAAACCGGATCGAGTCGTCATTGGCACCAGTTCGGAGCGTGCGCACCGCGTTATGAGAGAGTTGTACGAGCCATTTGTGCGTCAGGGCAATCCAATTATTTTTATGGATGAGCGCTCGGCGGAGATGACTAAATATGCAGCGAATTCTTATTTAGCAACCCGCATTTCTTTTATGAATGAAATTGCCAACCTGTGCGAACGCCTGGGCGCGAATGTAGACCTGGTGCGCATGGGCATGGGCAGCGATACGCGCATCGGCAAGCGATTTCTGTTTCCTGGCGTGGGCTATGGCGGCAGTTGTTTCCCAAAAGATGTACAGGCATTGGCAAGGACGGCGAGCGATTTTGATTATGATTTTAAAATATTACAATCGGTCATGCAAGTAAACGACGTGCAGCGCAGTGTGTTAGCTAAAAAAATCAAAACGTTTTTCAAAAACAACTTACACAATAAAACCATCGCCATTTGGGGCTTGGCGTTCAAACCCAATACCGACGATATTCGGGAAGCACCAGCACTGTATATCATCAATGAACTGCTGGAAGCAGGCGCAAAAATTAAAGCATTCGACCCGGAAGCGATGGGCAACATTCGCGCTATTTATGGCGACCGTATTCAATTTGCGTCTGACCAATACGAAGCCCTCATCGAAGCCGATGCGCTGGCGATTGTGACAGAATGGAGTGTGTTCCGCACCCCAAGTTTCAAAGTGATGAAGCAATTATTAAAAACACCCGCCATTTTTGATGGGCGCAATTTATACGATTTAGAACGAATGCAAGAAGATGGATTTTATTATGAAAGCATTGGCAGAGCGGTCGTTCCACATTTGAACGTCAAAACGTCCTACGGCTCGTAGCCGCAGCAAAAGCGTCTTACGCTCCAGTCGTAGGATGCTTTTCGCTTTGTTTTCAGTGCCTAATACGTCTTGTACAAGCCATTCTGAGTCGTCGCCGCATGATATTTTGCTGTCGCCCTATGATTTTTTGTCGTCGCCGCACGATGTTATGCAGTCAACAAGTAGTATTATGCCGTCGTTTATTCATTTTACGGCTTCTGTTCACTATGTATGAAGGTCTCTCTACACCTTGCAGTAGGCATAAAATGCTTTTTTGAAATCATTACCTTACTCGTACACCGCAAATAATGATAAATTGACTGTATGCAATGATATGTCGAAGACACAGAATGATGCGGTAACTACAAAAAATCATGTAACGATACCGAAAAACTTCCTTGTTATAAAAAAGAATCAATTTTATAGAAAAATACTTTCCTTTTGTTATTCATTTAAAAAATAGATTGTGCTAATTATAATGTGAATCAAGGATGGAAGAGGCTGATTTTGTCGAAAAAACGGATAACCCCTGATTCTTATTATTATGGTATAAGTAATCGAGCAAATTTAAACCACAGCGTTTACAAAGTTTCACAGAGGCTAACCTATCGATTTACAATAAAATACGCTGTGCGACTCTGGCAACTCTGTGGTTTAAATAAATTTGCCCAGTTACTTAACTTCATTTATTCTTCTTACCTTTCTATCCGTTCTACATCAAAGAGAAACCTATTACTATGGACCATACCGATGCCCCCAAAACAAAAACAACAGATGATAAGAAATTTCTCCTCGTCGGCATTGGTGCTTCGGCAGGTGGCGTGCAGGCTTTGAAGTCCTTGTTTGCCAGTATTCCGGCGGATAGTGGCATGGCGTATGCCGTCGTGTTGCACCTCTCGCAGGCGCACGAGAGCAATCTGGATGCAATTTTGCAGACGCAAACCGCCATGCCCGTGCTGCAAGTGTACAAGCCGGTGACGGTGAAACCGAATCACGTGTACGTCATCCCGCCGGGAAAGTTTTTAGAATTGACCGATGGAATTATACGCCTAACCGAGCCGGAACGCATTGAAGGCAAGCGCATTGCGATTGACCATTTTTTTCGCAACCTCGCCGATGTCTATGGCATCAGAGCCGTTTGTATTATCCTTTCCGGTACGGGTTCGGATGGTACGCTGGGCATGAAGCAAATTAAAGAACGGAAAGGCTTTGCGATTGCGCAAGACCCCGAGGATGCTGCGTTTGGAGAGATGCCGAGCAGTGCGATTCATACCGGACTGATAGATGTAGTGCTGCCAATTCCTAAAATGGCGGAGAAGCTCCTCGCCGTGCGCGACAGTACGGAGCGATTCCGCCTCGTAGATAAAAATGACCAGAAAGTAGCTGAGCAAATCAAAGGCTCTGAAGCTCTCCGCGAAATTATCACCTTGCTGCGCGTTCGCACCGGCAATGATTTTGCCAATTATAAACAAACGACCATCTTGCGCCGCATTGCCCGTCATTTGCAAATCCATGAGTTGGAAAGCATGACCGACTACGTACACTTGCTGCGCGATCGCCCAGAGGAAGTGGATTTCCTGTTGAATAATTTACTCATCAATGTCACCAATTTCTTTCGCGACAAAGACGTTTTTGAAGCATTAGAAACATCTGTTATTCCCCAGCTTTTTGAAGGCAAAACGGCGCAAGATACGCTTCGGGTGTGGGTGGCAGGCTGCGCCAGTGGTGAGGAGGCGTACTCGATGGCAATGTTATTGACGGAACACGCAGCAAAAATTCCCCATCCGCCCAAGATTCAAATCTTTGCCAGTGATGTAGATAAAGAAGCCATTGCCGAAGCGCGGCTGGGGCAGTACAATACTTCCATCGTGTTGGATGTGTCGGAGGAGCGGCTACAGCGTTTTTTTGTAAAAGAAGACCATACGTACCGCGTTCGCAAAGAACTGCGGGAATTGATATTATTTTCACCGCATAATTTGCTGCGCGACCCGCCTTTTTCGAAGCTGGATTTGGTGAGTTGTCGCAATGTATTGATTTACCTCAATCGCCCTACGCAGGTCAAAGTCTTGCAAGTATTTCATTTTGCGCTGGGTAAAAGCGGTTTTCTCGTCTTGGGTTCCAGCGAGACGGCAGAAGGAACGCCCAATTTATTTACACCCATCGAAAAAAAGCTGCGCATTTATACCCGAACCGGTTCCGAATCCATTATTTACGCGCCGCCGGTGCTGCCATTCGGGAATAACTGGCAAGTAAAAATACCCGAATTACCTATGATTCAGCCTGAAAAATCATTTTCGTTTGGCGAATTGCACTTTCGCCTCCTCGAGCAATACGCGCCGCCCAGCGCCTTGGTAAACGAAGAATTTGACATTTTACACCTGAGCGAACACGCCGGACGCTACCTGCGGCACGTGGGTGGAGAACCGACCTCGAATCTGCTCAAAATCATCCACCCCGATTTGCGCCCGGACGTAAGAGCCGCGCTGTTTGCTGCCCAACAAGAAGCGCAAACCGTGGAAGTGCCGGATGTGCGCATGGAACTGGACGGGCAAGAACGCTACATCAACCTGACGGTGCACAACATTACGGCGCCGCAATCGGTGCGCGGTTTTTTGCTTGTACTTTTTGAAGAACATAGCTACGCCAGGACTGCACCGGCGGAAAATGGACAAAAGCAAAAATTAATATCCACCGACGACGCGATGGAAGGCGTGGTACGCCGCCTGGAGGACGACCTCCAACGCACCAAAGACCGGCTGCGCACTACCGTAGAACAGTACGAAACCTCGCTGGAAGAACTCAAAGCCTCCAATGAAGAACTCCAAGCCATCAATGAGGAATTGCGCTCGACCTCCGAAGAACTCGAAACCAGCAAAGAAGAACTCCAATCGGTGAATGAAGAACTCATCTCCGTCAATCAGGAGATGAAAGACACGCTGGAAGAAATAAGCCGCGCCAACGCCGATTTGCAAAACCTCATGGTTTCTATCCATATTGGCACCATTTTTTTAGACCGCACCTTGCATATCAAATTGTTTACCCCAGAAGTACAAAAAATCTTTAATATTCTGCCTGCCGATGTCGGGCGACCCATTTCTGACTTTACGAATAAACTCGACTACGATTTTCTAAACGAAGATGCCCAACAGGTATTAAAAACCCTGCAAGCCACCGAACGGGAAGTGTGCAGTGCAGAAGGGCACTGGTACATTGCGCGGTTGCTGCCGTATCGTACGCTCGAAGACCGCATTGATGGTATCGTGATGACTTTTGTAGATATTACTGAGCGCAAAAAAGCCGAAGAAAAAATGCGCGCCTCGGATAAGCTTTTCCGCGCCGTGGTGAGCCAAACTACCGTCGGCATTGCGCTCACGGATTTGACCGGAAGGTTCACTTTTGTAAATGACCATTATTGTCAAATAGTTGGCTATACGGCGGAAGAATTGTTGCAGCGAAAAATACAGGACCTGACCCACCTGGAAGATGTAGTGTCCCATCGGGAGAAATTTATACAGATGGTGAAAAAAGGCGAATCCTTTACCGGTAAACAGCGCTACATCCGAAAAGGCGGGGCAGCAGTATGGGTCAGCAACAGCGTCAAACTGGTGCGCGATGAGCAAGAAAAAGCGGCGTACGCCATTGTCGTTTCGGTAGGTATTTCAGAATTAAAACAGTCGGAAGAAGATTTGCGTGAAAGCGAAGCGCGGTATCGCACCTTGTTCAATTCTATTGACGAAGGTTTCTGCGTATGCGAAATGCTTTTTGACGAAAATAATCAGCCTGTTGATTATCGCTTTTTGGAGGTCAACCTCATGTATGAAAAACTGACCGGGCTGAAGAATGCCGTGGGCAAAACCGGACGGGAACTGGAGCCTAATTTGGAAAAACACTGGTTTGAAATATACGGAAAAGTAGTGCTGACGGGCGAACCCATTCGTTTTGAAAGCCATCTGGCAGCCTGGGACAAGTGGTACGACCTCTACGTGGCTCGCGTGGGCAAACCCGAAGCGCGCAAATTTGCCATTCTCTTCAATGACATTAGCGAGCGGAAACTGATAGAGCGAGAACGCGAGCGCTTTCTTGCCATCGGTTCGGATTTGCAAGTCATCATGGGTACGGACGGTTATTTCCAATGGGTAAGCCCCACGGTGGAGCGCATCCTCGGCTGGACGGCGGAAGAAATGACCACCCAGCCCGGGGCTACCTTCCTCCATCCAACGGATATGGAAGCAAGCCAGCAAGGAGCCAATCAGCTTTTTGGCGGCGAAGAGCTATTCGACTTTGAAAACCGCTATCGCCACAAAGACGGCTCGTACCGATGGTTCTTGTGGCGGGCGCAGCCTTACCTGGACAATAAAGTTATTTATGCTGCTGGTATTGACATCACCGAGCGAAAGCAGACAGAAGCAGCCTTACGTGAAAGCGAAGAACGCCTGCGCATCGCCATGCAAAACAGCGCCATTGTGCTGAGTGGATTAGACCTCCAACTGCGCTATACTTGGACTTTAAATACCCATCCTGACTTTGCAGAAGCAAAGGTAATCGGTAAAACGGCTGCCGACATTATGCCGGAAGAAAATGCCAAACAACTCTTAGCCATCAACCGGCGGGTGCTGGAGCGCGGCGTAGGGAGTCGCAACGAGATTGCCATAGAGCTATCCGATGGCTTGCACTTTTACGATCATTTTGTAGAACCTTTTCACGATACCACCGGCAAGCTGACCGGGCTTACGACGGCTGCTATAGACATTACTGACCGCAAAAAAGCGGAAGAAGTGCTGAGTGAATTGTATCGTCAAATAAAGCGCCAATCCGCCGTCTTCGATACCACGCTTTCCACCATCACAGACCATGTTTATAATTATGACCGCGACGGTCGTTTTCTATATGCCAATCAAACATTGCTCGACCTCTGGGGATTGAAAAAAGAAGACGCTATCGGCAAAACGATGGCAGAACTGAACTACCAACAGGAAGTAGAAACGCGCCTACTCGAAGGTATTAGAACTGTTTTTGATACCCAACAAATGGTGACCAACGAAACTTTCTATACCAGCCCAAGCGGTATGAGTGGACATTACGAAAATATCCTGACCCCGGTTTTTAGCGAAGACGGCACGGTAGAATTCGTCACCGGCTCCTCGCGCGACATCACACAACACAAGCAACTGGAGGAAGTCCTACGCGATGCCGACCGCCGTAAGAATGAGTTTTTGGCGACGCTGGCGCACGAGTTGCGCAATCCGCTCACGCCCATTCGCGCCGCATTAGAAATCCTCAATCACAGCGAAAACCGCGAGCAGCAGCAGCAAGTACGGATGATTATTGAACGGCAAATCCGAAAAATTGTGATTTTGGTAGATGACTTGTTGGAAATCTCCCGCATCACGCGCGGTAAAATCCAGTTACATAAAGAAATCATTTCTATACAAGCGGTACTCAAAGATGTAATAGAAACGACTCAACCTTTAATAACTGCCGCTGGACATCAATTTACGCTGCAAGTGCCAGAGGAAGTGGTTTGTATCCATGCAGATGATATCCGCATCGCTCAAATCCTTGTCAATATTGTAAACAACGCTATCAAATACACCAACAATGGCGGAACGATTTCCCTGATTGTGACTACGGAAAATGACCAAGTGGTTATTCGCATCAAAGATAATGGCATCGGCATTCCAACCGACCGTTTAGAAAGTATTTTTGAAATATTTGAACAAGTAGAACACCACGGCAAAAAGTTTCAAAGCGGCTTGGGCATTGGATTAAGTTTGGCAAAAGACCTGACGGAATTGCACGGCGGCACTGTCACGGCGCACAGCGAAGGCGAAGGGAAAGGCAGCGAATTTACGGTGCGGTTGCCCTTAGCCGAAGACCAAACGCCTTTGGATGAAGAGCCGCCTTGTGAGGACGACCCGGAAATACCTGCTTTTGAAGGCAATAGAAAACGCATCTTGGTGGTAGAAGATGACATAGACATCGCCGATATGATGCAAGCCATTTTAGAATTGGAAAATTATACGGTGCAAATAGCCAATAACGGGGAAAGCGCGATAAGAGTAGCAACTGAATTTATACCTGAAGCGGCACTGGTGGATATCGGTTTGCCCGATATGGACGGACACGAAGTAGCCCGTCGCTTGCGCAAAGAATATCCGAGTTTGTTATTAATCGCACACTCTGGCTGGGGCGCGGACGAAGATTTGCAACGCTCCAAAGAAGCAGGATTTGACCATCATCTGGTAAAACCTGCGGATATAGAGGAGATTACGGCGTTGTTGACAAAGGTTTGAAAAGCGCGTGAAAAGCGTCCTACGGCTCCGAGCCGTAGGACGCTTTTCACGGAAAATCTTTATATTTGTAAATGTAAAAAACAGAGATATGGTGACAACAGCAAATAAGCCCAACGATAGCGCAGCACCGCCCAAAAAAATTTCTTGGTCGGAATTTGAAAAACGCTATCTGACGCGGGAAGACAAGTACAAATACGAATGGCTCAACGGCGTGGTGGAAAAAACAGAACGTGCGATGAATTATACCCAATTTTTTATTTTAAGAAATTTATTGAGTTTTTTTGAAAAACTTAGAGTGTCTGGTAAAACAAGTGGTTGGCTGATAACTGAGCCAGATTCTTTTTTTCTTGAAAACCATCGCCGACCAGATGTTGCTTATTTTACAGACCAACAAATTGACCGTACTTCTTTGGGCGAAAATCAAGTGCCGCAATTTGTAATAGAAGTCATTTCTAAGAATGATAAGATCAATAAGAACCAAAAGAAAATACAAGATTATCACAGAACCGGTGTACAAGTGATTTGGGAAATCATGCCAGAACTCGAACAAGTACACGTGTATCATGGCAAGGATATATCTATTTGCAGTGGCGAAGATTTATGCTGTGCTGCACCCGTGTTGCCAGAGTTTGCGCTTACCGCGAATGCCATTTTTCAAAAACCTGCAATTGTGGAGGAAAAGGGGAACGAGTGACCAAGGGAAAGAGTGACCGATAGATTGGCGACCAAGCGTAAAAAAACGATTTGTCCTATGTAACTATGTGTTTAAAAATATGCAAAATCGAATGATTGCTAATGAAAAATACATTCCTTGTTTCTTTCCTTTTAATAATAATTGTTGCGTGTTCCAAAGAAAACGAAACGGCTGCAACACTTACCTATTGGGCTTCCAACAATATTGAAGAAATCGCTTTTGCCAAAAAAGTAGTAGCCCGCTGGAATGCCGAGCATCCTGACCAAACGATTTTATTGCAACCCGTGCCCGAAGGGCAATCCAGTGAAGAAATCATTCTCGCCGCCGTTGTTGGTAAAACCACGCCCGACATCTACGCCAATATGTGGCAAGGCGACACCGAATTATACGCGCAATCCAACGCGCTCATTCCGCTCGACACGCTTGATGGTTTTCTCGAATTTTTACAAAATCGCTGCGATAGTCTTACCATTGCCGAAGTGACGGCGCAGGACGGACACATTTATCAGATTCCCTGGAAAGTGAATCCGATTATGATGATGTATAATACTAAAATCTTTAGAGAAGCAGGTTTTGATAAGCCGCCGCGCACGTATTCCGAGTTTCTAACTGCCGCCGAAAAACTCAAAAAAGATGTGAATGGCGACGGCTACACGGATCGCTGGATTGGCAATACCGATGTGGCAGTCGTTTGGTGGCAGCGCTTATTTAATTTTTATCCTTTGTATTTGGCGGCTTCTGGTGGTGATAAATTAGTGACGAAAGACAAAGCCGTTTTTAATAATGAATCGGGCATTGCTACATTCAACTTTTTACAAACATTATATAAAAATAATTATTTTCCGAAAGAACAAATGCGCGCCCAGAGCGACCCTTTTTTGCAAGAACTCACGGCTGTAAAATTCACTGGACCCTGGGACGTTTCCTACACCGATAAATTCAAACCCGAAGGCTTCGAGTACGCCCTCGCGCCCATGCCCGTACCCGATGCGCACGTAGGACCCGCTTACACTTATTGCGACCCAAAAAACATCGTCATTTTCAATACTTGCAAACAACCGGAACTCGCGTGGCAATTTTTAAAACTGCTCATCAGCGAAGAAGGCGATTTAGATTTTTTACAATTATCCAATCAAATCCCGCGCCGGAAAGACTTGCTTGTCAATCCAAGTTTTATTCAATTTTTTACTCAAAACCCAAAGCTCAAGCCCTTCGCCGAGCAATCGCGCTACCTGCGCGGCGTGGACAGCAGCCCCGTGATGAAAGAAGTATTTGACTTGATTTCGCAGGAGTATGAAGCGACGGTGATTTATGCCGTGAAGTCGCCGAAGCAAGGGATACAAGATGCGGCAGAGGCAGTGGAGTTGTTGTTTTTGAAGTGAAGAAAAATTAAATATTATTGCTAATATTTTTCAATTTTTGCACTTTACTAAAAATATACTTATTTTTGGAGAACGTGAGTTGAGCAATTTTAACGCGTATGTTAAGTCGTAATGACCTGCTCCGTCAAAGTTGGACAAGCATTGCAGAAATAAGAATATTATACGATATGTAAAAAGATTAAAATTATGACTATTCCGCAAGCAAATTATGTAGTTGATAATCAAGGGCAAAAAATATTCGTGCAACTAAGTTTGCAAGATTGGGAAAATTTCGTAAATGAATTTAGACGATTAGAAAGTCTATTATACCTAAAGAGTAAACTTAAAAATGCGTTTCGGGAAGTGCGTCAAATACAAAAAGGGGAAAAACAAGGTACTACTTTAAATGATTTTTTGAATGAACTGTAAAATTATTGCGATTGATGCCTTTAAAAAAGATGCAAAAAAACTGCTCAAAAAATATGTTTCGCTCAAAGACGAATTAGCCCAACTGCAAGCACAATTGTTAGACAATCCTCGAATGGGAACACGCATTCACGAAAATACGTATAAAATTCGGTTGGCTGTAAAAAGCAAAGGAAAAGGTAAAAGCGGAGGAATGAGAGTCATTACATATGTAGTTGAAGTAGAAGTCCAGGTGGAGGAAAGTGTAACAGAACAGGGTATCACGATTTTCTTATTAACAATTTATGATAAATCTGAAGTGGAAAATATAGCAGACCAAGATTTGCAAAATCTAATCAACGAAATAAATACGGAACTCAATGACGAGGACACAGAGAATGAATGAAAACAAACCTGTACCTTTTATATCCATCAATTTTCACGAGTATTCCAATGCTCCTCTTCTTCATTGTCCCAAACTTCCGACAGCGAATGCGAAGACAAACGCATAGACATTTCTGTCAATTCTTTATCCCCAATGGACCAATCTTCTTGACTACTTTCCTGTATCAGCCGGATATATACCAATAATCGCTCCAACATAGCAGCATCTTCAATAGTGTCAACAATTTGGTGTAAATTGCCTTTTAGTTCTGCTACACTCATTTTGGTGGAATTTGTACTTTTAACAAATATACAAAAGAAACACAAATAAAGATAGAAACGCCTTAATTCCTATCCAATGAAACGCCTCACTCCCTACTTACTTGTCTCCCCGTACTTGCTGCACTTCGCGCTGTTTGTGGCGTTTCCCGTCGTTTTTTCGGTTGTGTTGACCTTTCATGATTGGAATATTATTGGTCCGATGAAATTTGTTGGCGTGAATAATTATGAAAAGTTATTTCACGACCGCTATTTTTTTAGAGCTATTTTTAATACGTTACTGTTTCTGGTCATTCATATTCCTTTGCAAATTGTGGTCGCACTCGCGCTCGCAGTAGCTTTGAATAGTAATATTCGGTTTCGGGCATTTTTTCGGGGCGCGTTTTTCCTGCCGGTGGTCGTATCGGGCGTGGTAGTGACGATTATGTGGCAACAATTATATGGTTTTGAAACGGGTATTTTGAATAAAATGCTGACTGCCATTGGCGTTGGACGCATCGGCTGGCTGAACGACCCGCTTTGGGCGATGCCCGCCATTGCTATCATGGTGACGTGGAAAAATGTGGGTTTGTACATCATTCTATTTCTGGTCGGCTTGCAAGGCGTACCGCCACAATACTACGAAGCGGCGGAACTGGAAGGCGCTTCCAACTGGCAACAATTTCGCTTTATCACTTTGCCATCTATTAATCCGACGATTTTTACGGTGGTCGTGCTTTCTACCATTGGTGGTTTTTCGTTATTTATTGAGCCGTATGTAATGACTGGTGGCGGACCACTGAATAGTACGCTTTCGGGCGTTTTATATATTTACAAACAAGCCTTTTTTTATTATCACATGGGCTACGCCGCTACGCTGGGATTGTTTTTTGCACTACTGATTTTAGGAGTTGTAATGATTCAACGGAAGTTTATTGAACAAGATTAAGGGAAGTCAGAACAGGGAGGCGAGAACAGAGCGACTAAACACTATATAAAGCCGCAAAATGTAAAATTTTAAATGTAAAATGTAAAAGTAGAGCCCAACTAAAACACCACAACACGATGAAACCATGAGAAAAATAATATTCTATACAGTTTTAATAATCGCCGCTTTCGGCTTCCTTTATCCTTTCATTTGGATGGTGAGTGCCTCCTTTTCTACAGAGCGAGAAATTTCTAAATTAGTCTTTCTGCCACAGCAATTTACATTTGATAATTATAAAGCACTCGTAAAAAGCATTCCAATTTTTCAAGCTTTATTTAATAGCGTTTTGGTGGCGAGTATTGTTACATTTGGTGTGTTGATATTTAGTTCGATGGTCGGTTATGCTCTGGCGAAGCATAACTTTAAAGGGCGCAACTTGATATTTTACATCATCATTTTTACAATGACGCTGCCGTTCCAAATCACGCTCATTCCGAATTATATTTTAATGGTAAAATTTGGCTGGGTGAATAGCTACGCAGCGTTGATTATTCCTTCCTTGATGAATGCGTTTGCAATCGTGCTGTTTCGACAACATTTTAGGACCATCCCGCAAGATTTGTTGGACGCGGCGCGGATTGACGGATGCAGTGAATTGCGCATTATTTTTCAAGTGTTGTGGCCCAATTCCGTCCCAACGCTGGTAACAGTAGGCATTCTGACTTTCATGGCTTCCTGGAATGAAGTGCTGTGGCCCCTCATCGTGATTCGCACCGAGGAACTCATGACGCTCCCGCAACTCGTCACGCTCTTCGCCGTGGGCGGACGGGCACAAGCGCAATTAGGTGTAAAACTCGCCAGCGCGACCATGCTGGCAGTGCCGATTATTATAGCTTATTTAATTTTTCAGCGTTATTTCATTCAAAGTATGGCAGCCTCAGGATTAAAAGAGTAAAATATACTGTCAAAAATGTAAGTATTCAATTCAAACTATGAACATTCAAAGAAGTGACCTCCGATTGACGGCTGACCCGTCCAAAGTTATTATGCTTTTTCTCGATTTGGGCAATCCATTACGTTATCAACATTTAATAGAACGTTTTTTGCAGCTTTCAGAAGCCGAGCGCGAGCAACTTTGGCAAGAAACAAAAACCGATTTTGCCCATCGCCACCGCAATTATGAGGAACGTTTATTAGAAAATCTCTCCAAATTTGAACAGCGATTTGGTAAAAAATTAGACTTATCAGAAACCGGAAAATTGCTGCTTGGCGCGTACGCCACGAAAGAATATTCCATTGAAGCGGCAGCCTTGTTCAATCCTTCGATGGTAAAACATCCTGACCAGAACGGACTTACGACCGGGGAGACCCGTTTTGTAATGAGTCTACGCTCTGTCGGCGAAGGGCATATCTCGACACTTTCGTTCAAACAAGGTGTAATGGGTTCAAATGATGATATTCGTTTTGAAGCCGAATCCCAATTGCGCACCACCGGAAAAAGGGTAGAATTATCCGAATCCGAAAGGGAATCGCTAAATGAAAAAGAGCAAGACGATAATTATTTAGTACAATTTGATACTTCTATTACGTTGCCGGAGCGCGTGATTTTTCCATTCGCAGCCTCGGAAACATTGGGCATGGAGGACATTCGACTCATAGAAATGAAAGAATCGGGCGTGCCGCGTTATTTGGGAACTTATACTGCTTATAACGGTAAAGATATTCAATCCAAATTATTAGAAACAGAAGATTTTCAGACGTTTAGAATTCGTAGCTACAATAAAGGAGCCGTGCAAGACAAAGGCATGGCATTCTTTCCGCGCCGCGTGAATGGTAAATTCGTGGTCATTTCCCGACAAGGTGGAGAAGATATTAATATCATGTTTTCCGATGATTTATATAATTGGAAAGAAAAACAATTGTTGCAAGCGCCCGTGCAGCCGTGGGAATCCGTGCAAATGGGTAACTGCGGCTCGCCGATAGAAACGCCGGAAGGTTGGCTCTTGCTTACCCACGCCGTAGGACCCATGCGACGTTATTATTTGAGTGCCAGTCTGTTAGATTTGGATAATCCACAAAAAGTAATTGCCTCATTAAAACAACCCCTTATGTCGCCCCTCGAAAGCGAGCGCGAAGGCTACGTCCCAAACGTGCTTTACACTTGCGGCTGGATGGAGCACGGCGAGCAGTTGGTCATTCCCTACGCCATGTCGGACGCGGCTTGCAGCTTTGCAATGTTAGAAAAAGCGGATTTAGTAAATGAATTGCTACAAAATAAAATATGATATGCGAATTTGGATTTATAGCATCTTTTTTTTAGTAATAATAAGTTGCCAGCAAACAGAAAAAGAAGCGTCATTAATTAACACCGCGCATCTTGATTCATTATATGAAAATATAAAGATGCAATCCGGCGATAGCGTCGGCATCATTCACATTTACAGCGAAGCCCCCGATTATCATTGGGTGGATGACGCGGACGAAGGCATCGCGTGCGTGGATGATGTGGCTCGCGCCGCTATTTTTTATCTTCGAGATTATAACAAAAATCAAACCGATTCGAGTTTGGCGAAAGCCCAGCGTTTACTCGCTTTTGTATTAAATATGCAAGCCGAAAATGGCTTTTTTTATAATTTCATTTGGAAAGACGGCAGCATTAACCGCGATTTTAAAACCAGTGTTGCCGAACCCAATTGGTGGTCGTGGCGCGCGCTCTGGGCATTGAGCGAAGCACTCGAGCATTTGCCGAAAGGCGATCAATTGCGCCCCGACGTAGAAAAAATTTATAATAGATTAGCCAGCGTTACTGTCGCTTATTGCAATCAAACTTACAAAGACAGCACCGAACAGCGGGAAGGATTTACCCAACCCACTTGGCTTCCGTATGGCACCGCAAGCGACCAAGCGGCGATTCAAATTATCGGCTTATTACATTATTATAAAATAACTGGACAAGACAGTGTAAAGAATTGTATCCAACATTTAGCAAACGGATTGCTTATGATGCAAGTGCAAAACAACGGGCAATTTCCGCACGGTGCTTTCTTGAGTTGGCAAAATCTTTGGCACGCTTATGGCAATGCCCAAGCACACGCGTTGCTGCTTGCAAGTCAGGTTTTGAAAGACACCATGATGGCGAATCAGGCTTTGCAAGAAGTGGATTTTTATTTCGCGGAAGTGGAAAAACGAGGTTATCGCAATGAATTTAAGGTAAGAAAAACCGGTAACACGGTAGAAATCTATGACGAAAAACAATTCTCACAAATTGCCTACGGCGTACAACACATGGTGGCAGCTTGCGTAGAAGCCTATAAAATAACCGGCAAAGAAAAATATTGGATCCAAGCCAAATCGCTGGCGCAGTGGTTTTTTGGAAATAATCCAGCAAAAGCACAAATGTACGACCCAAAAACCGGCAGGTGCTTCGACGGCATCGAAAGTGCTGACCGCGTGAATAAAAACGCGGGCGCAGAATCTACGATTGAAGCGCTGCTGACCTTACAACTATTAGAAAGCAAGTAACTCATTTACAACAAGTTACTCGCTATGAATTATCAGCAAATCAGCACATTGACAAATCAGCACATTACAATTTCACAATCACCTCCGGCACCACAATCCGCGTCACTTTTTCCTGTTCCAATAATTGATTAAACTTCGGTAACTCCCGGAGAATTTCTTCGTATTGCCGAACGATGTCGCTGTATTCTTTTTTCAAATCACCAAAACGTTCCAACGCACCACCAGTCGGACGGTTATGGTCGCCGCGCACCACTACGTACAGCCGCGTAAGGTGATTGCTGAATACCCGTTCAAAATTGATTTCATCTTGACTGACTTCCACTTTATTTTGAATCAACAGGTCTTCGACGGCTGTCAATTTCTTACTCAGGTCATCGGCAAGTTTTTGAATGTCTTTACTTTGACCCGTTTTAGTAGCCAATTGTGCCGTGTTTTTCAATTGCTCCCGCACAGCGCGGAGGTTTTTGATACGCTTGTGCGATTCGGTAATAAGGTCGCTCAAAGCAAGTGATTCGTCAAGTTGGGCTTTGTAATCCTCCTCTTTTACAGTCGTCCAGCGTGGGTCGGGCTTGATTTCAAAAGCTTGCGTTTGCGTCCAGTCGCCTACCTGCAGGCGTGCCTGATAAGTACCCGGCACGGCGCGTGGACCCGGCGCAGGGGTACGCATATCCATCGAAATAAAATCTTCAACGAGTTCAGGACCATTGTGTTGTAAATCCCAAGTGTGGGTATTGAAACCTTTTTTCCAATCTAATTTATTGCGTTTATTTTTAGCATCTTTGGTATAACTACGAATGATTTTTCCATTTACATCCATAATATCTAACTTCACAACTGCGTCGGAATCGGGAATGTTATTTAGATAAAAGTTAATATTGGCGTTATAATTAGCAACATTAGTCCGATACGTATCTCGCGGTTTAAATAATATTTTAGCATTTTTTATCAAATTATCATTTAGTTGATGTAATGGAGTCAAATCATCCAAAATCCAGAAAGCGCGTCCTTGCGTACTCATTACGAGGTCTTTTTCTTGAATTTCAATGTCGGTAATCGGCACGATTGGCAAATTTAATTGCAGCGGCTGCCAATTTTTACCATCATTAAATGACACGTACATTCCGTATTCCGTTCCCGCATAAAGCAAACCTTTTCGGTCAGGGTCTTCCGCAATGGCACGCACGAAATGTCCGTCAGGAATACCATTTTTACCATCGGTGAGCAATTCCCAGGTTTTACCAAAATCATTGGTTCTAAATAAATACGGTTTGAAATCATTATACCGATAGTTTTGAATCGCAACAAACGCACGACCAGCGGTATGATTAGATAATTCAATTTTATTAATCGTACATTCAGTTGGAATACCTTTGGGTGTAATGTTTTGCCAAGTCCTACCAGCATCACGAGAAATGTGCATCAAGCCATCATCCGTACCCGCCCACAATTCACCTTCCGTAAAATTCGATTCTTCCAAAGCAAAAATGGTCGAATAAATCTCTACACCCGTGCCGTCGTGCTGAATAGGTCCGCCGGGAATGCCATGATGTTGGTCGAGTTTGCGCGTCAAATCTGGAGAAATGATATCCCAAGTCTGCCCGTCATTGGTGGTTCGGTGCACAAAATTGGAAGCCTGATAAACCGTACTTGGATTAAATTTGGACACCACAATCGGAAAATTCCATTGCCAGCGATATTTCAATTTGCGTTGCTCCGTACCTTCCGTATAATGTGGGTACGCCGTGACCTGCCGCTGTTCGCCGGTTTTGAGATTGGTAATCGTAATCTCGCCGCTGTAACTACCCGCCCAAACAATGTCCGGATTTTGCGAATTCACACCTACGTCCGCGCACTCACTGCCGCCTACCTCGTGCCAGTGTTCAAATTCTGTCACACCGCCGGGGTCATGGCTCGGCACAGAAATTGTAGAATTATCTTGCTGACCAGCATACAAGCGGTAGGGAAATTGATTGTCCACCGTGACGCGATAAAATTCAGAAGTGGGTTGATTATTTTGTGTCGTCCAGGTTTTTCCATTATTTAATGTAATGGTTGCACCGCCGTCATTACTATGAATCATGATATTGGTGTTGGTCGGATTTATCCAAAGCCCATGATTATCGCCGTGCGGAACGGGAAATTCTACATCAAAACTTTTACCGCCGTCCACCGATTTCCAGAAATCTACGTTGTTGACAAAAACGGTGTTTTCGTTCTGAGGGTCTGCCGTGACGTGCGAATAATACCAGCCGCGCTGCCGCAGTTTATGGTCTCTACAAATGCGCGTCCAATTTTGACCAGCATCATCACTGCGATACAAACCCGCTTCCTCTTCTTCGGCAGCACACACGATTGCCCACACGCGGCTCGGATTCGCCGGAGAAACCGCAATGCCAATGCGACCCACCAAGCCTTTCGGCAAACCCTCGGTTAATTTTGTCCACGTATCGCCGCCGTCCATCGTTTTCCAAATGCCGCCGTCCTTGCCACCGTCAATCATCGTCCACGGTTTGCGTTCGGCGCGCCACATTCCGGCGTAGATTTCGCGCGGATTTTGCGGATTCATAGACAAGTCAATTGCTCCAGTGGTGTCGCTCACTTGCAGCACGGCTTCCCAATTTTTGCCGCCGTCTTTAGAACGATACACCCCACGCTCTTTATTCGGACCAAAAATCTGTCCCAAAACCGCCACATAAACAAGGTCAGGATTACTCGGATGCACTTCTATTTTACCAATCAAACCCGCTTTGGGCAACCCAATATGTTTCCAATTCCGACCGCCGTCGGTGCTTTTATATACGCCAATTCCTTGCGACACATTCCCGCGTGGACACGCCGAACCCGTGCCGACGTAAATCACATTGGCATCCGAAGGCGCAACGGTAATCGCCCCAATCGAACCGACTTTAATCTGCCCATCCGAAATATTCGTCCAATTATTACCCGCATCATCGGTTTTCCAAATGCCGCCGCCCGTACTGCCCATCAAAAACGTAAAAGGTTGATTGGTAAAGCCCGCTACCGCCGTCGCTCGCCCGCCACGTGAAGGACCGACGTTGCGATATTTCATACCGGAAAAGAGGTCAGGATTGACAGTGACGTTGGGGTCTTTGATAGCGATTTGTGCTGATATATTTGTTTGTGAAAAGCAAAAAAGTAGAAAAATAAACACGAAAAATTGTTTCATAAACCAAGTTTTAAGTGTGGTACAAAACTCCGAAGGAGTGACCTAATTATAGAAAAATTATAGAAAAATGCAACATACAAAGAAACCCCAACGGGGTGACACAAAAAGTGCAAGTTATGCCACCCTTTCAGGGTTTTAAAGGTAGTTATTACAGGTGTTATAATTATGTCAACCCTATGGGTTTTATTTCATTAGACATTCTAACAAAGATAAAAAGTAGATTTAAAATAAAAGAGCGAAAAATACTTGTTTCTAGTAATATCATTCATTCATTCAAGTTATATTGTGCATAACCGTTATTCAACCCAATTAACGAATAAACCCATAGTCATGCCCAACAAAGTAATAATTGCTGGCTTTCGCACGCGGAAAGAGGTAGCTGCTATTATCGGACTTTCCGAACGAAGCCTCTACAACTTACTCTCCTCCGAAAAATTTAAAGACAAAATACCTAAAGGGGAGCAGCTCTCTCCAGCACATCAAGTGCTGATTTTTGAGCATTGTGGCATTCCATACACTTTTGATTACTCAGAAAATGGTAATCCAAGCAACAAAAGCGATATGGATACTACGGATAATGGAGAGAATGAAAATAAAAATAATAATCGGTAAAGATCGGTAAAGATCGGTAAAGATCGGTAAAGATCGGTAAAAGTCGGTAATGCGTTTTTATTTTATATTGAGGTACTCTATATTTGACTATGCAATTTTAAATTTTATTAAGATATGAAAGATTACATCATGTCTCAACATCGGTATATTGTGTAGCTACAAATATAGGGCGGTATCCCCGAAAAGCCCATATACAATAGAGTAGGGAAAATCTTACTTAAATCAAAAAAATGGAAAAGACAGCTTCAACTATTGAATTGAAAGTAGAGGTACGTAGATTATCATTAGCCGAGTTGAAAGTAAAAGCCAACGCAATTGAAAAAGGCGAGATACTTGAAAAAGTACAAGGTGGTGGATGGAGCGATTGCCATGGTGCCACGGGAGGTATTGGTAAGTGGTGGAGGGGAGATGCAGACAGTATCAAATGGTAGATTCTTGTTTCTAAGAAAATGGAACACAAGAAAAGGGGTAGGGTTTTACCCTATCTCTTTTCTTTTTGTTCTAATCCTGAAAGATTAATGTTAATGCAATATGAGATTTTTATTTTTGTTACTTACAATATTTTCTTTATCTGGTTGTGGTTTACTGGATTCTATCAGGATTAATAATTTACTGAAGGAAGATAGAGTTCGACAACACTCTTTCAAAGAAAAAATTAGGTTCAAAGAAGTCAACGGTCGAATTATTATTCCTGTAAAAATACAGAATAAAACTTATGATTTCTTATTTGATACTGGAGCAATTACTGTTATTGATGATGATGTAGCCAAATTAATTAAGTTAACTAAAATAGCGAAGAGAAACTTAACAGATTTCAGTGGTAATAAAAAAAAGTTAAGATATATAAGATTAGATACTATTACTATACAAAACATAGATTTTCTGGCAATAGGAGCAGTTGTTTCTGATCTAAATGTATTAAAAGATAATAAGTGTATTCAAGTGTCAGGTATAATTGGCGCAAACGTCATGAATAATGCAGTATGGCAAATTAATTATCCATATCAAGAAATCATAGTAACAGATAGTAAAGATTCGCTTTTTTTACCATTCAAAAGTGACACCGTCTCTTTTGAGACAAATATGCAAGGTACTCCGAGTTTTAATCTCAAGACATCCACAGGTATTAATGAAGAAGTCATTTTGGATACAGGTTCAGATAAAGGAATTTATTTACCCTATAAGAATATTTATCATTTAAAAGATACCTCAAAACTAATAAAAGGTTATGGTATGAGTTATAGTGCTTTTGGCAATAGCTGGGACACAACCTTATTCACTAATCTTTCGGATGTTATAATTGGCTATAAATTTGGCATAGAAAATACTTCTGTAGGATTCAAACAGCAATTACCGCAAGGAATTATTGGTGGCGAATTTCTAAAAAGATATACAGTAACAATAGATTGGTTATATCAAAATATTATTTTTTCAAATTTCGCACCAATAGAAAAAAAATTATTTGATACTTATCGTTTTAACCCCACATTTAAAGACGGGAAAATTTTGGTAGATTATGTCTACGAAAGTCCTTTTGATAATGTAGAAGGATTTAAAATTGGAGATCAAATTTTACAAATAAATCAACAAAATTATGAAAATGCTACCTTCGAGGATTTCTGTAAATTAACAAATAATATGAAAATAGAAAATAGTTACAATGATGTTTCGGTTAAGATAAAAAGGGGTAATAATCAGCTAGTTTTTAAATTGAAGAAGTGACCTGGTTAAAATAAAAATAATAAAATTTCATAACTAAAATAATATGGAGGAACAAATATTCAACCAGCTGCAAAAAATATTTGTGCAATCAGGTAATCAAAGTATGATAGAAAATATCAAGATGTTATTATATCAGACGGAGCCTTCGATATTTGATAGGATTGACTTTGATAATGATATCATATATCAAGAGCCATTACTGTTTGCTTATTTTAGAAATATAAATACGGATAAAACTACTTTAGATGCTATTGTATACGGATATACACCACCTCATCTCCGTCCATTAGGCATTCGTGTTTTTACAGATGAGTTCGGAAGAATCTATCTACCTAACATAGGATGGTTGACCACCTCTGTACCCAATAAGCCTTACAATATAACTACAAAAGAAGACAATACAATTGCTCTTTGGGTAGAAAATAAGCCCATAAATTACAAATT
This sequence comes from uncultured Saprospiraceae bacterium, assembly GCA_964549655.1. Classification (GTDB taxonomy): domain Bacteria; phylum Bacteroidota; class Bacteroidia; order Chitinophagales; family Saprospiraceae; genus JADJNW01. Next base: position 105,260 of record CAZJXN010000002.1, read on the forward strand.
TGAGGGTATTAGATTAATTGAGGATATAAATATAGAGCTATTGAATCATTCAATTCCCGTGCTAAAACAATTTTATTATGATATACTTCAAACCCCAGTAGAAGTAGAAATACAGAATATTACTCTGGAACAAGAGAAAAACTTTATTACAGCCTGTAGAATTCTCAAAAAGATTGTTCCTGATCATTATCAATTAATAACCTTAACTACTAAAAAATGTGTAATTTTTAATATTGATACACATTTAAGAAATTCGTTCGCAACGCTTTCAGCGCAAGGTATAGGATTTTTTAATGCCTACCAAAGCGATTATAATGAAGTTTTTTTTGTTGATGATATTGCACATCAAACAGGTCATATTGTTTTCAATGCTATGATTTATGAAGTCGAAAATTTTTTACTTGTAGAACCAAATACTATCATACAAAATTTACAAATAGAGGGCATTGCGAGGGAATCTAGAGATATACATGTTATCTTTCACGCTCTATATACTTACTATACCACTTTTATATGTTTAGATGCATGTTTAGAAGCAGATGTTTTTAAGGATGCTAAAAGGCATGAGGTATTAGGAAGAATAAAGTTTTATATTAAAAAATGTTATCAAGATATTTCTTTAATTGAGAATCCAACAAAAGAGTTCAACAACACAACGCAGTTTTATGGTAGTGATCAATTGTTTACATCAAACGGCTTGGTCATTTATAACGAAATAAAAAGAATTTATAACCTAATTGTTACAAAATGGTTTCAGCTTGTAAAGGACTTCGATATAAATAACCAACCTTATAATTTTACATACTCTAAATTCATTGAATTAAATCCATATGTATGCTCTACTCAAAATACTTACTCTCATTAATAGCGGCATTTTTGTACCTCATTATGCAATCTTGCGCTCAAAATGTTACTGATACACCAGCTAAAAAATTAGCTCTAACACAGGAGGATTCTTTAAAGCTGAACCACTATTTTGATAAATTAGAAAAGCTACCTCTTTTTTCACAAAGAAGAGGATTGTATATTGATAGTGCGTTGGCTATTTCACCTGAAAGCGCCTATATGTGGCAGCAACGTGCAATGCCTCTTTTTAAACAAAAAAAATATGAAATAGGCATGGTTTATTTAGATAATGCTGTTAAGTATAATCCTAACCGGTATCTAGATTACAGGGCTTTTATGAAATGTATTTTTTCAAAAAACTATACTGAGTCAATTAAGGATTTTCAAGCGGCTCAAACATTGAAGGGTAATTCATTTGTTATGGATCATTCTTGTGATTTTTACATAGGATTGTGTTATTTACAGCTTAATAGATTGGATTCCGCTGAATATTTTATCAAAAAAACCATTGAAGAAGAGAAAAAAACTATTAGCGATGAGACTTGGATACATTTTTTACATTGGTTCTATTTGGGTATAATCAAATTTGAACAAGAAGATTACTCAACAGCAGTTACTTATTTTGACAAAACATTGAAATTATATACTCGATTTTCCGATGCAAAGTATTATAAAGCAATATGCCTTGAGAATATGCAAAAAGAAAAAGAAGCATTAAGCTTAATGGTAGAGGCAAGTGAAAATTTTGAACAGGGATACACAATCAATGAAGATAATGCTATTTATGAAACATATCCATATCAAATAAATAAGTTCTATTTAAAAGGATATATAGATAGACTCAAACAGATAAAATGAAAAGTATAGATAAATCTACTCCAACTAATCCTACGTCTCTTAGTCCATATTCTCAAATTTGTAGTGTTTCACAAAATATGAATTTGTTTTTGAGAAACTACCAAAATATTTTATGCAAGCTTAAAATCGTATAGATGCACAGTCAAAATATTTATACTCTGTTTTAAAATTTGAAAATTCCTGGATGAAAAATACTTTAACACACGAAAGTTTTAACGGAATACCGACGCAAACGATTTAAAATAAGCCCACAAATTTATGGCTAAGTTTCCTTTTTACCGACAGTTTGATACAATGGACTGCGGACCTACCTGCCTGCGCATGATTGCTCATCATTACGGCAAAATATATTCGCAAGATTTTTTAAGAGATAAAACAAGTATTAGTCGCAATGGCGTGTCTATCGCAGGTATTGCAGAGGCAGCGGAAGTGATTGGTTTGCAGTCACTGTCTATTGCTGCCACTTTTGATGTGTTGGCAACGGAAATGCCCCTACCTTGTATCGCTCACTGGAAACAGCGACATTTTGTTATAGTAACGGAAGTTAAGTTAAAGAAATCGTTTTGGTCTAAATTTATCAGAAACAAAACAGAAGAATGGGACGTACACATAGCTGACCCAGCACATGGGCTGCTTACTTATTCAAAAGATGAATTTCTGCGCGGTTGGGTAAATAAGAAGAAGTATGATGCTAAAAAAGATGAAGGAATTCTGCTGGCATTAGAGCCTACCCCCGAATTCTTCCAATTAGAAGTTTCTGATGAGCTGAAAACTTCAAAAAGAAAATTGAGTTACTTATTAGCTTATTTTTCACCTTACAAAAAAATTATCACGCAATTATTGATAGGTCTGGTAGTCAGCAGTTTAATACAATTGGCTTTTCCTTTTTTGATGCAATCTACCATTGATTATGGTGTAAACTTTCAGAACATTAGTTTTATTTACTTGATTTTAATAGCACAATTAACATTGTTTTTATCTGATATAACAGTACAAATAATAAGAGGATGGCTTTTGCTGCATATTACGAGTCGTATTCGGATTAGACTATTGACCCATTTTTTGGCTAAGTTAATGAATTTGTCCATTGGTTTTTTTGATACAAAGAATGAAGGCGATATTATGCAGCATATTCAGGATAATTCGCGTATTGAAGATTTCTTATCTAATGCTACTTTAAACACCTTATTTTCATTTTTCAATCTTATCATTTTTGGCGGTATTCTTGCTTATTTTAATACAACTGTATTTTTGATTTTCTTGGTAGCGGCTTGTATTCAGGTGGTTTGGACCCTTATTTTTCTTAAAAAACGAGCTGAAATTGATTACAAACGGTTTGACCAAGCAGCAGGTAATCAAAGCAGTACGATACAACTCATAAGAGGTATGCAAGAAATACGATTGAACGGTTCTGAAAAAAGGCGGCGTTGGGAATGGGAATCTATTCAAATTAGACTTTTTAAGATTTCGATAAAAGGGTTAGCGTTGGCACAAACTCAAAATACAGGCGGTGCTTTTTTGAATGAATTAAAAAATATTCTCATTACCTTTTTTACTGCCAAATCAGTTATTGAAGGACAAATGTCACTTGGTACGATGTTGTCTATCCAATACATCATAGGGCAGTTGAATCTGCCTATATCTAATTTTATTTCATTTGTACAAATTACTCAAGATGCTAAAATTAGTCTTGATAGGTTGAATGAAATTTATGATAAAGAAGACGAAGAACCTTTACACGAATCGCTCATAAAAGAATTGCCTAATGATAAAAGTATTTATATTCGCAACCTTAGTTTTCGATATGGCAGCAGAGAATCTGCTTTAGTTCTAGATAATGTGTCTTTAGATATTCCTGCAGGTAAAACAACTGCCATTGTAGGGGCGAGTGGCAGTGGCAAAACAACTTTAATAAAATTGTTGCTAAAATTTCACAATCCGACCGAAGGAGGTATTTATGTGGGTAAAACGCCTTTAAGGAGCATTAGTGCACGCTTTTGGCGTTCAGAATGTGGCTGTGTAATGCAAGAAGGATACATATTTGCGGATTCAATCGTCCGAAATATAACAGAATCAGATTCAGAAGGGGCAGTTGATAAAAATAAATTGATTTATGCCAGTAATGTAGCACACCTAACAGAGTGGATAGAATCTATTCCAACAGGTTATAATACACGCATCGGTTCAAGTGGTATGGGTATAAGCGGTGGGCAAAAGCAAAGGGTTTTTATAGCTCGTGCTGTTTACAAAAATCCCGAATACTTATTCTTAGATGAAGCTACAAGTGCCTTAGATGCTAATAATGAAAAAGGGATTATGGAAAAATTAGAGCCTTTTTTTAAAAGTAAAACAGTTGTTATAGTAGCGCACAGATTGAGCACGGTTAAAAATGCGGATCATATTATAGTGCTTGATAAAGGATGCATCGTAGAACAAGGTACGCATTATGAATTAGTAAATAAACACAATGTTTACTACGAACTTGTGAAAAATCAATTAGAATTAGGTAATTAAAACGTAATATTATTATGGATAATTCCCCAATTATTGAAAATAATGAGCATCATTCTATCAACAATGGACCCCTACTTGAAGATATAGAACTATATGGCGAGCAAGTACGAGAAGTACTCAATCGTCCTCCTCATTGGCTTACATTAACAGGGTCAAGTTTAGTTTTTGGTTTTGTAATCTTGCTAACTTTATTATCTTATATTGTCAAATATCCAGATGTATTAAATGGACGTATAACAATTACTTCTGAAGTACCAGCCATTGGATTGGTTTCTAAAACAAATGGAAGAATTCAGAAACTATTTGTAAGCGACAATGACCAAGTTGTAAGAGGTCAAAAATTGGCCTTAATAGAAAATACTGCCAATAGTGCCGAAATAGAAGCACTATGGGAATTTTTAAAAATAATGGACCCACAATTTGAAAATAACGATCCATTTTCTTTTCCTAGCTACCTTAATTTGGGAGATATACAAAATGTCTATTCCACCTTTGTGAGGGGGTATGAAGCATTAAAATTTTTCAAAAATACGGATGTAAAAGAAAAACAACTGCTTTCTTATAATAAACAATTACTTGATTTTCAACAACTTTTGAAGCAATATGCGATACAGAAAGAGAATCTTAATAATGAACTCCATTTACTTAGCCGAGATGTTGAAAGAAATACAATTTTATTTAAAGAAGGTGTCATATCCTCAAAAGAATTAGAAGATAAGCAGAGAGAATTATTGCGCCTCAAGCGGCAGTTAGATGATATAGGTATTGCGGAAGCGAATACTCAAATTTTGATAAGCAACGTTGAAAGAAACATTAGTGAACTACAAGCACGAGAGAATCAAACAAGTGATGACTTAAAAATTTATGCTTTTGAGTCTTATCAAAATTTAATGAATAGGATTTCGGAATGGGAACAAACTAATATTTTGAAAGCCCCCATTGATGGAAGAATATCTTATTTCAGTTTTTGGAGTGAAAATCAATATGTAAAACAAGGGGATGATATTTTTACTATTATTCCTAATAATCAAAGTAAAACAATTGGAAAGGTTCTACTACCTATACAAAATACAGGTAAACTCAAGGTAGGACAAAGGGCTATTATCAAACTAGACAACTATCCTTACACTGA
>CAZJXN010000003.1:0-94980 GCA_964549655.1 uncultured Saprospiraceae bacterium
TATCATCATTTCTACACCACCTCCTCTTCTTGCAAATCTTTCTCCTTCCGCCGATTCCGCCACCACATAAACGCTACCGTTCCAATGATCAAATAAGGTGTTGCCAACATATATAAAATACCCTTATTCAACCCTTGACCTGTTTTACCGCCATTTTTTAAATTGCTCTCCGCCGCAATTTTACACATCGGGCATTGCGCTTGTACAGAGATAGGCATTGTATTTAAAGTAAAAACCAATGCGAATAAGCTGATTATTTTCCAAATTTTATGTTTCATAACTATCTATTTTATAATACTTTACAAAAAATATCTAAGGATAATACGGCATCAGCATCCAATAACAAATCGGACCCGTTATCGCCACATATAACCACAGTGGAAACACCCAACGCGCCATCCTGCGATGCCGCTCAATCTGATTCGTATAGGCTCTTATAAATGTAAATAAAATAAAAGGCAAAATTAAGCCCGCCAATGTAATATGTGTCAGCAAAAGCACTAAATAAACCGTGCGCAAACCGCCGACCGCTGCCGCCTCTACATCACTCACATTTCCATCTAAATTAGCATCGCCAAAACGTATTTCCGGCGAGGTAAAATGATACGCCACATACGACAGCAAAAAAAGCACCGACAACCCCATTGCCACATAAATCATACGGCGGTGCATTGTAATATTCTTTTGCTTGATGTAATAAAACGCAGCAATCAGTACCACCGCTGTAAACGCATTTACCGAAGCATGAAATGGCGGCAAAAAGCCAAAATCCCAGCCAGCAGGCAATGTAATTTTCACGCGCCGCATCAGCCCTACCAACAGCAACACGGCGACTGTCACCATCCATGCACCCACGTTTAGGCGCTTTGCCAATTGTATATTTTGTTCCATAACAAAAGTCACTAACTTACTTTTCGTTCTCAGGTTTCAAAGTAATTTCCTTGCTCTTTTCTATCGGTAAAAGTAAAGCCGTTTGGGCTACGAGCTTTTTCAAATCCTCTGTTTTTCGCACATCGTAATAATGTCGTACCATGCCTTTCACGTCTGATAAAGTTAGGTAAGGAAGAGCAGCATCCGCCGGCATAAAGTATTGTTGCTGAATATGTTGTATCGAATCGGTTGACATCGGTATAAAAAAGAATTGTTCGATATCTTCTAATTTGTGTTGCTTCGCAAACGCTTCTACACTTTCTTTTGTAGCCGTAGAGTCTGGGACATATATTAAAAATAACAAATCTTCACGTTCATTGAATTGGCGGTGCAATTTCTCCAAAGTCGTTCCAAAAATTTGCGCCATCTGTTGATCTTGCAGGTTCAAAAGATTAGTAATGAGCATTTTACCATTCGTCACCGAAGTATCTACCGTTGTACCAGAAAAAGTAGGGTACGAAAAAGCTGGTAACTGCCCATATTTTTTCAAATCACCCATCGCAGCTACGCGGTAGTCCAATCCATTTTTCAAATAATACCAAGACCCAATCGGTAAAATCAATAAAATCAAAAGCAGTGCCAACGTTTGTAAAATGATTTTGAGCACTTTACGCTCTCTATTCCCAGCCATTTCTTATTTTTTTTGACTACAAATGTCACCCTTTTTTAACCATGCAGCCCCAAAAAGGTTGTCAATTAAAAGTCATATCGGATTTACATTTTTATCCAAAACAAAAAAGGCGAAGATTTTAGTCCCCGCCTTTCTTTTCTAAATGTAATGCTTACATCCAATTTTCAAGAGTATATATATCAGTCGTTTTTAAATTGCCTTGTGGTGGTGCTGTTACTGGTGCTTTTTCGGTAGCCGGTCTTTCATTTTTCCGCTCGATTTGTTGGCGTCGGTCTTTCCAAGAATCTCCTTCTTGAAAAAATGCAATAATAGCCCAAATCAATAAAGCGGTTGGTAGTAAAACGCTCATTGCCATGGATTTCACCTCATATTTCATGTGCATGAATTCATAAATGATAAAATAAGCTTTGTAAATTGACAAAACCGCAATAATCAATCCTGCTATGTAAAGAACGGCGCTATAATTTTCTGCACCTTTTATAATATGTCCTTTGCCAAGCAACGAAATAAATACCTCCACAAGCGTAACTACGCCCAGTAAAATTAAGCCGTAGACCACTCGTTTTTTAGACTCTTCGTATGTTAAATGTGCCATTTTTTTTTAAATTTTAGATATTAGATATTGGACTTTAGACTTTTCAATTTTACAATAATCTATTGTCTATTGTCTAAAATCTATCGTCTTTTAAATTTAATTACAACAAATAAAATACCAAAAATACAAATACCCAAACCAAATCCACAAAGTGCCAGTACAAACCTATCTTTTCCACCATTTCATAGCCATTCCTTCGGGCGGCATATAAGCCACTACCAGCATTCATGGCAATAATACTCAAAAATGCGACGCCCGAAAATACGTGGAATCCATGAAAACCAGTGATGAAGAAAAATAACGCTCCAAAAGCTTTGGGTCCAAATTGCTGCACGTCGGTCGTACCATCGGCGGCTACAAAACGGCGTTGAATCCACTCTTCATGTCCCGTTTTCTCATCCATGTGTTTGTGTATCAAATAGCTATCGCCGGCATCAAATTTTTCGCGGGCAGCACCCCCTCCGTAGGGATGACCCGTCTCATCGTCCAAATATTCTCCGCCAATCGTGTGCGCACCAAACGGATTCGTAGAAACGCTCATGTGTTCTTCCCCGATCAAATTCGTCCATTCCCACGCCTGACAACTCAAGAAGCCAATACCACCGATAATAGTCAAAAACATCCAAAACACCACGCCCTGCTTGTTCTCTCGATGCCCTTCCTGCACGGCACGTACCATCGTCACCGAACTTACAATCAACAAAAACGACATAATCGTTACAAAAATAAGCGGCGCACCACTTACACCAAACGGTGCAGTAGAAAATACAAAATCCGGCACGGGCCACGTCGGACTGCTGAATCGTAATGCGCCATAGGAAATCAAAAAGCCTGCAAATGTGAAAGCATCCGATAAAAGAAAATACCACATCATCAGCTTGCCGTAGCTGGCGCGAAACGGTTCCCGACCGCCATTCCAGTCGTCGCCGGGCTGGAGGTCTATCTCATGTACGCGTTCTGGAGCAGTGTCTACTGTCGCCATTGTTGATTTTGTTTGTTTACTGAATCAAGAAAAAGATAAACAAATACACCCACAGTATATCTACGAAATGCCAATACGTCATCGTCATCTCCAACCGCAGGATTCGAGTCGGTGTCGCTTGGTATTTTAAGGAAAAAGCATGCAAAAGTGCAATGATTAAAGCAGTAATTCCACCCAAAATATGCGCCGCATGAATACCAGAAAGCGCATATATAAAGGAACCGGACGGATTCGTCGTCAACTCAATGCCGATACCACTCAATGCCAGCCAACCCTGATATTGCAAAATTAAGAAAGCAATCCCTAAACCAAACGTGCCCAGTAAAAATCCCTTATACAATGCCTCATTTCCTCTTTTAAACGAAATATAAGCAATGTGTAAAGTAATGCTACTCAACACAATCACCACTGTACTCACCAAAAAAATGCTCGGCATCGGAAATTCTAACCAATTGCCACCCGCTTTGCGTACCATGTAAGCACTCGTCAACGCCGCAAACATCATCATAATACTCGCACACGCCACCAAAAGTGCAAATTTCTTTGGATGAATTTTATTTCTTACGTAATTACCTCTCACCACCGTCGCACTCATTATTTTTTATTTTAATCAAAGGATGTGGCGCATTTCAAAAATGTGCTGCATCTAATTGAATCCTAAATTTTATCTAAAAACAAAGCAATCAATACCAATGGATTATAAAAAAATGAGAAAAACATCACGCGCAGTGCTGCTTTTCGATCATTATATTTATAAAAATTCCAGCTTAAAACGGTATACATTATACTTAAAATAAATATTACAATTGCTGAAATGCTGCCGCTAATTCCAAAAAAATAAGGAGCCAACGCAACAGGAATCAACAAAAGTGCATATAAAAATGATTGCAATCCCGTATTTCTATCTCGCTGTCCGTCTTTGGATGGAAGCAATTTATAACCAGCATTTTGATAATCTTCGTGTCCCAACCAGCCAATAGACCAAAAGTGCGGAAACTGCCAAAGAAATTGAATCGCAAAAAGTAATAACCCCAACATCGTCAACTCCCCTTGTACCGCCACACTCCCAATCAATACCGGCAATGCACCTGGAAAAGCGCCAATCACTACTGCTATCGGCGAAATCCGCTTCATCGGCGTGTATAGAAATGCGTACATCATCAGCGCAATCGTGCCAAAAAGTGCCGCCCACACATTAAAAAGCGCCAACAATGTAATACCTATTAAACTCATGAAACCTGCCGCCAATACTGCTTCTGACACCGTCATGCGCCCCGTCGCCAGCGGACGATTGGCAGTGCGTTTCATCAGCTTGTCATAGTCTTTTTCTAATACCTGATTGAGTGCATTGGAAGCACTCGTCACCAAAAAACCGCCCAACGATAAAATGATAACTGCACCCCAATTTACCGAACCCTCATTTGCAATCAAATAAGCCATCACAGAGGAAAACACCACCGTCAGCGTCAGCCGAAGCTTCACCAGCAGCTTGTAATCTTGCACCCGCTGCCCAATCACACTGATTGATTTCTCTTTTACTGTTTCTACCGACACTTCTAAGCTAATTGAAAGGAGGAAATCACATTGCTGACATCTCCTCCCTCACGTTTTTTATAAATAAGTTTTTTATTGCAAAATCACCCTATCACCCAATTAGTGCGCCATCTGCTTTTCCTCGTCCGATTCTGGTTCGATTTGTGGAATGAATTCCCGACCACCTTTGCCGTAATCGTAGGGCCAACGTTGTACACTTGGTATTTTTCCGGGCCAGTTGCCGTGTCCGGGTACGATAGGAGTCGTCCATTCCAGTGTAGATGCGCCCCAAGGGTTTTTCATTGTTTGCTTCTTGCCTCTCCAAATGCTGTAGAAGAAGTTGATCACGAAAAGCAATTGTAAAGCAAATACAATAATCGCCGCAATCGTAATAAATTTATTCAATTCCGCAAAGTGTCCAAAAGTATCGAACACATCAAAACGATAGTAACGGCGCGGCACACCTGCGATACCGATGTAGTGCATGGGCCAGAAAATAGCGTAAGCACCGATAATGGTACCCCAGAAGTGAATTCTACCTAATGATTCATTCATAAAACGACCAAACATCTTCGGAAACCAGTGGTAAATACCAGCAAACATTCCAAAAAATGCTGCAATCCCCATCACGATGTGAAAGTGCGCGACTACAAAATACGTGTCGGTCAATTGAATATCCAAAGTAGAATTACCCAAGAAGATACCCGTCAAACCACCGGAAATAAACATAGATACGAAACCAATGGCAAATAAACTCGCTGCATTAAATCGAACATTACCACCGTATAAAGTTGCAATCCAGTTGAATACTTTCACCGCTGAAGGAACCGCAATGATGAGTGTAAATATTACAAAGAAATTGGATATAAATGGATTTACACCTGATAAAAACATGTGGTGCGCCCATACAATGAACGATAAAAATCCGATAGCGAGAATGGAAAAAACCATCGCTTTATATCCAAAAATAGGTTTCCGAGCGTGTACTGCCAACACTTCCGACACAATACCCATCGCAGGTAAAATGATGATATAAACCTCTGGATGTCCTAAAAACCAGAACAAATGCTGATACAAAACCGGGCTACCACCTGCAAAATCAAGTGCTTGACCCGCTGTATAAATTTCACTTAAATAGAAGCTCGTTCCTAAACCTCGGTCTAACATCAACAAAAGAAATGCAGATACCAATACTGGAAATGAAAGCAATCCAAGAATCGCCGTTACAAAAAACGCCCAGATGGTAAGCGGCATTCTCCACATACTCATGCCTTTCGTACGTAAATTCAACACCGTCGTAATATAATTAATACCACCCAAAAGCGTAGATATTACAAAAAGCGTTAAACTGACCAACCAGAGCGTCATACCCGTACCAGACCCAGCATTTGCTTGCGGCAGTGCGCTCAAAGGCGGATAAGCCGTCCACCCGCCAGAAAATGGTCCCGTACTTACAAACAAAGACGCAAACATCACGACACTTGCCAAAAAGAAAAACCAATACGCAAACATATTCAGCAGTGGCGATGCCATGTCCCGCGCGCCTAACTGCAACGGAATGAGCAAGTTACTAAATGTACCACTCAAACCTGCGGTTAATACAAAAAACACCAAAATCGTACCGTGCATCGTCACGAGCGCATAATAAAAATCTTGCGATAGCGTACCAATGCCAGCGTCGTTCACGGTGATCCATCTGCCCAGCAGCGGCTTTAGCCAAGTTAAACTTTCTTCCGGGAAGCCGAGTTGCAGACGGAATATGATAGACATACCTGCGCCAATAATTGCCCAAAACATACCCGTAATGAGAAATTGTTTAGCAATTACTTTGTGATCTTGGCTAAAAATATAGGTGGTGATGAAGTTGGACTGATATTTATCCCCGTGATGATGTTCATGAAAATGATCATCATAACCGAGTTCTTGCACCAGCACTTCTTCTTGCGTCGTATTAATCATTACTGAATCTGCCATTACCAAAAATATTTATAAGTTCTGCAAGAATATACTTGATTTTTTCTCTTTTGCAACAATCGAAATTAAAGAGTGTTGCCAATTTTTCACAATTATTGTTCAATAGAATCTTTACGCAAAGTATCCGCTTCTAAGTCAGTGGACTGAATTGTGTCTTGTTTAGAAACAGCGGTCGTATCCGCACCCGGCGCAACCGTCAAGCCTTGCGCTTTTTCAAAATCGAACAATTTTCCTTTGAATGGGTCTTCGTCTTTGCCTCTGATATTGGATACGTAGTACGACTTCTGTTGGCTCAACCAAGCCTGATATTCTACCTCCGACACAATACGTACAATGCGACGCATACTGAAATGCCCATTACCACACAATTCGGCGCAAGCCAACTCATATTCAAATGTTTGCCAAAGTTGCTTGGTCGGGTCATCCGGGTCAGGTGCTTGATATTCTTTATATTTGCTCAATTCTTCTCGGTAATCTGCAGTTGTCTTTATAGGTGTAAATACAAAATATGTTGGCATCCCCGGCACGGCATCCATTTTCACGCGGAAGTGCGGCAAGTCAAAGTCATGCAATACATCTCGTGAAATAATGCGCACGCGTACTTTTTTATTGACTGGCAACACGAGTTCATCTGGGTGAAAATCATCTATATTTTTGAGGTCTGTCCAATCTTGTCCAACTGGGTTACTACCGCTGGTGAGTTTGTAATTTCGAGTCCCCAATTGTCCATCTGCACCCGGATAGCGCAACAACCATGCAAACTGATAGCCCATCGCTTCTACTTCTATTATTTCTTCATTTGGACCTACGTCAGCCATGATTTCGTTCCAAGCATCCAGACCATTGATAACTAAGAAAGCCATTACTACCGCCGGGATTGCCGTCCAAACCACTTCCAAGGTATTATTGTGGGATATAAAAGTAGCTTTTCTGTCTTTGCGACCTCTATATTTATAAGCGAAATAGAATAAAATAATTTGTGTAATGACAAATACTACACCTGTAAAGAAGAGTGTAATATTAAACATAGTGTCCATACGTCCACCGTGCGCAGATGCCGCTTGGTGTGGACCATAGCCCAGCATCCAATTTTTATAAACAAAAGCAGACACGACACACCCAACAAGAAATACAATCATAAAAGCCACCGAGATGATGCCTTGGCGTTTGTTGGTGGCGATTTGCATTTCTTCCTCGCCCTGAATTTTCTCTGCAAGTTCTGTCACTCGACCGATTTGAACCAAAATGATTCCGATGAGCAACACGCATATTGTGATGAGTAAAACCGTCATTGTTAATATAATTTAATTCAACTAACCTTTCAAAATTACATCTATTAAACCATTATAGAGGCAGAAGGATTGCAGCTTTTTAGTCTTTAGAATAATTCTAAATAAGCAAGCCATTTAGATAATGTGCCTATTTTATTACGTGTGATGATTGATACTTTCTGCATAATAAGGGTCGTTCACAGGATCCAAAGATGCCTTTTCTAATTGTAAAAATACCACATACAAGAACAATCCTAAAAAGCCGAACATCGTCCCAAATTCTAATAAACCTGGAAAGTGAAAACCCATCATAAATTCTGAACCGTGACCTGCCATTTCTGCCGCATTTTCTGCTACAATATGCTCACCAGAACCCGTGCCGCCACCATGATGTCCCATTGCTTCTTGCGCCGTATGCAAAACACCGGGTTTAATCATTTGAAAATAATCAATCCAATGTCCTAAAAACACAACGATAGATGTGAAAACCAGTGTGCCGTACTTCCGCTTTGTGTCGTTGCGCATGAGGATAAAAAATGGAAACAGGAAATTCATAATTAAATTTCCATAAAATAAAACTGGAAAATGGTCGCGCCTTTCTCTGAAATAAACCGTTTCTTCCCCAATATTCGCATACCAAATCAGCATAAATTGCGAGAACCACAAATACGTCCAGAAAATACTGAATGCAAACATAAACTTGCCTAAGTCGTGCATGTGTTCCATCGTCACCTTTTCAAAATAGCCTAAAGACTTCAAAAAAGTGAGCGTTAAAATCGTAAGTGCCATCGCCGACACAAACCAACTGACCGCAGAATACCAAGCAAAAAGCGTACTATACCAATGCGCATCCACCGACATCACCCACTGCCAAATGATAGCTGCGCTCGTAAAACCGGCTACCGGCAAGAACGCTGCTGCATAAACTCGCATTTTGTGATGCTGTGTGAAAGCCGCCGTACCATTTATATCTTCATCCAACGACAATTGACGCAATCTATATGCAAAGAAAATCCATAAGCCTACAATCAACACCGTCCCAAAAGTGTACCAACCTCTATTTAAAAAAGAGGATTTACCTTGAAGCACGACATCTTTGGTCACTTCTGCTCCATCTGCCCAATGGTACAAATGATGCCAATTTGCCCACAAACCAATTATGACAACCAACATCAGCCCTAATCCTACGACCAGAAATAGCGAGTACGCTTCCCAAAGCCGCTTCAATACAGTGTGCCAACCTGCCCAAGCCGTAATGCAAACCGCTATGAAAAATAGAGACATGAGTGAAATCCCCGTGAAAAATACGGAATTATGCAGGAAATTAGACCAAAAACGGGTATGCAGGGCATCATCTTCAAAGAAGAAGGTAATCAATAGGCATAGCGCCCCCAGCCCTATCGTACTGAGTAACACTATTTTATGATTGGCTTCAAATTTAAATTGGTTCATTGTTTATAGTCTGTTATAAGTTCTTTTTATAAATAAAAGCCTACTGCTCACTGCCTACTGATTACTATCTCCCGGTGGGCGCTTTTTATTCGTATTTCTTTGCTTACCGCTGTCGTTTTGCTGGTCGCTTTGTACTGTTTTTACTTGCTCCGGTGGCGTTTGAGATTCCCCCGGACGAATCGCGTTTTGGTCAGGTGCTACATTTCCGGCGATGGCTTTAAATTGTTTTTCCGGCATTCCAAACACAGGGTTGAAGGTATTTGCATCCGCAGCATACTGCTTACTTGTGGTCTTTGCCTGTAACGAACGGATATAGTGAATCACTTGCCAGCGCTCTTCAAAGCTCAGTTTATCGTCATACGCACCCATTACATTTTTTCCATACATGATAGCATGATAAAAACGACCATTGGAAGCTAAATAAAAAGTGTCTTGCATAAAATTAGCGGGTGCCGCCGGATATTTTACATTCGGATTTTCCTCGCTTACTAAATAGCCATTGCCATCGGCTTTCTCACCGTGACAAATCGCACACTGAGAAATATATAATTGCTTACCTCTTGCCAAACCGCCCGCCGAAATCGGAAATGGATTGCTGACAATTTCTTTGGACGCGCGTGTACGTTCTTCTTCTGTATCAGAATAGTGGTACGGGACGTGACCATTGAGTGGTATAGCTATGGAATGCGTGTTCGTACCGCCGCGCAGACTAGTGTAAACCTCTTCATAATCAGCAGAACTTGCCGCCGCATACCCCGCGTATCCTCTCGGAACCGTACCTGACACTGGCAACTTCGGATTGGACAATGACTTCCGTTTCATTACACTTTCATCGTCCCATGTATTTAAATAATACTTATTGTAAACATTACTTTCGTAGGCAATCGAGTGCGCCATATCTGGCATATACTCGTGTCCTGTATGCTCTCCGCCAGCGGGACCACAAGCATTCAGCACGATTACCGCTGTAAGTATAATTATAAAATATTTCAGTTTTTTCATTACAATATAATTAAAAATAGCAATTAAATTAGCTTTTGATTTACTTCTACCGCATTCGTTACATTGAAAAAAGATTTCAACTTATCTACCAATTCTGAACTGGCATTCGTCGTATCAAAAGCAATACAAAATTTATCATCTGTAATCCGGTCATCTAAAGTCGGATTGGTTGTACCCGGTGCCATTCCACAAACGGTGTAAAATGTAACCACCATTCCAATCGCTGCAAACAACACCGTCAATTCGAATGTAATCGGAATAAATGCTGGTGCGGAAAAGTAAGGCTTGCCACCAAAAATCATGGGCCAATCCCGCGTAAAAATCCAGGTCATCGCCAAAAAAGCAGTCAACGTACCGAGCGCTCCATACATAAAACCAGCGATGTGCAGACGGCTTTCGGCTAAGTGCAGCGCATGGTCAAGTCCGTGTACGGGAAATGGCGTGAACACATCCAGAATTTCCAAATGTTCGTCATTGGCTCTGTGCACGGCATCCAGCAAGATGACTTCATCATCATATAAACCGTAGAGTACTTCTTTATTCGTTAAATTAGCCATGCTTTATGCGAATTATTACGATTTTTCAATATTTTTTTAAACTGCCTATTATTTTTGTAAAAAAATTGCCCCTCCGGTTCTGCACTTTTTTCATCCCGTATCGCATAATTGGAACGCGGATGACGCGGATTTAGCGGATTAACGCGGATTTTTTCTTTATTTATTAATCTCAAAACTGTCTGCTGCCTACTGCTCACTGGAAACTGCCTACTGATGCGCCTCATCCCCATTTCCATTAGCCGTTATGGCTATCGGGTCTTGATTATGTGTAGGTTGCTTCACTGCTTTTGGACCGACGTACTGGTCACCTGCTACTTTCAAAATAGACTTTACTTCGGCTGCGGCTATGACTGGTGCTACTCTTGCAAAAATCAGATACAGTGTAAAGAACAAGCCCAACGTGCCTGTAAAAATGCTGATTTCTACCCAAGTCGGTGTATAATAACTCCAGCTGGAAGGTAAATAATCGCGCGCTAAAGTCGTTCCGATAATTACAAAACGCTCAAACCACATCCCGATATTTACAAAAATAGACATTACAAATGTAACTACAATATTACGACGTAGGCTCTTCCACCAGAATATCTGCGGAGACAGTACATTACAACTCATCATACCGACATACGCCCACCAGTAAGGACCAAATACGCGATTGTAAAAAGCATACTGTTCATATAAATAACCAGAGTACCAAGCGATAAATAACTCAGTCAGATAAGCCACGCCCACTATCGTACCCGTCACCAGAATGACTTTATTCATACTCTCAATGTGCGCCAGCGTGATATACTCTTCCAGTTTAAAAACCTTCCGCGTCATAATCATCAGCGTCAATACCATTGCAAAACCAGAAAAGATAGCCCCAGCTACGAAATAAGGTGGGAAAATCGTGGTGTGCCAACCCGGAATCACCGAAGTTGCAAAGTCAAAAGATACAATCGTGTGCACCGACAATACGAGCGGCGTAGAAATACCTGCCAACACCAATGATAAACTCTCAAAACGTTGCCAGTGCTTGGCTGCACCTGTCCAACCGAACGAAGCGAAATTGTACATTTTCCGACGGAAGCCCTTGGACCGGTCTCTCAAAGTCGCCAAATCCGGTACCAAACCTGTATACCAAAACAGTAAGGAAACGGTAAAATAAGTCGAGATGGCAAACACGTCCCACAACAGCGGCGAGTTGAAATTCACCCAAAGTGGACCCCGCGTATTCGGATATGGAAAGATGAAAAATGCCAACCACACCCGTCCCATGTGAAAAATTGGGAACTGCCCGGCGCAAATTACTGCAAAGATAGTCATGGCTTCCGCTGCTCGGTTTACGCCCGTGCGCCACTTCTGCCGGAACAGCAACAAAATCGCCGAAATCAACGTCCCTGCGTGACCGATACCAATCCACCATACAAAGTTGGTAATGTCCCAAGCCCAGCCAATCGTACGGTCAGAACCCCAAGTGCCGATGCCATAAAACA
Organism: uncultured Saprospiraceae bacterium; assembly: GCA_964549655.1. Lineage (GTDB taxonomy): Bacteria > Bacteroidota > Bacteroidia > Chitinophagales > Saprospiraceae > JADJNW01. The sequence goes on from CAZJXN010000003.1 coordinate 12,403, forward strand.
CCGTCCAAGCGATAGCAAACACGTACAAACCCAATCCTGCGACGGCAACTATAAAAGCAATCACCCACATAAGACTGGGCGTGCGCTCGGAAGGGGCAGAGATGTCTTCCGTTATCTGGTGGTACGTTTTGCCGCCTTCTATCAGCGGTTCTCGTATCGGAGATATTACTGCGTGCGTCATCTTTTATATTTTTACAACTATATTTTCAATTGTCAATTTACTGAAGCACATTTTAGTTTTAAACGCAGCGGGCGCAGAGCCAGATAGCTATCGGCTTTGTGTACTGCCAACTGCCAGCTCAAAACTGCCTACTGATTATGCTTCTAATTCCTCATTCCGATTATTCACTTTTGCACCGTACAGTACAGAAGATTGCGTATTGATTTCTTCCAACACCAAATAATTCAGCGGGCTTTGCGCTTTTTTCACTACATCGCCTTCTTTATTATTTCGGTCACCGAATGTAATTGCACCTGTTGGGCAAGAAGTTTGACAAGCCGTACGCACATCCGAATCCGTCAGTTTACGTGCCTCGCGCTTCGCTGTCAATTTGCCTTCTTGAATGCGCTGCATACAAAAGCTACACTTTTCCATTACACCGCGAGAACGCACCGTTACGTCGGGATTCAACACCATGCGAGTTAGGTTGTCTGCGTAAAATGTCATTCCCTTCTCGTTTTCTACTGTCGGGTCTTCTTTATAATTGTCATTGTACCCAAAAATATCCGCCGTTGTAAAATCTAACCAGTTGAAACGGCGCACTTTATACGGACAGTTATTGGCACAATAACGCGTACCGATACAGCGGTTATAAGCCATTTGGTTAATCCCTTCCGAACTGTGCGTGGTAGCTGCCACCGGACAAACGTTCTCACAAGGCGCGTTATCGCAATGCTGACACAACATCGGCTGATAGACCACATTCGGATTTTCAAAATCGCCGTAGAAATAGCGGTCAATGCGCAACCACGTCATTTCATGGTGACGCGACACTTCTGTTTTACCTACAATCGGCACATTATTTTCAGCCATACAAGCCACTGCACAAGCACCACAACCGATACATGAATTCAAATCAATGTGCATCAGCCAGTGATGTCCTTGTCCATACACATCTGTTAAATAACGGTCATATGGGTATAAAGTGTTGGCATTCAAATCCTGTGCTTCCGTTCTGCGCTCTGCCACGTATTCTACCAGTTCTTCTACTTCTTTCAAATTGCCTTGGAAAATGATAGAGCGTTTGGTGAGACCACCTTGAAAACCTTCGCGGCTGAATAAATTGGCATTCACTACTTTTTCATCCACATTCAGCGACTTTTTCGTCTGTGGGTCAATGGCTTGCAAGCCCATCGAGTGGTGATACTGCACCGTCGGGAAGTCCGTATCTTCTCCTACACTATCTGAAATTGTTAAATTTGTTGCAAAATATTGCGTCTGTCCTTCGTCGTCAATCGTGAGCCAAGGGTACACATTCACCCCTACTTTACTATCTTTTGATTTGTTGGCAAAACCATTCATATCCCGACCGTAGCCGACTGCCAAACCAACCGTACCGGGCATTTGTCCAAACTGCCGAACCACCGTACAACGCTCCTTCGAGCCATTCACTTCTAATTCTACGATATCCGCCGTTCCTTTTACTTCTTTTTTATTTAAATCTTTGAATGCCTTATAATCGCTACCGCCGTCCCAGCCCACTGGAATCGTCAAATAATTGCCCCAAGAAGCGCGCGTCACTGGGTCTGCCATTTCCATCAGCCACGGATTGCCCGCGTATTGACCACCACCGGCTTGTACCGTTTCAAAGAAAGAAATTTCCAGTTCCGTTTTTTGCGGTTTCCGTACTCTCGCTGCTGCTGCATTGATGTCGCCACCAAAGTCAAACGATTTCGCTTCTTCTGGAATTTCAAAAACACCGTCGTGCAACGTGCTATCCCAAAATGCTTGAAACGTAGTAAACCTACCTTGAAAACGGAATAAATTATCTTGCCAATATTTTTTCAAATAATCATAATACGGCTGTTCGGATGTAGTGTTCAACGTCGCACTTGCTGCCCAGCGCAAGAGACTTTCTTCTTGCTGACGGGTTTTAAATAAAGGTGCAATCGTCGGCTGCATCAAGCTGAATTGTCCACGCTTCGCCTCGGCATCTCCCCAACTTTCGAGGTAGTGGTGCGTCGGGGTTGCGTAGTCACAAAGCATCAATGTTTCATTCGGAATCATCGAACACGAAATCTTCGTGCGCACTTTTTTCATCCCATCTGCAAAGCGGTCACTCGTAGGTAAATCCCAAGCTGGATTCGCACCATCCATTACAATTAACGCGTCCACTTGCCCATTATTCATGGCTTGCGCCAAACGTCGAATCGCGCGGTCGCTGCCCTGCCGTTGCAAAGAAACATTGGCAAAAGTAATCGTGACACCGTAGCTGCCGAGCATATTATTGATGCCATTCACCAGCACTTGCTCTCCAATATTATTTGAACCAGAAACCACTAATGCACCACCACGATTATCTGCGAGTTCTTTTGCAATTTTCTTTAATTTGTTCGTTTTTTCGGCATCCAGACTTGGACCACCGATGGTTGTACCGCCCGTCAATTTTGCCACTTCATTATAAACTGCTACAATCGCTGCGCCTTGCTCAGATGGTTTGATAAGAATGCGATTATCAGCATTAGAACCCGTCAACGTCATATGGCTTTCCACTTGAATGTGGCGCGACATTCTTGGGCTTTTGGTATCTACTTTGCGATTTACAACATATTGTGCCGCATATTCTATCGGAGAAATCCAAGTACCCAGAAAATCTGCATCAAAACTCACAATCACGCGCGCTTGGTCGAATCGGTAATTTGGTACGACTGGCTGTCCGAAACACTGGTTATTCGCTTCCAACAACGCCGAACTGGAGACGGGATCGTACATCACCACTTCCGTGTTCGGAAATTTCGTTCTAAAATCTTCAATCGCTCGCTTCGCAGTTGGACTTAAAATTGTATTTGCGACAATGCGAATGCGCGAACCGGCATTCAACTTGCCTGTAATTTCTCGGTCAATTTCTGCCCACGTCGGTCCTTGTTTGCCCTTTTCTCTTTCAATCTTTCCACCTTTCACGCGATACGGACCTGCCAAACGACTGGTATCATATAGGCTCAACACGCTTGCTTGCGCCCGTGCGTTCGTGCCGCCGCCCGTGACGACGGATAAGCTGTTGCCTTCAATTTTGATGGGACGACCTTCGCGTGTTTTCACTAAAACTGGGCAATAATCGCCGCCTTGTACAAACGTGGAAGCGTAGTAAGTCGCCACGCCCGGCACAATTTCATCCGGCTTCACGACATACGGAATGGCTTTGCGTACTGGAATTTCGCAACCTGCTGCCAGCGTAGCCGCACCTAATCCAAAACCCAGATATTTTAAAAAATCCCGACGGTTTGTGCCAACTTCCATTGCATTTTGCTCGGAAAGCTGGTCTACAATCGGCAACTCTATAAACTCTTTCTGCACGATTTCCTGATAGGACGGGTCATTCGTCAATTGTTCAACCCCAATCCAGATGTCATTATGATTATTTTTCATATCGTGTTGAGACTGCTTATTTTTTTGTTTTAAAGTTGAAGTTTCGAGCTAGGAGGGCTTAAACCCATTAACCTTTCACCCCATCACCCTAATAATGGCATTGCTGGCATTCTAATCCGCCCACATCTTCTACCGTTACTTTGTTGCGCGTACCGTTGGCGATTTCTTTGTGATATTTTTCGTAGTAATTTTTGTAGTAATCGTTGTCGTTGAATTTCACTTCCGTCTGGCGGTGGCAATTGATACACCAACCCATCGAAAGCGGCGAGTGCTGGGCAACGACTTCCATTTCCTCTACCTTGCCGTGACAAGTTTGGCATTCTAACTGACCGACCGAGACGTGCTGCGCGTGATTGAAATACACATGGTCTGGTAAATTGTGAATGCGTGTCCATTCTATCGGACCTTGTATTTTATTGTCGCCGTTTTCAGGATTTTTTAGAGCTGCTACAACTCCCTCCCACTGGTCATTCATTATTTTTTCGCCCATTTGACCCAGCGTTCCATTATTTGCCTCTACGTAAGTATCAGAAATCCATTTTTTATAAATCCGCTCTATCTCTTCTTCACTCAAGTTGTCATAATTTGCAATGTATTTATCCGTACTTGGGTCATAGCCAATAGAAGCAAAAATTTTGGTCAATTCCGCCGTGCCATATTGCGAACCAACTTCAATGGCTTTGTGGCAATTCATACACGTATTAGTTTGCGGAATGTTGGAATGCTTACTTCGGCGAGCGCCATCGTGGCAATATTGGCAATCAATCTTCTGCTGTCCTGCATGAATAGCGTGGGAGAATTTAATTGGCTGCCCTGGCTTGTATCCTTGCTGACGACCAAGTGCTATCGCATTATTCACCGTCGTGTAACCGCCTAAAACTACTAATGCAAAAATGACAAATCCAATCACGCCCTTGCTGGTCAGCGTCTGCGCCAACGTGCGACGCGTAACCGGGAAGCCTGTATCGCGGGTTTTGATTACATAATCCAAGTTGGAAATAATACGCGCCAGAACTATTGCAAAAATGACAAGAATCAAGGCGATGACGACGAAAAGTGGAGTATTAGACCCTCCAGATTGTGCACTTTCTTCTCCAGGAGGAGGGGGAGGAGGTTTTGGAGGTCCATAAGTATCCGTATACACACCATTTATGTAGGCAAGTATATTTTCAATCTGCGCATCCGTCAGGTTGGTGAAGTTGCTCATCAGATTAGGCTTCCACTCATTCCAAAGCACGGTTGCGCGTGGATGACCAGTTGCAATGAGTGCTTGCGAATTGCGAATCCAAGCGTATAAATCCGTCCGCGGATAATCTGCCCAACGTTCCTCCACGCCACCGAGTGCCGGACCCGTCAGTTTGACTTTCATGTTGCTGGCGTGGCAAGAATTACATTGCGCTTTAAATAAAGCTTTCCCTTCATCTAAATTGACAGTACCAGCGGCGTCTTGTGCGACCATTATGCAAACAAACAGCAGCAGCAGCGCGGTGGAACAAATGCGGTAAATCAAAAATCGAATCACCATAATATATTGAGCTTTGAAAGTATTAAATGGGTTAACAACATCGTCACAGATTTGTCAACGCGACAAAGATATAACGTGCTTTCTTCTTTTAACAATAAATTTTAGAAAGCGTTAACTATTTAGATTAGCTCTAAACAATTAGCTAAGTCATTGACAATGTTGCTGAAAAATAAAATTTGGTCTTCTAAACTAATAGAAAGGAAAGTGCGAAGAAATGTTAGCAAAAAGTTAATTTATTTATTGTTTTTGGTTTGAAATTGAAAATAAGATGCCAAATGCCAGACAATAGATTTTAGACAATAGACTTTAGAAATTAGATGCCATCCCGACTACTGTTGAGGAGATTAGAAGATGCCAGACTGGAACTTATCCCTCTCGAACATTAACATCAAACAAAAACTTCAAACCGCCACCGACGCTTTGATATGCGGATGCGGCTCGTACCCAATTAATTCAAAATCTTCATATTGAAAGCTAAAAATATCCTTTACCGCTGGATTTAATTCTAATCGTGGTAATTCCCTCGGCTCACGAGACAATTGTAATTGTGCTTGTTCGATATGGTTAGCATATAAATGCACATCGCCAAAAGTGTGAATAAAATCGCCTACCTCCAGGTCGCACACCTGCGCCACCATGTGCGTGAGCAGCGCGTAGGAAGCGATATTGAAAGGAACTCCGAGAAAAACATCCGCTGAACGCTGGTATAACTGACATGACAATTTCCCATTTGCGACGTAGAATTGAAACAGCGCATGACACGGCGACAACGCCATCTTCGGCAACTCCGCTACATTCCACGCACTCACCAGAATTCGGCGAGAATCGGGATTCGTTTTTAATTGTTGTATCGCTTGTTCGATTTGATTGATGGTTTGTCCATCCGCGCCTTGCCAGCTAATCCATTGTTTGCCGTACACGGGACCGAGGTCGCCGTTTTCATCCGCCCATTCATCCCAAATGCGCACGCCATTTTCGTTTAAATATTTCGTATTCGTATCGCCTTTCAAAAACCAAAGTAATTCGTATATAATAGATTTTAAATGTAATTTCTTCGTCGTCACCAAAGGAAAGCCTTCTTGTAAATTAAATCGCATCTGATAGCCGAATACGCTGGTCGTGCCGGTGCCAGTGCGGTCAGATTTTTGGGTGCCGGTTTCTAAAATATGGTTTAAAAGATGATGATATTGTTTCATAATTGTTATGCGTGATTTGGGATTTGTGAAACGGGATTGGGTGGTTCAAATTCAAAAATGGTTTGGAGCCAGGTGAGGAAGGTATCGGCTAAAAGTGCGTTGAGGTCGAAAACTTGCTGCGTAGCTATGCTTGTTCCGAATGGCAATTCTGGTTTTTCCTGCCAAGCAAGCCAAGTGTACATTTCCGCTTTTGTCCGTTTAATAACTGTAAAGCGATTCAATTCATTATCAATTAAGTCTTGTACAATCCTATTCGCTTTGGGCAGTAATAAATCTCCAATTGGCACCAGTTGTTTTAAGAAATCTTCTAAATATCCCTGATTTTGGTTATCGGGCATTATCCAAATACCAATTTTAGGTTTCCCTGTTATTTCAATAATACCATTTGCAGGTCGTGTACTTGGCAATCCATTATAACCTGCTTGCTGCAATATATTTTTGACAGATTCCCAGGTTGACTGTGCGTTTGCATCTGCATCAAGAATAATTCCAAAATTAGTTAAACCTTCCGTTTTTAGCACCGTTGGAATTCGTTCTTTTAATCCATATTTGCCATCGCCGATAATTGAGAATTGCTGTTCAAATTTCTTTTTTGTCTCATAACCTTTCGGATTTGACAGCCCTTTTACGATAGCCAAATTTGCAACGACGTGAATGTCCGTTTCACCTTCTACTAATAATCTTTGTACTGGGTTCATCTGGTCTCAATATTACTTTCCAAAGCCATTTCCAATTCTTCAATGTCGTATTCTACCGCGATAATATTATCTTCTTTTCTACTAAGTCGAAGGTAATTGCTCTTTCCGTGCCATTTTTCTCGATTGGCTATGGTAGAAAATGCGGAAACACAATCCGCACTGTGCGTGGTCACAAAAACCTGCGTATTTAATTGTCCAGAAAATTCAAAAATAATTTCCCACAATTTCTCTAAAACAGAATAATGCAAACCCGTATCAATTTCATCAATCAATAACAGATTATCTTTCGCCGAAACGAGTGCCATAGCGATGGTGAGCAAGCGATTCAAGCCTTCGCCGAAGTTTTTGAGGGAAACGGGAATTTTAGAATTTTTGGTGCGAACGCGAGCCGTATTGTCAATAATTCCTATGTCAATGATACTCGGCTCAATGATTTGTAATATTTGTATAACACGGTCTTTTTTGTCGGTCAAATCTATATTCGACCAAAGCTTTTTATTATCAAAATCAATACTGGCGGGGATGAAAATGGCTTTGTCTTGGGGGTATTCTTTATCACCTCTATCAAGTCCCCAATAGTTGATAAGAACGTCATCTTTAGGTCTGAATCCTTGGGTTCTTACATAGAAATCTATTTTTTTTGTATTATCTTCATTAACAATCAATTGAATATTGTTTATAAATATCTCGCCGCTAACGTATTGATATTCTATATGTGTGATTCCGTTTAATTTGCTAATTCTCTGTTCACTAAATAAAGAACTGAATGTTCTTAATGCTGACCCCGGATCCCAATCTCCTCTCTTCCAAATTATATTATTCACCACACTCGCATCGCCCTCACTCGCCCATATCCGCAGCGCTTCCAGCAGAATTGTTTTACCCGTATTATTTTTACCCGTTATCAAATTGACCTGCCCGAGCTTGGGTATTTCCAAGTCTTTAAAGAGTTTATAATTTTGAATATGCAAGGAATCTAATCGCATAAGCCCTTTTTTTTGAATCGTATGAGCAATTTCTAATAAAAAGTGTTCTATAACAATACGTTTGCTAATTCGATGTAATTTTCAGTAATGTTACAAATTTACGAACATTTCGCTGTGATTGCAATAAATAGAAAAGCGATGTACGCATCGTATTGTTGAATCAAAATTTATAATTCCCAAAAATGAACGTTATGAAAACGACTTGGCTTTTATGTATCGGTTTTTTATTGCAATTGTCAATTCAAGCGCAATCTTCTGAATGGAAATTGAAAAAAAAGGTGGACGACCTGAAAGTGTACTGCCGAAAAACGGAGGGTAGCAATATCGAGGAGATAAAGTTAAATTTTACTATCAACGCGCCGCTGATGAGTGTGGTGGCGCTGGTGAATGACGTGCCTGCTTCGACGGAGTGGGTGTACGCTTGCAAAGAAGCGCGGGTGGTCAAGCAGCTTTCCCCTACAGAGATGATTAGTTATGGGCGTGTGTCGGTGCCGTTTCCGTTGAGTGATCGGGATTATGTGGTAAAAAGTAAGCTTTGGCAAGATGCGAAAACAAAAGAGGTTTTTATTAATACGACACACGTAGCCGGTCAATTGGCGACAGTGAAAGATTGTGTCCGCCTTCCAAAAATGGTGATCAAATGGCGCATCAAGCCCATTGCTACTCAAAAAGTGCAGATTGAATACCATCTCGTGAGTGACCCTGGCGGCACGATTCCCGATTGGGTGGTGAATTTGGCGATTGATAAAGGTCCGGTTAGTTCTATCAAAAACATGAAGGAAATACTGCAACAGCCGAAGTACCGGGATGCAAAACTCACTTATATAAAGAATTTTACGAATGCGTCGGTGACTGCTAAAGCGAAAGTTGCCGGAGATTAATTTTTTTGTTATTGGCATTCCTATTCGTGCGCTCACGGCATAATTGGAACGCGGATGACGCGGATTGGGCGGATTTTTTGCGGATACCATGCTTCCCTCCTGTTTTTGATGTAAATACAATTTGATGTTGATGGTGGACACAGCAACAATGAAGTGCAATGTTTTAGATAATTTCAAAGTCAAGTAAAAAATCCGCGTTCCCATTACGCCATGAGCGCTCGCAACAAGAGAAGTAAGTGTATCGCATTTTAGAAATTCGCCACACTATATAAAAATAAAATCCGCCCAATCCGCGTCATCCGCGTTCCCATTGATGTTAGAAGTGCGCGTAACAAGAGAAGGAATAAGTGTGGCACATTTTGGAAATTCGCCACACTATATAAAAATAAAATCCGCCCAATCCGCGTTCCCATTACGCCATGAGCGCTCGCAACAAAAGGAATAAGTGTATCGCATTTTAGAAATTCGCCACACTATATAACAAGTGTATCGCATTTTAGAAATTCGCCACCCTATATAATAAAAATAAAATCCGCCCAATCCGCCTAATCCGCGTTCCCATTACGTCATGAGCGCTCGCAACAAGAGAAGTAAGTGTATCGCATTTTAGAAATTCGCCAAACTATATAAAAATAAAATCCGCCCAATCCGCGTCATCCGCGTTCCCATTACGCCATGAGCGCTCGCAACAAGAGAAGTAAGTGTATCGCATTTTAGAAATTCGCCACACCAATAAAACCGCAATCCTTTTCGCCGTGTTTGAAATGGTATTCTAAAAAGGAAACCTATGAAAACATGGTGTATCATTTTGCTGGGACTGTCCCTGCAAGTATCCATTTTTGCACAAAAAAATACGGATTGGAAACTAAAAAAAGAGGTAGAAGACCTCCAAGTATTTGTCCGCAAAAGTCCAACTTCTAATATTAAAGAAATCAAAGTTCGCTACATAGCAAATGCCTCGCTTTCCAATATTGTGGCTGCTTTGAAAGACATACCCGCATTTCCAGACTGGATTTATAATTGCATCGAAGCCCGTGTGCTGGAGCGTGTTTCAGACCTGGAGACGATTTATTACAGCCGTCTTGCGTTCCCTTTTCCGATGAGCGACCGCGATTTTATTGCAAAAAGCAAACTGTGGCAAGACCCGAAAAACAAGAATGTTTACATCAAAGTAACGGGCGATTATAATTATTTGCCAATCAAAAAAGACTTAGTACGCTTACCAAAATTGCAAATCAACTGGCACATCACGCCCCTCACTTCCAAAAAAGCGATGGTCGAATACCACATCGTAAGCGACCCTGGCGGCGACATACCCGATTGGGCGGTGAATATGGCGATTGACAAAGGTCCAGTGAATTCTATTAAAAACTTTAAAGAAATGTTGCAAAAATCCAAGTATCGCAACGCAAAGTTGACGTACATTCAGGAATTGCCCGAAGCGGCTTCCAGTGGTGCTACGAAATAATTCAAACCTTCAATCGGATTGTTTGTTAATGCTGTCTGTAAAATTTGTGTTCGCGTGTTCGTATATTCACGTAAAGCGCGCACAAGAACACACAAACACATGAACACATTTTATGAGTTATAAAAGCCTGAAAGCCGCCGTCTTAGATTTAGAAAAGCATGGACAATTATTGCGCATCAAAACCGAAGTAGACCCCAATCTGGAAATGGCAGAAATCCATCGGCGAGTATACGAGGCGCAAGGTCCAGCGATTTTATTTGAAAATGTAAAAGGAAGTCCGTTTCCGGCAGTTTCTAATTTATATGGCACAAATGAACGGACCGAATTCTTGTTTCGGCACACCTTGGAAAAAGTCCAAAAAGTTATTGAATTAAAAGCAGACCCGACTTATTTTCTGAAAAATCCTACTCGTTATCTTGGCACGCCGTTCACTGCTTTGACTGCGCTTCCGATGCGCAGCCGCTTTGGTGCGCCTATTTTATATGGAAAAACGACGATTGATAAATTGCCACAAATTAAATCTTGGAAAGACGATGGTGGCGCGTTTATCACTTTGCCGCAAGTCTTCACGCTGCCGCCAAATAGCAAAAATATGATGCAATCCAATATCGGAATGTATCGTATCCAACTATCTGGTAATGAGTATGTTTTGAATCAAGAAATCGGTTTACATTATCAATTACATCGGGGAATTGGTGTGCACCACACGCAGTACAACGAAATTAACGAGCCGTTCCGCTGCTCCATTTTTGTGGGTGGTCCGCCGTCTCATGCGTTTGCCGCGATTATGCCCTTGCCGGAAGGGTTGTCAGAGATGACTTTTGCAGGTTTGTTGAATGGGAGGCGTTTCAGATATGTGTGGGAAAATAATCAAGTGTTGTCGAGCGATGCTGATTTTGTAATCACGGGCATTATTCGCAAAGGCGAGAAAAAACCGGAAGGTCCGTTTGGCGACCACTTAGGTTATTACAGTTTGCAACATGATTTTCCTGTGATGGAAGTGGAAAATGTGTACCATCGGAAAGATGCAATTTGGCATTTCACAGTCGTAGGTCGTCCGCCGGCGGAGGATTCGGGATTCGGATATTTAATTCATAAAATTGTAAAATTGCTCACACCGCAGGAGTTTCCAGGCGTTTCTGAAATCAACGCCGTAGACGCGGCAGGCGTGCATCCACTTTTGTTAGCCATTGGTAGTGAGCGATATATGCCGTTTCGAGAACGAAAACCGGAGGAAATTCTCACGCAAGCCAATCACATTTTAGGGTCTGGACAAACGTCACTTGCCAAATTTCTATTCATTGCTGCCAAAGGGGACGACCCGAATTTAACCGCCAAAAATATTCCACATTTTTTCAATCATATTTTAGAACGAGTAGACTGGACGCGGGATTTGCATTTTCAAACTAAGACGACGATGGATACGCTCGACTATTCCGGCTCCGGTTGGAATGCGGGTTCTAAAGTGGTCATTGCGTGTTGTGGTGATAAAAAGCGCGAATTAAAAGCCGAATTGCCAGATAATTTTAATTTGCCAACAGGTTTTTCCAATCCAATATTTGTACAAAAAGGAATTCTCGCCGTTCAAGCGCAAAAATTTATAGGCGAAACTTCTTATCAAGATTGCGAACGACTCACTGAACATTTAAAACCCTTTGATTTACAACACATTCCACTGATTTTAATTGTAGATGACAGCCCATTTACAGCCGCCACTTTGAATAATTTTGTGTGGACGACTTTCACACGCGCCAATCCTTCTCATGATATTCATGGGGTGAATAGTTTTGTAGAATATAAACATTGGGGTTGTCGCGGTTCGCTCGTGATGGATGCGCGTATCAAGCCGCACCACGCGCCACCGTTGATTACTGACGCGGCAATCGCTCAAAAAGTAGATAAGTTATTTGCAGAAACCAATGTTTTAAAAACTTTATAGGTTTCAGATAATTTTGTATTTTCACGTTTCTCATTTCAAATTTCATATTCCCAGCGTGTTTGCACAAAAACATTATCCCGAACAGTTGCTTCCCGAAGAACTCGACGTGTACCTCGCACGCGGCTGGTATCGCATGGGGCAGAGTATTTTTACCACACATTTTCTTTGTTTTGGCGACCAGTTTTTCTCAGCCATCTGGATTCGGTTGTCGTTGGAAGGATATAATTACACAAAAAGTTTACGAAAAATTCTCCGTCGCAATAGCGAACGTTTTACCACCCAATTTGCCAAAGCGACCTTTACCGTAGAAAAAGAGCAATTATATCAACGGTACAAAGCGAATTTTTCGGGTATGTTGGCGCCGACTTTGAAAGATTCTTTGTTGGATGGTGAAGAATTTAATGTGTATCCCACTTATGAAGTAACGGTTTACGACGGGGATGCCTTGGTAGCGGTCAGTTTTTTTGATGTCGGAGACGATAGCGCGGCGAGTATTTTGGGCATTTACGACCCCGATTACAGTGTTCACAGTTTGGGTTTGTACACGATGTTGATGGAAATTGAGTTTTGTTTGCAAAATGAAATGCATTTTTTTTATCCGGGTTACGTCGTGCCGGGTTATCCTCGTTTTGATTATAAATTACGCATTGGAGGAGCGGACTATTATGACTTGACCACTTCTAATTGGCTGCCTTACAGCCAGTTACAACCTGAAAATATTCCCATCACAAAAATGCAGCGCAAGTTGCAAGAGTTAGAATATGTATTTCAAAAAAATGGCATTCCGTCCAAACAATATTTGTATCCGCTATTTGAAGCTAATTTATTCGCCTTCTGGCAAACGGAATATTTCGATTTTCCAATTTTTTTAATGTGCTATCCCAAAGAAAAAGCGAGTTCTTATTTTATTGTGGTGTATGATATTCGGCATAATGCGTATCATTTATTGGAATGCACACCGCTGGATGACTTGATGTTTTATGTGAATGAATCGTACGCGAATATGTTTGACCGAAAGCGGTTTTTCTTAGAATTGATTATCATAAAGGACCAACTTTTGCGCACTTCTAATACCGAACAATTAGCATTTACGCTGTTCAGTCTGGTCATCGGAAAACGTTTGAAATAAAATTCTCGTATTTACCTGTCGCCGTAATTCTCTCGTCTGATATTTCTGTTATTTGGCAGAATAAACAAGCATTTTTTGATAAGAAGATAGCAAATTGGGTTAAAAATAATCACACAACATGAGCGAACCAATCATAGACGACGTTTTTCAATCTGATGCAAAAAGCATTTTGGTAGAAGCCGACAAAGGCAAGCGTTTGCTGAATTTTTTGATTGACGCAGCGGCAATTAGCCTTTTGCAAACTGTTTTAGTAAATGTTTTTGCTACTTTAGCTTCTATTAGCTTTCCTGCTGTCTTTGAAAGTTATAAAGCTATTTTTGGATTTAATTTATTTGTCACTCCATTTTATTATTTGCTGGCAGAGCGTCTTTTCAATGGCAAAACGTTGGGCAAATTGGTTACCAATACCCGCGTTGTAACATTGGATGGCGAAAAACCAACCTTTATTCAACTGCTACAACGAAGTTTGGCGCGCACGATTCCTTTTGAACCGTTTTCTTATCTTGGAGATAAAACGAACGGCTGGCACGACCGCCTCTCCCAGACGATTGTCATTGATGAGGAAAAATCGGATTTGTCAAAAATAGAGGACGAACTCGTATAAAGTTTTCTCCCGCAGATTTCGCAGATGCCGCAGATTTTTTTGTCTTTTTTTTGCGTATTTGCGGGGGAAACACTATCTAACCTGTAATTTCTATAATTAATATGACATAGTACGCTGCGCCCTCTGCGAAAAACTTTGCGTTCTCTGCGGTTAAAAAAAGTGCCTTAAACAAAATCTTCCAACCTTCCCATCCTCCTATCCTCATAAAAATAAAATACACTTATGCAAGCTGCCTACTTCGACACTTTTCAAGCCCCTATTTCCATTCAAACCCTCCCCGACCCTACGCCTGCGCCCGACGGTGTGGTCATTCGCGTATTAGCTTCCGGCATTTGCCGCAGCGACTGGCACGGCTGGATGGGACACGATTCGGATGTACAACTCCCACACGTACCCGGACATGAGTTGGCTGGAATTATCGAAGTGGTTGGCTCCAATGTAAAACGTTGGAAATCAGGCGACCGCGTCACGGTTCCGTTCTGTGGTGGCTGTGGCTACTGCGAACAATGCAGCACAGGTAATCAACAGATTTGTGATAATTATTTTCAACCTGGTTTTACCGCGTGGGGTTCTTTTGCAGAATTCGTAGCGATTCGTTATGCGGATGTGAATTTGGTGAGACTGCCAGAGGCGTTGGACTTTGTGTCGGCGGCACTGTTGGGTTGTCGGTTTATAACCTCGTATCGAGCGATTGTTGCGCAAGCAAAAGTACAGCCTGGTCAGTGGGTAGCGGTGTACGGCTGTGGTGGCGTGGGTTTATCTGCGATTATGATTGCAAATGCCATCGGTGCGCAAGTGATTGCCATTGATATTTCAGAAGAGAAGTTGGCTTTCGCGCAAACGATTGGCGCACAAGTTGTTTTGAATGCAAAAAATATCACTAACATTCCAGAAGCGATAAAAATCCTAACGCACGGCGGCGCACACGTATCCATAGACGCGCTCGGCAGCACAGAAACCTGTATCAATTCTATTCTCAGCTTACGCAAACGCGGGAAACATATTCAAGTCGGTTTGATGACTGGAAATCACGCGCGACCCGCGATTCCAATGGGTCCGGTCATTGCAAATGAATTAGAAATTATCGGCAGTCATGGGATGCAAGCGCACCAATATCCGGCTATGCTGGACTTGATAGTTAAAGGCGTGTTACGTCCGCAACAACTTTTGGGAAAGACTGTTAGGTTGGAACAAGTACCGGAGGAGTTGATGGGGATGGATAATTTTGGTGGAATTGGCGTTTCGGTAGTGAAAATGGGTGATGGGTGATAGGTTTATAAGGTGATTTTCGCTCACAATTTTTTCCCAACCGGAGTGACGCAAAGCGTGAAGCGTTTAATCCTACCAATCCCAAAATCAAATAAATCAAGGTTCAGACAATTATGAAAAGAGTGATATTTGTAAGTACGATTTCAATTTTCATTTACGCTTGTAATACTTTCCAGGAATTGCCGAAACCTTCGGAAACAGGGACGTGGAAAACGCTGGAAGTGCCTGCCACGCCACAACAATTGGATGGCGATCCGCAAGCAGGCTTAAACTATTTGATTTATGGGAATTACATCGGCTCCGGCGTACCTTATGAATTTGTAAAGAAAAAGTTAGGTAACGAAAAAGATACAGTCTTCCACCGCACGGGCGACAATGCAAATGTGGCATACGGCGCGACGGTTTTTGCAGCTCCAAATGGTGTGAAAGTGATGAATGGCAATTGTTTTACGTGTCATTCCAGCGAATTTAATAACGAATTGGTGATTGGCATGGGCAATAGTTTTTCCGATTATCGAAAGAGTTTAGTGCCGTTTGTAAAATTGGTTTATTTGGGAATGGATTTAAAATATAATAAAAAATCGCCGGAGTGGCAAGCATATCAAGATTTTGGTAAATTTTCAAAGGCAATGGCTCCATACATTGAACTCAATCAACCCGGCGCGAATCCTGCATTTCGCCTCGCCGAAGCGTGTATGATGCACCGCGACCCCGTAGATTTGACATGGAAAGACGAGCCAAATTATAAAATTGCCGATTATCCAGTCGCAACAGATGTGCCAGCATTATGGAATGTAAAGAAAAAGAATGGTTTATATTATAACGGCGGCGGTCGAGGTGATTTTACAAAATTATTGTTTCAAGCCTCTGTTTTAGGCATTCCCGATAGCACAGCAGCGCGAGCAGCAGTTAATAACTTTAAAGATGTATTGGCGTGGTTGCGAACATTAGAACCTCCAAAATATCCCGCTACAATAGATAAAAATTTAGCATCCAAAGGCGAAGTTATTTTTAAGGACAATTGTAGTAAATGTCACGGCACGTATGGCGCAAATGAAACCTACCCGAATAAAGTCGTCGCGCTGGATGTAATAAAAACCGACCCGATGTACGCTTATTATGCAAAAAATTCGGGTATTTCTACTTGGTATAATAATAGTTGGTTTAGCAATTCCGAGCCAAAATCTTACATGGATATGAGTCAAGGTTACATCGCGCCGCCATTGGATGGTGTCTGGGCGACCGCGCCATACCTGCATAATGGCTCCATTCCTACTTTACAAGATTTATTAAACAGCTCACAACGTCCCAAATACTGGGAGCGCAGCGGCAATAGTGGCGATTTAGATTTTGAAAAAGTCGGTTGGAAGTACGTTGCAAAAGAAAATGCAAAAGGTAAATGGACGTATGATACGACCTTACCAAGTTATAATAATGTAGGACATTACTTTGGTGATAAATTATCGAAGGAGGAACGGACGGCGGTGGTGGAGTATTTGAAGGGATTGTGAAAAATATGCCATACTTTTGAAGTTCGAGATACATTTTATTGTTGAAAAATAAAATAGATTTTCGTATTTTTGAAAAAAGCCTTTATATGACTATTGAAAGGACAAAAGAAGAAGTTATTATAAGAGTATCTGGCTCGATGGATGCAGATAATTTACAGCGTATTATTGATTTTATTCGCTATCGGGAATTGGTTGCTCAAAGCCAGGCGACACAGGAAGGCATTGATGCATTGGCTATAGAAGTCAATACAAATTGGTGGAAACAAAATCGCTCCAGATTTATTAACCCATGAAAATTATTATTGATACCAATATTGTTTTCAGTGCTTTATTGAATCCTATCGGTCAAATTGGAGAACTCATTATTAATGCTCCGGAGAATATTGAGTTGTATGCACCCGACTTTCTTCGCATTGAATTAAAAAAACATAATGCCAAGCTCCTGAAATTATCAAAACTAAGCGAACCCGCACTGGACGAGCTAATCTACTTGATTACACGCAACATTCGATCCATTTCAGAAGAACAAATTCCGAGCGAAGTTTGGGCTGCGACTGAAAATATACTCCAAAACATTGATATTAAAGACACTGCTTTCGTTGCTTTAGCCAAGTGGTCAGAGGGCTATCTTTGGACAGGAGACAAAAAACTGGTGGGCGGTTTAACAGCAACAAATTTTGTAAAGTGTGTATCTACCATTGATTTTATTAGTTTGCACAAGCAAGATAAGTAATATCAAAAAACTATTCATTCTACATTTTTAATTCTTTCATTTCCTTTACCACTTCTTTCGTAATACTCGTCTCCGCTCGTGTATAAATGTAACTCTCTGGCTGGCTGATGCTTTTCGTATTAAACTGTTTTTCAGCTCTTTGCCAAAAATCCGTATCTTCGCCGTAAGCAATATTATTAAAACCATTTAGCGTAGTAAATACTTCTCGTTTGCCGAAAAAAGTAGGACCCAATACACATTCCCGCAGATTAATAATTTGATTAGGCTGGTAGTAATTTTTTACAAAAATTTCCTCGTTTGTATAAAATCCACCTTGCAAAATATCAATATCAGGATGGGATTCTAAATAATTAAAACGCACTTCTAAATGCCCTGGCTTGTATGCATCATCACTATCAATAAATGTGATATATTTGCCAAACGAACATAAAATACCGATGTTCTTCGAAAGTGCCAATTTGCGATTCTGGTGTTTTATGTATCTAATGTTTCGATATTTTGTAATATACTGATTGACAACTTCAAACGTATTATCATTGCTGCCGTCGTCTATCACAATCAATTCAAAATTGGTAAAAGTTTGCGCGAAAACGCTATCTATGCAGCGCAAAAGGTACGGAGCGCGATTGTACGTGCAAAGGATGATAGAAACGCTGGGTTTCGTGTCAAAAAAAAGGTTGGTCATAACCGATCGGCTTTAATGGTTATGGTTTTTATGGGGATAAGCATTGAAAACAACGGGATTTACAAGAAGGTTTTATTAATTTTCTTATCTTTCAATTGCCTAAAATAAAACTCATTATGAAAAAATACTTTTTTACACTATTTACAATTTTTTCTTTTTTACTAATTTATTGTAATCCAAGAGATAACACATTTTCTAAAACAACTGTAACAGAATCTACTCCCCCACCCGATTCACTCGCAGCCGAATTAGTTATTGACTTGACCAAATTACAGCAATTGGGTGATACCGTTCCTATAAAATATGATGCCTTTTTTAAAACAGCTAAAAAATATATTGGGTTTTCATTACAATTATTAGTGGATTCTATCATAACTGTAAATAAATTTGATACAACTGACGCAGTCGCGGTGTTTGAATGTGTAGATGGCTACCGCCCGACAATGCCGATTTCACTGGTTTTGGGTAATAAAAAAGGCTTTATTGCAACACGAGATTTAGACGCGCTCGCCGGTAAAAATTGGATTGATTCACTCGACAAAAAGATGAAACCGTTTTATTTAGTTTGGCAAGATGTGCCAAAAGATGACCACCGTTTCATGTGGCCCTATGGCTTGTACGCGATGCGATTGGTATCGGCTGGCACTGCATTTAAAGATGTGTATCCATTTGATGCACCGGAAATGGTAGCAGGTTTTCAGTTATTTAATCAAAATTGCATGAAGTGTCATTCGGTGAATAAAGTAGGCGGCGTAATGGGACCGGAAATGAATGTTCCTAAAAACATTACAGAATATTGGACAGATGAAAATATTATAGCTTTTGCTAAAAATCCACAGTCATTTCGGTATCGGAGTATGATGGCTCCTGTGAGTGGGGTTTCGGATGAGGAATTTAAAAATATATTGGATTATTTAAAATATATTGCAAAACATAAGATAGAATTATAAAATGCTACAAATAAAACCCATTCGCCTTGTTCAAATCACGGTCGCCGCACTTGCTGGAATTTATTTATTTTTAGTTGGAATGAATAACATTTTAGATTATGATGTTAATTTTGAATTTGCAAAGCAAGTAATGGGCATGAAAGATTTATTTGAAAGTAATGATTTGGACGAGTGGCGTGGTATTTCGCAAACGTGGGTAATTCATCTTTTTTACATCAGCATTATAATTTTAGAAATAAGTGGTGGATCATTAGCAATAAAAGGCGTTACAGATTTAATAAAAAATAGACGAAGTGAAACTGTTATATTTATACAAAAAAAGAAACTTGCGATTTTAGGAATTCTGATTGGGCTGATTTTATGGGCAGGTGTCTTTCTAATTGTAGCTGGCGAATGGTTTCAAATGTGGCAATCGAAAGTGTGGAACGCGCAGGAAACGGCTTTTGACTTATCAATTTTGTTTGGTGTTTTTATGCTAATTTTATTAAAAGAAGAATAGAAATCAGACCCCCGAAAATTTCCTATTCAGCAGTCTCAATGCAAAAATCCAAGGAATCCCATGAAAGACAAAATCTATCCAGTCTATAATTCCCATGCCGCTTGCACCACCCGAAATCCATTTAATTTTCCCCCAGATATGCGGCTCCGGCACGTAGGGCATCAATCCCAGCGTAAGGCACAATGCCAGCACAAATCGCCAGTCATTTATTAATTTAATTGCAAAACCTTTGATTGTTGACAATTTTATCGAATTTTGAACCAAAGTTACACAAAATGGAATCTTCTTTACCTATTACTCGCACAAAAATTGTACTGATAGACGGTTACACCATTAATCCCGGCGATTTGAGTTGGAATAAGCTCAAAGCATTGGGCGATGTGGATATTCACGACTATTCTACGCCCAAAGAAATTGTTACACGCGCCCGCGAGGCGGAAATTATTTTAGTAAATAAAGCCGATATAAAGGAAGAAATATTACAGCAATTACCAAAACTGCGCTGCATTTGCGTGACAGCCACAGGTTATGATAATGTAAACATTGTGTATGCAAAAAGTAAAAATATCACCGTTTGTAATGTAAGCGGATACAGCACAAATGCAGTAGCACAGCACGTTTTCGCATTATTATTGGAATTAATAAATCAAGTTGGAAAGCATAATGAAAGTGTTCAAAAAGGCGATTGGTCGCGTAGTCGGGATTTTTCGTATCACCTTTCGCCTATCATAGAATTATCCGGAAAAACAATGGGCATCTATGGTTTTGGTAAAATCGGGCAGCAAGTAGCGGATATTGCAATGGCTTTTGGTATGAAAATTCTCGCTACGCACAAGCACCCGAAGCGCGACGCTCGTGCTGGCGTAACGTTTGTTTCGTTGGAAGAGTTATTTGCGCAAAGCGACGTTATTACATTGCACGCACCTATGAGTAATGAAAATAAAGCAATTGTAAATAAAATCCTACTTTATAAAATGAAGCCCAGTGCTTTTTTAATAAATACGGCACGCGGCGGTTTAATTAAGGAAGCAGATTTGAAAGAAGCATTAGAAAATAATATGCTGGCTGGAGCTGGATTAGATGTGTTGTCAGAAGAACCGCCTAAAGATGGTAATATTCTAATAGGCGTAAAGCATTGTACAATAACGCCTCACAACGCATGGAGTGCTTTAGAAGCCCGCGAGCGACTGCTGGAAGAAACGGTGAAAAATGTAGCAGCATTTCTGCATGGCGAGCCGAGAAATGTGGTAAACGGTTGAAATAAGTGTGGCGTCCCGCTATTTCGCGGGATGCCATACTTAAAATATTATTTACTCACCAATAATTTCTGCGAATACTGCTTTCCATTTACATCCAATGTAACGATATAAACGCCCGCTGCTTGTTTGGACACATCCAACTCCGCTGCGTGCAAGCCCGGAAGATGAAATTGATTGGCAACAATCGTTTTTATTACGCGCCCATTTATATCATATAATTGGAGCGTAACTTTTTCACCTACCACTAAGGTATACCCGATTTTCACTTTATCCGTAGCCGGATTCGGTGCTATCGGGTATAATTGATTTTGAATAGATTGGAATTCCGCTTTCGTAGCAGTCGTTTGATTTTCAAATACTATATTTTCATCCCCCGGTTGATAAGAAACCCAAGCCAGCGGCAAGTAATACATTTCATCGGAAGTACGCTCACCCCAACTGACAAACTTTGGTGGATTATTCGGGTTGGTAGGATTATTTACTGTATTATCATATTTTGCAAAAGCATGCACAACCGTACCCACTGGCAACATAATGGGCTTTTTAAATGAATAAGTACCCTGCCAATTAAAATCCCATTCATTGATTTGAATCAAATTCACGGTATCTTTATTCGGCTTCACTGCATACACTTTCCACCATTGTCCTAATTTGTGCATGTGCGGCGTGATATTCAACAAACTTACATCTTCCAAAAAAGTGTAAATACCATGAAATTCTTTTACTTGATTAGCCAGAATAATGAATGGACCATTTACAAGTGTGCTTGGCAAGGGTACCATGATTGTACCTTTTATAAAACGCGTTGCTGGTCGCTTTGCAAAAAATAAATTAATGGTCGTAGAATCCTTTTGGTCAATCGGGCTGGGTGCATAGTGCATCTGGATTTTCAAATCAGCGCCCGCAGGCATCCGTTGTGCGATATCATTCGAATACACTAAAGGTTGCATACCAGGCACATAGCCGGGTAATTGAATACTTAAAGCAGTAAGCGTACTGTTATTATCGTCTCCATATTCATATCCATACGCTGGCGTGCGGGCATCAGCGGCTCTGGCAGTGCCTGTCGTATCAGAACTTACCAGGGCGTGGTGCACGATTGACTTATTGCCCGGACGAATTTCCAATGCCACCAAGTCCTTCGCTTGCGTCAATCCAGTCGGCAATACAAAATAACGATACTCATCTTGATTATTACCTTTATGCACATAAGCTTCCTTAAAAGACAACACCAAATCAGGCGTACCTATCTGGGAACCCGTGGGAAAAATGGGAAGCGGCGGCTCCAAATCAGGATTTCCCTGCGGCGTACCTTTTGCCACCCAGTCTGCTATTTTCTGAATTTCTGCTTCCGTCAAATAATTCTCGCGCTGGTAATTTTGATACGTATGATCTGGTTTCCAAGGCGGCATATATTTGATATTTGTCACATATTGTATCATGGGTGCCCAAGATTTTACCTGCGTGTAATTGGTCAGCGGAAAAGGCGCGACTTCCCCTTGACGGTGGCAAGTCGTGCAGTGATTGTAGATAATTGGCGCAATGTGTTCACTAAAATTGACCTCTTGCGAGGAGGCATGGAAGGCAAAGCAGCCAAATAAAATAAGGTGTATTATCTTTTTCATATTGTTTGGATTAGAATAATATTAGATACGTAAAGTCGCAAAAAAAGTTTCAGTTTCCGATCCCGATTTACCGTTCATTCAAATTTATTAGGCAACCTACTGGTTCTGTTTCTTTTACAACTATAGATTTTCCAGCTTTGATTGCTTTCAACGCCTCTTCTAATTCCGCCGTTGTGGTCACCGCCCGTTTTTTACCCACCCGAAAATAAGTATCATCAATTCTACCTTTGTATAAAATTTCATTACAAACTTGATTATAAACAATCACTTCCGGCGTAACGGTTGCGCCTAATTTTTTAGTAATTGTTTGAAAATAATCCGATTTTAATAGGAAAGTAACCGCATATTTTTTGCGAAATGTTTCTATTTGTTCGTCGCGTGTGTTGGGAAAAAGTCCAATAAAACCAATCTTTTTAGTAGAAAACGTTTCGTATAAGCGATTCAACGTCGGCGTATAATTTTGACTGATTACACAGTCTTCTCGCAGGAATAGATATATTGTAATGCTATCTTTTTGGCTATAGCCAATATTTTGAAATAATAAAAACAGTAGAAAAATGTAGATTGCTTGCATGGTTGTCTGCTTGGTTGTTTTGACTATACCCGCACCCAAAGGTTTAAATCAAAGTTGCAGATAAAATTATTAAAGTGAAAATGAATTCAACGAATGGTCGGGAAATTTCAATAAATGGAAATTCAATTAACTTAAAAAGCGGATTATTCCATTGACAAGATGATTAAAACTAACAGAGCGATTTTGTTGTATATTCATAAATTTAGGAATCTCTTTGGATGCTAATCCTTTTTGGAACGGAGGAATCAATCTTTTTAACTCTACTGAAGGATTTACGACGGTGTCCGGGTTTCTGAACAGTACCTTATTTTTATAACTAACGGCTTTAAATTTTGAATAAACTTTTTCTATTGCATCTAAATCACCGATATACCAGGCTTCCAATTCATAGCAAGCAATACGGATCAAATTATCTAGTGCAGCATTCTCTACTATTAAGTGTTGAATTTTCTGCTTTAATTCAATGCAATTATTACTATCTTGGTCTTGAATTACAATAACTTTACAAGGTTTATTATAATATTGATAGGCACGAACTCTGGATGGAAGCTGTTTATGCAAATCTTGTTTACCTTCGTGTACCCTTACAAAACAATTACCTCCTATTGCGTATCCTTCTGGCAAGATTTGAGGAAGAATTATTAATAAAAGATTTTTCATTGATAATTCTTCTACTAAAATTTCCACAAGCTCTTCTTTTAAGGGTATTGCCGCATCCATTTAATTAATTTTGCCTACTGATTCGTATGGATTACTCCCCGTAAAATAATCTTGTTTCCATAAATAACCGAGTTGATTGCCTTCTTTGTAAAGAGCGGTTATTAATTCGTCTCCGCTTGCTCTTTTAATTTTTGAATATCCACCTTCTTTGACTATCCAAAACACTTCTTCTAAGGAAGCTGCATTTAATAAATCGGGTGAATGCGTAGAAATCATAACCTGTCCGCCACGTTCCGCATAAAGTCTGAATTCCTCCAAAAGTTCCGAAAGCAAAGTTGGATACAACTGATTCTCTGGGTCTTCGGCACACAAAAGCGGGTGGGGATTGGGATCGTGCAGTAATAAAAGATAAGCAAACATTTTGATAGTACCGTCAGACACATATTTTGCAATGAATGGGTCTTGAAAGGTTCCGTCTTGAAATTTAAGAATAATTCTTCCATCTACCGTTTCAGCCGCTTCGACATCTGTAACGCCAGGAACCCTTTCTTTCATTTTTTCTAAAACTTGTTGAAAAAGATCTCGGTGATTTTCAAACATGAATTGTGCTACAAGTGCCAAATTTTGACCTTGTGGAGATAAATGTTCAGCGTATCCAGCTTCTTGGCTGGTGCCTGCTTCCGTTATATGAAAATCAAACAATTGCCAACTTTCTATAAAATTACGAAACGCGCTTGCAGCTTTGAATCGCTCAAATTGTCCCAAACCCTTAATTGCCAAAATATCTGGAGATGCTAATGTTTGATGTTCTCTGGTCAACTCTTCATCTGGCTTATCAAAATCCTCTTCATTAGCAATCGCATATCCTTCTCCATGAGCGAAACGAAGAAATTGAAAAGGAGATCCATAGCTACCTCGCTTATATTGTAATATTTCTTTTACAATAATAGGTTGTTTATTATTTTCACTTATTTCTAAAATGTAAGTAACTAATCGGCTTTTGCCGGCAATAGGCAATCGAAATTTTAACTCAATCTCAATACTTCCTTTTTTTCCTCTACTTATTACTTCCTTAAAACCGCCCCTTTTTTGCAAAGCTTGTCGTATGTTATTATTAAGTGCATCACTTAAAAAACCAAGCACATCAAATAATGTACTTTTCCCTACGCCATTTGCACCCACAAAAATTACAAGCTCAGGCAGGCTATCTAGCTGCAAGTCTTCAAATACTTTGTAATTTTTTAAACGAATACTTTCTATTCTCATATTTTTCCATCTTGACCGTAAATTTAGCAACTTTTCAGAATTTATTCTTCCACATCATACTTTCTACCGGCTTATCAGTCCGCTGATTATATTTAGCATTTTGTTTTTTATTGTAATAATTTTCAATATCGCCATCTACGCGGAAGTAAATAAGTTGTCCAATCGGCATTCCAGCGTACACGCGTACGGGCATACTCACGGAAATTTCCAGCGTCCAATGATTGCAAAATCCCACGTCACCCTTACCCGCCGTAGCGTGAATGTCAATGCCTAAGCGCCCTACACTCGATTTGCCTTCGAGAAAAGGAACGGAATTATGGGTTTCTGTATATTCTTCCGTCACGCCGAGATAGAGTTTGCCGGGTTGTAATACAAAGCCTTCTGTGGGTATAATAAAATGCTCGATTTCATTATGTTGTCGAGCATCTAATATTTCATCTTTGTAATTGGCTAAATGTTTTCCGAGATGCACATCGTAGGAATTCGTACCGAGATATTCTCGATTATAGGGTTCAATTATAATTTCGCCATTTTCGATGGACTGTAAAATTTTTTTATCGCTAAGAATCATTCGGTTTCATTTTAGCCCGCGAAATTAGAATCTTTTTGGTTATTACATCATTTAGCATTCAAAATTTAAAAAGCTGTCTACTTTTTAGAAAACCACTCTTTCACCACTGCCTCCGCAGGTTTACGATTGGGCGTAAAATCATCATTTTCAATGCCGCGATGCTCAATGTAAGAAGGGAATTTCCACCACAAAATACCGTCAATCCAAGATTTTTTGTGAATACTTTCCAACACAATTTTATAACAAAGTGCCTGATGCGTACCAAAATACGGCGTGTTATCACTTGCAGCGTGCGGCATGAGCCAAGGCGTTTTTACACTTTTAAAACCAATTTCTGTAAAGATGAAAGGTTTATTATGTTTTTGAACGATTTTTTCCATTTTATTTAATATTTTGTCAAAACCCTCACGCAGCTCTTGTTCGGTCGCATTGGCATTTGCACTCAACGGATAATAGCAATCCAAGCCAATTACATCCAATTCATCCCAAAATTGAATCCCTTCAAACTCCGCGCCCCAGTTGGCTGCATACGTGATTTTGCCTCCGTAAATACCTCGAATTTTTTGAATCAACTTGCGCCAATCTTGCTCGCGCGCGAGGGTCGTTTTGGCAAATTCCGTACCGATGCACAACATTTCTATATCATACATTTCCGCTAACAGTGCATAATGCCGAATCCATTTATAATAATTTTCAAAAAACTGCTGCCAATCCGCTTCACTTTTCATTTCTACGTCGCCGGGCCACGCGCCTCTGCCCATCCAGATTTGTGGTTTTAGAATGACGGTCATGCCTAATTTTTGCGCGCTATTTGCAGAGTGAATCACACTTTCATCATTCTCGCCGCCCGAACCGTGTTCGATGGGGATAACGGTAGGCTTGTTTGGGTTTTCCATAAACGAATATGGCACGATAGCAGTCGCATTACAATATAGTTCATTTGCCTGTTTATCAAGAGATTGCGTTGCCATTTTAGAAACATAACCATTAAAAATAGCGTAGCCTTCGTGCGCGAAATTAAAACCTTTGAGGTAAGGTAATTGAGTCGGGTTTCGGGTTTCGGGTTTAAAGTTTTTTGTTTTTTGAGACAGCCACTGGTGCCACTCTTTTTCTAATTGTGGAATCTCCGTATTAGGTGGCGACCAAGTAGGGTAGTTTTTTAGAAAAATATCTTTTCCTTGTTTTTGAATCAAAAATGCTACAAAAGAAGCGGATAAGCAGTCAATTATTAAACCGGATTCTTTTTCTAACATTACATTGTTTAACATTTCCGTTAAAGATGTAATGTTATCGGATTTGAATAATTTTAAAGCCCAATATTCATACCCTTTCCGCTGCCAGTTCTGCGTGAAATAAATCGCCAAACCTCGTTCTACCGCATCTGTTTTGGGCTTTCCCAACAAATTGCGCAGCAACACTTGATTTTCTTTACCTAATTGCCGTTCATTATAAATTTCATTTACAACTGTATGTACTTCATTTTTATCAAAATCCGCATCTGATTCCTTTGTAATGTTGCGCATCAAACCTTTTTCTTCAGCGGAAGCGTAAAAATGGTAATTAATAACCGACAAAGTGCGGGTAGAATCTACAAAGTTGCGAATGCGGTTGGCGGTTTCCTGTACATTTTTGGTGTAGGTAGCCAACACCGTTTTATCAAAATTTGGAGGGACAATAAATCGAAAATTAGAAGTCTCTGCGATGGCTTGCGCCGAAGTGGTAAAATCGAAATGCGTTTTTTTGTCGAGCGCCCAAGTCTCTGCGTTGAACATGCCCACCACCACGCGATTATTTTGTTGATATATTTCATACCCAAAGCCACCGCCGCCAAAGAGTCGCCAGCCTTCTGTCATTTTAAATTGCAAGAAATTGCTCAAAGCCTTGTCATCCGTGCCCGCCACGACCGTCACCGGCAGTTTTGGTTGTAATGGATTGGGATAAAAAGACAGCAAAAAAACTGCGGAAGGGTCTTTATAATTTTTGTTATCAAATTGAATATTCGCTTTTTCTAATCCGAACGGAAGATTTTCTACCATTTTTCGCAAGAGCGAATTGGACTCCAGCGTACCAAACAGCATGATGGATTTGGTTTGCCAATCTTCGGAAGTGACTGCGCTACAAGGTTTTATCTCAATGGTCGCATTTCGTATTCGACCGTTCATTTTCTGCGCAAGTTCGGCGTATTGAGCGACTACATCCGCATTTTGACTGCCATAGACAATCAACACTTTTCGGTTTTCTCGAAATGCGTTCATCAGCTCGTCGCGCGTGGGGAGATTGGACATTTGCGTTGCTTTCTGGTTTGGGGAATCGCAATTAAAACTGCAAAATGTAAATAAAAACAGGAATAAGTGATATTTGGTAATCATAAAGTGAAATTAGAAGATAGGAAGATGGGATTTAAGTGCAGCCTCATTTATGTGCCTTCAACATTTCCTGTAAGCGCGATTCTGTCATGTCGGGTACACCAGCATCAATGACTGCACGGGCATCCTCTTCTGATTTTGAATCATCCACAATCCGCATCCCTGCTACATTTGCCAGCATTTGCAGCAATTCTAACTGATGGTCATTTTCTATTTCAATCCGTATAGTCCTCATCTTAAACATTTTACTTCAAATACAAAACTACAAAAAATCTTTCAAAAATTCCTGTTATGAAACCTCCTATCTTCCCATCCTCTTATCCTCCCAAATTTTTTATCTTCCATAAAATTATACTCCGATCATCGCTACAAGAAATCAGATAATCGTCCAACCACAGCAAACGATTCACGGAATTGACGTGCCCGCCGTTGCGAATGGTGTCCAACACTTTTAATAATTCAAACGTCTTTGCGTCCCAGATTTTAATCGTTTTATCGCGGCTGGCGGTGGCAAACCATTGTCCGTCACGGTGAAACACAATATGGTTAATTGTAAACCAATGTGCCGGTTGAGAATTAACGAGTGCAAAATCATTTTCAGTGTCCCAAATTTTGAGGTGTGCGTCGCGTCCGCCAGAGAATAAGTGACGTCCGTCGGGGCTGTATTGTACGGTGAAGACAGAATTTTCGTGCGCGTTTGTAATTATTTTTTTTAATGTTAAAGAATTGGCATCTAATAAGTAAATAGAATTATCACTTGCACCAAGGGCAATTTCGTTGTGAGAAAAGCTCGCGCTACGCAAACTCTGATTGCTCAAATGCAAACTCTCCAACGACCGCCCTTCTGCCGCCGACCAGCGCGTAATTTTTCCCTCACCGCCAATCGTGAAAACGCTTTCGCCTATTCTAAAAATATCAAAAACGCCTTTCTGATGATGGGCAATATTTTTTGTGTTTTCAGAATTTTCCAAGTCCACCCAATGCACGCCACCATTCATATTTCCAACGACCAATTTATTTAAATCTGGCATATTCAATAGTGAAAAAATTTGCGTTTCTACTTTTGCAATCAACTTTCCAACGTCAGGGTTTTCTAAATTCCAGCGTACAATCCAGCCATCGCCCGCTGCGGAGAGAAAATGTTGCGCGTCCGCATCTGCTGCAAGTGCAAAAATGGAGGCGTTGTGACCGGTGAGTTGCGCGATTTTTTGAACTTCTATTCTTGACATAACGACAGAAAATTAGAGAGACGGTAAGATTTAGCAAATCTCAAAGATTTGCTAAATCTAAACGGAATTAGCGAAAATTTGCTTGCTTATTTACTATATTTTATTGTAATTTTGTAACGCTCTTGAATCTTGAATTATGTAAAGTCTATTGTCTAATATCTAAAGTCTGCTAAGGTATGGAAACGTACGGTTATGTATTAAACATTGCGATGCCCATTTTTTTAATTCTCTTTTTTGTAGAATTATTTTTTGAATGGCGTATGAAAAGGCAAGTGATTCGCGGCATGGACAGCGTGTCGAGTATTACATCCGGCATGACGAATGTAATAAAAGATGTGCTGGGTATCAGCGTTGGTATCATTGCGTATAGCTGGCTGGTGGATAAAGTGGCGCTATTTGAAATAAAAAACACGATTGCGGTTTACCTTATTGCATTTATTGCGACGGATTTGGCGGGTTATTGGTCGCACCGCTTGAATCATGAAATTAATTTTTTGTGGAACCAGCATGTTATTCATCATAGTAGCGAAGAGTTTAATTTGTCTTGCGCTTTACGCCAATCGGTTTCCAGTTTTGTAAATTATTTTACCATTTTATTATTGCCAGCGGCATTATTGGGTGTACCAGAACAAGTGATTGCAGTCATTGCGCCTTTACATTTATTTTTACAATATTGGTATCATACGCAGTTAATCGGTAAAATGGGCTTTTTGGAACACGTCCTCGTCACGCCTTCGCACCACCGCGTACATCATGCTTTGAATAAGAAATATATTGATAAAAATCATGGACAGATTTTCATTATATGGGATAAATTATTTGGCACTTTTCAACAAGAACTCGAAAGTGCGCCGCCTGTATATGGTGTGACGCGCCCCGCTCGCACGTGGAATCCCATCAAAATCAACTTCCAACATATATGGCTTTTAATGCAAGATGCTTGGCGTACGCGAAGTTGGTGGGACAAGTTGCGTATTTGGTTCAAACCCACCGGCTGGCGACCCGCAGATGTTATTGAAAAATATCCGATTCACAGCATCAAAGATATTCACAATTTTGAAAAATATGATACGCCACATTCTAAAGCATTATTAGCATGGTCATGGGTGCAATTATTTTTTAATTATGCGCTGCTTATTTACTTTTTTGCTTACATTGGTAAAATCGGTTCGCCCAATATTTTTATTTACGGCGCATTTATTTTTCTCTGCGTTTTCGCTTATACAGAACTCATGGACCGCAATAAATACGCGCTTTACATCGAAATTGCAAAATCTATATTAGGGTTATATCTTATTTATAAAGTGGGCGATTGGTTTGGCGCAAGTGATTCAATCGTGCCTTGGTTTACATGGTTCGTAGCGAGTTATTTAGTCATTTCGGCGGTGGCAGTGGCGTTGTTTGTAGTGTTTGAAATTAGTAAAGATGGGAAAGAAAAGAAGGGGGAGATGGTGGTAGCGTAGAAATTATATTATTTTAACTAACTTATTCTATTTTTATCGGCTCTAATTCAGTCCGGTTAAATACTGTATTATAGACTTCAACTAATTTATAACATTCGTTAAGTTTAGGCTTTGTATTTATATTAGAAAATAACCTTATGTTAATTAAATCATTAGGAATATCCCCTTCAAATCTATTATTCTCTTTGTAAGTTTTTGCTGTAATAATAAATTTAGCATCTCGATTTGAAATAAATTTAACTTCATTTAAGATTTGATGAGAAAAAGGATGGCTATTTAGTTTACCTAAATGGATTGAAGTTCCGATTCCGTTTTTTAAAAGTTCTTGGTCAATATAAGCCTTAATACCTATTTCTTCATTTTCAGCAGCTTCAAACATTATGCTTTTTACAATTCTATCAGTTGTTTTTTGGGTAATTATAAAACCATCTCTTTTGGAATCATAAAATTCAATCAAATGCGTTTCATCAGATGCCCGAAAATTTGTCAATTCAATTTCTCCTTTGTCTTCTTGATAACCTGAATCAATGCAGACTTTTTCAAGCCTTTGTCCATTATGCCGAAGTTCGTATTTATAAAATAATTCAGGTCTGTTGCTTTCAGTTGTATTTTCATCATTTTATAGATTGTAAATTTCAAGTACCCCAATCGTTCCCTCTTTCCAGTGTGGGTTTTCTATTACAATATTATATAACCCTTTTTTTTCTATTTTAAAGTTTATGTTGCTTTCAATATAATTGGCGTAAATCTTTTTTCGATTTCTACTTGAATCTCCTTTATAATCAGTTGCTTCTATCTCTATTTTTAATTTTCGGGATGCTTCTACTGGCTGCCATTCAAAAATTAATTCGTTCCTTTCAAATAGAAGAAAGGTAGGTACAAACATAACTCCTGCTCGCGGCCATCTTTCGTTGTGATTAATATCTATTTTAAGAAGTAACTTTTTCACTTTTTGCTTATGATTAACCTCACATTATATATTCGCACTAAAAATAGCCTTTTCTCATCAAAATGTATATTATTTCATCTACTAGTGGGGTGACTTACCATAAGCGAATTATTTTATCACCTATTCTAACCTTAAACTCCTCCTCTTCCATTATTTCCCCATCATTCTAACATTTGCTTTGGCAATAAGCCCAAGAATCGTTTTCTTTGCAAAACCAAACAGGAAACGGGATTGGTGAAATGGGATTTGCAAATCGCTGCTCCCCTATCCCGTCTCACAAGTCACCAATAACAAATAACCTATAACAAAATAAAGCTATGGCTGAAGTGGTACGGATGCCCCGCATGAGCGATACGATGGAAGAAGGCAACATCGTGAGCTGGCTCAAAAAAGAAGGCGATACAGTAGAACCCGGCGATACGCTGGCAGAAGTGGAAACGGATAAAGCGACGATGGAACTCGATAGCCCGGAGGAAGGCGTGTTGCTGCACATCGCAGTGAAAGAAGGCGCGGTTCCTATTAACGGCGTGATTGCAGTGATAGGCAAAGCGGGCGAAGATTGGCAAGCAGCTATCAATGCAGCCGGTGGTGGCAATGGTGCTGCAAGTAACGGAAATGGTGCAGCAAAGCCAGAACCATCTGCCCCAGTCGCAGAGGCAGAAAAGGTTGTAACCGAAACACCAACACCACCCCAAGAAAATCCAGTGCCGACAGCTACGCATACCGTTGAAAATCAGTCCCTTCCGACAGGTGAAATGGGAAGAGGAGTACCTTCAACCGATGGCGAACCCGCAACCGACGAACGCCTAAAAGCCTCGCCATTAGCAAAAAATATTGCGAAAGAAGCGGGTGTGGACATCAGTAAAGTAGAAGGTAGTGGCGAACAAGGTCGCATCGTAAAACGGGATGTAGAAGCGGCGATTGAATCTAAAAAATCAGCGCCTGCGCCAACACCGCAACCAAGTGCTGCGCCTGCGCCGACACCCCCGCCTGCACAAGAACGCTCCGCTCCGCAAGTACAGCCATTTTCGTATGCGCCTGGCACCGCTAATTTTGAGGAGAAGCCCGTGAGTCAGATGCGCAAGACGATTGCACGTCGCTTGAGCGAGAGTATGTTTACGGCGCCGCATTTTTATCTGACGATTGAAATCAATATGGACAAAGCGGTGGAGATGCGCCAGCGTGTGAATGAAGTGGCTCCGACGAAGATTTCATATAATGATTTTGTGATAAAGGCTTGTGCGGCGGCTTTGCGGCAGCATCCGGCGGTAAATTCTTCTTGGTTGGGCGATAAACTTCGTTTCAATAAAGATATAAATGTTGGAGTGGCAGTGGCGGTGGACGAGGGTTTACTCGTGCCAGTGATTCGCTTTGCGGATATTAAAACGCTTTCGCAAATAAATATGGAAGTGAAAACGCTGGCAGATAAAGCGAAGAGCAAGAAATTGCAACCCGATGAAATGCAGCACAATACGTTTACCATTTCTAATTTGGGGATGTTCGGCATTGAAGAATTTACCGCGATTATCAATCCACCGGATTCGTGTATTCTTGCCGTTGGTGCGATTGCAGAAAAACCGATTGTAAAAAATGGCGAAATCAAAATCGGCAACATCATGAAAGTGACGCTCTCCTGCGACCACCGCACGGTGGACGGCGCGACGGGTGCGAAATTTTTGCAGACGTTGCAGCAGATTTTGGAAGACCCGATACGATTGATGGTTTAAAAGTTTGACGTTGCCCGTTTGAACGTTGCCATTGTCAACAGCTGGCATCTGGCATCTAAAAATCTGGCATCTTTTTGTGCTTTGAACTTGGAAAAGCCAGCAGACGTTTTTATGATGTCTGTTGGCTTTTTGCACTTCTTGCAAGCCCATATCACATAATTGGAACGCGGATTTGGCGGATTCTAGCGGATTTTTTCGCTCCTTGCATTTTAAAAGTGTAAAGAGAACATGAACACGTTAATACACAAATACATGAACACATCCAAAAAGACACTGGTACTCGGCGCATCCACTAATCCCTCCCGCTACTCCTACTCGGCGGTGCAGCGGCTGGATATGCACGACCACGAGGTAGTAGCCATCGGCAATCGGGAAGGCGAGATTGACGGTATTAAAATTCAAACTGAACAACTTCCATTAGAAGACATTGATACCGTGACTTTATATTTGAATGCAATGAATCAGCAGCCGTATTACGATTATATTTTAAGTTTAAAACCAAAGCGCATTATTTTTAATCCGGGTACGGAAAATCCGGAATTGGTCAAACTCGCGCGTGAAAACGGCATTGAAGTAGAAATCGGCTGCACGCTCGTGATGCTTTCTATCGGCAATTATTAATTAAAATGAGGTGACACCCCGACGCGTCGGGGCGTCACCTCATTTTAATTTTTCCCAATCACAAATCACTAATTATCAATCACAAATCTTATCTTCGCATCCTAATTTTAAAAACGGTGCAAAAATAAGTGCATGAACTCCACGCAGCAGAAATTGGACGCTTTTGCAAGACTCTTACAAATCATGGACGAACTGCGCGAACAGTGCCCGTGGGACCAAAAACAAACGCTCCAATCTTTGCGCAATCTCACCATCGAAGAAACCTACGAACTCGCGGACGCAATTCTCGAAAATAACCTAAATGATATAAAGGAGGAAATTGGTGACCTATTACTGCACATGGTTTTCTATGCCAAAATTGCCAGCGAACAAGGTGCCTTCGATATTGCAGATGCCTTGCATTCCATTTGCGACAAGCTTATAAAACGCCATCCACATATTTATGGCGACGTAAAAGTGGAAAATGAGGAAGATGTAAAGCGAAATTGGGAGCAAATCAAATTGCAGGAAGGAAAAAAGTCAGTGTTGCAAGGCGTTCCAAATTCGCTTCCGGCAATGGTGAAAGCCTATCGGATGCAGGAAAAAACGAAACAAGTGGGTTTTGAATGGGAAAATAGCGAGCAAGTTTGGGAAAAAGTAGAAGAGGAAATTGGCGAGTTGAAAGAAGCGATTACAAACGGCGAAACGGCACAGCGGGTAGAAGAGGAATTTGGAGATGTATTATTTTCGTTGGTCAATTATGCTCGTTTTCAAGGCATTGACCCAGAAACGGCGTTGGAAAGAGTGAATCAAAAGTTTAAAAAAAGATTTGAATATATAGAGGCGAATGCGCCGAGGGATTTGCAAGAGATGACGCTGGCGGAAATGGATGCATTGTGGAATGAAGCGAAGAAGATGTGATGGGTGATTGGTTATTAGTGATTTGGCACTCCCTTTCTAATGACGAGTACGCAGCAACAAATTTTAAAAAGTATTTTAGAATTTACTAATTTCATTGTAAATTTCAGAGAAAACCGAGATTCCCCTTATATTGTTATTTTTAAATAAGTCTGAGCGGTTTAATTATGAGAAAAATTGAAATGGATATCGTGGCGTTGTCGCACAGTGTTACACAGTCGCACAATTACGCGGTCGTGCTTGGCGAGCAAGGCGGTACGCGGCGTTTGCCAGTGGTCATCGGAAGTTTTGAGGCGCAAGCAATCGCAGTGGCAATGGAACGCATGACCCCGAATCGTCCGCTCACGCATGATTTGTTTAAAAATACGTTGGACAGCTTTAACGTTCAACTCAAAGAAGTGATTATCAGCAACTTGCTGGACGGTATTTTCTACGCCCGACTCGTGTGTGTCAAAGATGGTGATATTTATGAAATAGATTCTCGTACCTCCGATGCCCTCGCAATGGCAGTCCGTTTTGAATGCCCGATTTATACCTACGAATTTATACTCGACGCAGCCGGTGTCGTGCTGGAAGATGCCGACCAAGAGCCACAACCCGCTATCCGCGAGGCTCGCCCGGCTATGAAAGCCTCCGCCTTATCGTCTTATTCCATTGATGCCCTCACCAAAATGCTGGAAGAAGTACTCGGCGAGGAAGACTACGAGCGCGCCGCCGAAATCCGGGATGAAATTAATCGCCGTAAACGCCAGGATTAGGTGATAGGGTGATGGGGTCATAGGGTGACAGTGCCGAGAAGTAATTGATAAGATAGTGGTTTTATAGGGTGATAAAGTAAAGGGGGTAATAAACGCTGATAGTTCACCCCATTAACCTATCACCCCATCACCCTTTAAACCTTCTCCTTCATCTGCTGCTTCAACCGCTCTTGGTCGCTAATGCGATTTTTCAAATCCATGATGTAAGTACGCGCTTTTTTATTGCCAAATTCGGTGTAAGAACGCTGTGCCCACTCCAAAGCAGATTCCAATCGTCCGGCTCTTTCATGCGCGACTGCCATGTTGAAAGCCGCTTTGCCCGCCGTTTTTTCGTCGGTTGGGCTACTAGCTATGGCACGCCAGATTTCAGCAGATTTGTCCCATTGATCGGCTTTTGCAAAACGAGATGCTTGTTCCATTTTTGTAGCAGCATTACCTTTTGCATCATCGTAAAAAGTGCGATTCACGGTTATCCATACGGGCGCGATACGCATGCCGTAATTAGCGCCCGTGACTCTACTCGCATCGCGAGCAATAGATGTTTGCGATTCTAAGTAACGACGCACTTCGTCCTGCGAGTCACCGGTGCGCGTGTCGCTTTCTTGGTCCATCGTGGTATATTCATCCAAAATCACTTTCGCCTTTGGGTCATAAAATCGCCAGCCCATCCGAATAGTCATGTCCAAACGGCCATCGTACTTTGTGCGCGTCAGTTCCTTGCCGTCTTTTTTATACTTTTCTTGGCGCGTTGTGTAGTTGATACTGTTGTCAGAATCGTAGGTTTCAATGGTCACGAGGGCTTGTGCTCCATAATCGCGACAAATTTTTTCCACTTCTCTCCAGTCCAGCGGTGCCGCAAAACTATTGCCGCCTCGGCTGCCGATCAATTCCATCCCAGAATGTTTCACGCTAAAACGAGGCGTTTTTGTGAGCGATGCGGTCAAACCTTCTAATGCAGCTTTCCGCCCGTTTCTATCTTGTGCAATGTTTTCGCCTGTGATTAAACCTTCCAAAAAATTACTAAAGCCTTTCTCCGGTTTACTACGGTCTACGGTGACAATGGTTTGAATATGCTCCGGCACAATCATATCTGCCGGCTGCAGTACTTGTAATGGAATAGTCGGGCTACAGGCTTGAAATAAAATAGCAATAATAACAGTCGAAAAGAACAAAAATTTGGATTTCATAAAGTGTGACTTTTTGTTTGTTTGATAGTCTGAATTATAAATCGGATGACAGATTTTCTAAATTTTTAAAATTTAGGAAATCTCGTGTTTCAAAATCGGCACAATGTTGCAGGATTGTCCGGCGTAGTTGCATTTTTTTAGACGAAAACAGAATTCAATTAGAAATAGGATAAGTAGTGTGGCGCATTTCGAAAATGTGCCGCACTTATCCTCATCTCACAATTTCAAATTTATACAACATGATTAACTGGCGGGAAATCCCCTTCGCTCGTTTAGTGCTCGCACTTACCATCGGTATTTTGTTGGCAATTTATCTTCCCAAGCAACCTTCGGCATCGCTCCTATGGACGGGTTTAATCGGCAGCGGCGTTTGTATTTTAATCTTAAATTTTGTTAAAATTGATTTTAAACTGCGCTGGCTTTATGGATTTAATTTAAGTTTATTTCTTATTTTATTTGGCTGGCAAATTACATCGTCGTATAATGAATTAAGCGATAATAGCCATTTTCAACATTATATCTCGTATTCTAATAATGTTATAGGCAAAGTCGGACGCATTCAACCCACCAGCACCGGCAAAACGCGCCTGCAACTCAGCGTGGAAGCCATCCAAATAGATAGTAGTGCGCCAAAAATAGTGAATGGAAATTTACTCGTTTACCTCGATAGCTCCGCTTTAAGTAATTTACAATACGGCGACCGCATTTCGCTTGCCGCAAATATTACACCTATTGAACCGCCTAAAAATCCGAAAGCGTTCGACTTCTCTCGTTATATGCACTTCCAAAATATTCATTATCAGGCTTTTGTAAAACCAGATAATTGGCAACTCGTAGAAAAAGGCGACGGCTGGCATCCCATGCAAATAGCAACCCGATTGCAAAAGCGTTTTATTCACATTTTGCGAAAGCATATTACAAGCGAAGATGAATTTGCCGTCGCCTCCGCATTGATTTTGGGTTATCGGGATGAAATTTCAGAAGAAATAAATACGGCTTACAAAAATACAGGCGCGACGCACGTGCTGGCAGTATCGGGTATGCATGTAGGATTTCTTTACATCGGCATCAGTTTTTTATTAGGTTTTGTAAAATCGAATCGCAAAAGCTGGAAGATTACTAAAGTTATTATTGAATTAGGAAGTATTTGGCTGTTCTCACTTATTACAGGTGGCGCGGCTTCTATTCTTCGAGCAGCAGTCATGTTCAGTTTTATCATTATTGGCAAAGCACTCCAACGCGAATCGAGTATTTACAATAGTTTGGCGGCATCCGCATTTTGTTTACTTTGTTACAATCCATATTATTTAATGGATGTAGGTTTTCAATTATCTTATTTAGCTTTGGTTGGTATTATTTATTTTGAGCCAAAAATTTACAAGCTTATTTACATCGAAAATAAAGTAATAGATTATATCTGGCAACTCACAGCAGTCGCACTCGCGGCGCAAATTGTGACCTTACCCATTAGTTTGTACTATTTTCATCAGTTTCCCTGGTACTTCTGGCTGTCGGGTTTAGTGGTGGTACCGGCTTCGGTCGTGGTGCTGGGCGCGGGATTTCTGCTATTTGTGGTAGATGCCGTGCCGGTTTTAGGCTGGCTGGTTGGTAAAGTAATTTGGGGCATCGTGTGGCTCATCAACGCTTCGATTTTTTTGATTGAAAAGATTCCCGGCGCTACCACGACGGGTATTTGGATGAGTGCAGCGGCAGTTATTTTATTATATCTAACCATTTTATTAGCAATTGTTGCGATGAACACCCGCCGTTTTCGCTGGATGCTGGCGAGTTTAGGATGTTTTACAGTACTTGGATTTGCTTATTTGATGACAGAATGGAAGGCTTCTCAGCAGGCGCAACTCCTTGTCTATCACGTTTCTAAACATACTGCAATTGATTATTTTGACGGCAAGCAATTGGTTGAAATCCGAGACGCCGAATTGTCGGAAAAATCCTTGCGTTTTGCGAATCAAAATTATCGTTGGTTTCGGCGGGCGAAGGAAACGGAAAAAATAGTGCTGACTGATTCGACTGGCTCCAACATTTTTGAATTTGGACCTATAAAAATGGCGGTGATAAATGACGTTTGGCAAGGCGAAAAAACGAAAGTAGATTACATACTCATCCGAGCCAATCCTTATGAAACACTGGAAAATTTAATGCTACCTTTTGATTGTAAAAATGTAATTTTGGATGCTTCCAATAGTCGTAAAAAAACAAAGGAATGGAAAGAAGAAGCGAAAAATTTAAATATAAAATTGTATGATATTCAAGAAAAAGGGGCTTTTATATTAGATTTAAATAAAAAACAATAAAGAAATACATACTATTTGTTATTTTTCGGGCATTCTTAGTACAGTGGAAACGGTTTTAAAACGATGATGCGTTGGCTGGGCGATTACCCTATCAACCCATCACCCTATCAACATACGATGAGAATTACACAAATTACCGACCTGCACGTAGGCGAGCCGGGCGAAACGGCTTATGGTGCGGATATGCGAGCTAATTTTTTGAAAATTCTGGCAGAAACTAAAAAATTAAACCCTAATTATTTGGTCATCACGGGCGACTTATGTTATGATACTGGGGTACGCAGTATTTACGCCTGGATGAAAATTCAATTGGACGCGCTGCAAATTCCGTACGATGTGATTGCTGGGAATCATGATGAGCCGCGACTGTTAGCGGAGGTATTTGGAAGGCAAGCTGATTTACACGACACCGAACTTTATTTTGCAAAAAATATCAACGACACGCCGATTCTATTTCTAGATACAACCGTCGGGATGATGTCGGAGCAGCAATTGACTTGGTTGCAACAATGCTTACAATCTCAATATCAGGCAGTTACGATTTTTATGCACCACCCACCGCTCTACGCAAGTATGCCTTGGATGGACGCTCGCTATCCACTTTTAAATCGGGATGCAGTGCAGCAAATTTTATTCGCACACCCCTACCCTATCACCGTTTTCTGCGGGCATTACCACATTGATAAAACGGTGCAGCAGCGCAATGTAACGATGCACATCACACCTTCTTGTTTTTTTCAGATTGACCAACATTCGGAAGATTTTAAAATTGACCACCTGAGTATCGCCCTGCGCGAAATTGAAATAGATGGCGAAGCATTGCGACATTCGGTTTTTTATTTTTAATAAAAATCGTAATTTCAGGCTTCCCCTTTTTCTTGCTTGTTCGTCCTTTTCGAAAACCGTTTTTGTAAATTCAACATTGAATAATATGTCTAAGCTTAAAAATTTAATTCTATTTATTACATCCAGTTTGTATTTATGTAATGGTTTTGCGCAAGTAGGAAATATCTATGATTCTGGTGGTCCAATCATGCCAGAGCAAGCCGCTTATGATGTCACTTTTTATGATTTGAATGTGCAGGTTTTCCCGGATGTACAACGCATTGAAGGCATGGTACGCACGGAGGCAAACGTGGTGCAGCCGATGTATTGGTTCGTATTGGACTTAGATACGTTGTTGAAAATCAGTGGGATTTGGGAAATTGACAAAGCGAAAAAACGAGTCGCGCTTACCTATCGGCGCAAAAGTGGCAGAATCTGGATTGACCTGAATCGCACGCGCCAAGCTGGGGAACGACTGACGATAGAGGTAGCTTATGATGGCAAGCCACGCCCTGCACCACAAGCCCCGTGGCAAGGTGGTTTTAGCTGGGAAAAGACGAGCCAAGGTGCGCATTGGATTGCTACAACTTGTCAGAGTGAGGGTGCAGATATTTGGTGGCCCGTAAAAGACCATGTGTCCGATGAGCCGGATTCCATGCGCTTGCACGTGCGCGTACCCGACCCGCTGGTCGTTGCTTCCAATGGAAAACTTACGCGCACCGAAAAAAATAATGACAACACCAGCACCTATCATTGGCTCATTTCTACGCCGATTAATGTATATAATGTGGCTTTGAATATTGCGCCGTACCGCACAATTGAAGATAAATTTACAAGTGTGGCGGGCGAGACCTTTCCGATTGTATTTTATGTATTGCCGGAGGATTATGAAAAAGGGCAGAAATTCTTTCCACAGATTGCGCAGCAGCTTCGTTTTTTTGAAAAATTTTGCGGCCCTTATCCCTTTCGGATAGATAAATATGGCGCGGTGCAAACGCCTCATCTCGGTATGGAACACCAAAGTATTATTGCTTATGGTGCAAATTTCGATAATGGTGCGATGACCGGCGGAAAAGATTGGGGTTTCGATGCTTTGCATCAGCATGAGTTGTCGCACGAGTGGTGGGGCAATCTTATGACCAACTCCGATTGGCATGATATGTGGTTGCACGAGGGTTTCGGCTCATATATGCAGCCGCTTTACACCGAACAATTGTTTGGCAAAGAAAAATACCGAGAGTATATGCGCTCGCAACGCAATTTTAGCAATACCTTGACCGTAGCACCCCGCGAGTCCAAAACGGCAGATGAAATCTATCGCGCCCCGATTTACTCCAAAGGTTCTTGGATATTGCACAATTTGCGTTTTCTACTTGGTGATGACGCTTTTTTTCGCGCTTTGCGGCGCATGGCGTATCCTGACCCGGCGATGGAAAAGATAACCACCGGTCGTCAAACGCGCTTTGCTTCAACCGACGATTTCTTACACATTTGTGAAAAAGAATCCGGTCAGAAACTCGACTGGTTTTTTGAAGTGTATTTGCGACAGCCTGCCTTGCCTAAGTTGTATTCTAAAATTGAAAATAATACGATCACGTTGCGTTGGGAAGCACCCAATGGTTTGCCTTTTACGATGCCAGTAGAAATAGAATTTGGAAAAAAAAGACAGCGCGTGGAAATTCCAAAACAAGGGATTACGCTTCCGTTTGAAAAAGGCGTACAACCTGTGGTAGACCCGGATGGGTGGTTGTTGTTTGAAATTGGAAGGTAGGGGTGATTTGGTGGTGGGTGATACGCTTCTGAAGTACTCAAACTGCAAACTGTCTATTACTCACTGCCTACTTATTTAACTCTGCCTTTAATCCATGCGTCCAGTTCTCCTTTTTTTTCTAATTGGAGCCATTTTTCTATTTTTTATTAGCAGCGACTCCGCCGAGTTCGTACACTTTTAAAACCGAGCGAATACCCGCCGTATTGAGCTTGGCTTTGTCCGTTGTCGTTGGATTTTGTAATTGATATTTTGCCCAACCTGCCATAAAAACCAACAATAATTCCGGCGCCGTATCTGTAAAATCAGCAATATGTTTCTGCAATTCGACCGTCACCTTTGCACTTCCAACCAGCCATTGCAATAAAAAAGTACCAGTTTGTTTGCGTTTTTCGGCTTCTTCTTGTAGCGGTATAGATTCCAACCAGTTTGCAGCAGCTATCACCGTTGGTTCGTATCGCGTATAATCTCCTTGTGTTTGAAGACTTACGTCCATTGGTACTTCAAAATTTTGCGCGACTACCAGGTTACAAGTAGAAAGCAATAAAAGAAATAAGAGTAGACAATTTTGGTTTTTCATCACCGGTCTTTTTTCTATAACCGTGTTGAATGTAGAATGTTGTAGCAAATAACTTGCAAAGTGACTGATTTCTTGGTGAATATACCTTCCCGTTATTAGACAAAAAGACCAAAATATATTTTCCAAAAAAACTACTTATTTTCTGCTCTTTTGAAAAATAATTAAAAATAGCCTTTAAAAAATATAAAATATTTATTATTTAGATTAATTTTTTAAAATTTATGCGATAGCAGTGAATGAAATATAATTTTCGTTGTACTTTTAGCCGTTCCTTGATGCGAAATCTTTCCCCAGCTTCCCCAGCAAATAGAATATACTCCCCAAGTCAAAAAAATTGAATTATAAGATTGTAGCATAAATTCAAATCGTTTTATAACACACACTTAAAACCCACGTGTTGGGTTACGCCTTACCAACTGGGTTGGCTCAAAAATGGGGCATTCAGCGCTTACGCATTTTATCTAACGGGGCAGAATTTAATCACGATTGCCAATTACACAGGCCTTGATCCAGAATTGACCGGTACGGCTTCAACGCAATTGACGCAAGGAATTGAATCTTTACTGCAAAAGCTGTCAAAAAATTTATTTTTGGCAGCTTTTTTTGTATCCTGTGCTGTCAAAAGTTTGTAACTTCTGGCGTATAATATTTTAAACTAAAATTGTCATGCGTAATCTTCTATACTATTTATCAGTATTATTAATCATTACAAGCTGTACAAAATCCTCGAACGATACAGATTCAATCGCTGATACATCTGCCGACATCTGGCTCACGACAGGCGATAGCCTTACTATATTGTCAAAAGTAGCAACACTCCCATTTCAAGACAGTGGAAAAGCCTCCGAAAATATCATTCAAATTGACGAAAAGCAGACGTTTCAAACGATCCTGGGTTTTGGCGCTTCCATGACGGGTTCCTCGGCACACGTGCTGACTAAAAATATTGGCGAGGCGAAACGGCAGGAAGTAATGAATTCGCTGTTCAGCAAAGAAAAAGGGATTGGTTTATCGTATATGCGCATGACCATTGGCGCGTCCGATTTTTCTTCCCACAATTATAGTTACAACGACCCTCCAGGTGGTAAATTTGATGCAAACTTAGAAGCGTTTTCAATAAATGAAGATAAAGATGATGTAATACCACGTATCAAAGAAGCTTTTGTAATAAACAATGATATGGCACTGATGGCAAGCCCGTGGAGTGCGCCTGCTTTTATGAAAACAACGGGAAATATGATAAAAGGGAAATTAAGACCCGAAGCACAGCCCGTTTTAGCGAATTATTTTGTAAAATTCATTAAAGCATTTGAACAGGAGGGCATTCCAATTCAATCCATTACCATTCAAAACGAGCCGGAATTTGAGCCGTCCGGCTATCCCGGAATGTTGATGACGGCAGAGGAACAGCGCGATTTCATCAAAAATCATCTTGGACCAACGTTTAAAAATAATAATATTTCCAGCAGAATCGTGATATATGACCACAATTGGGATCATCCAAATTATCCGCTCACCATTCTGAGCGACCCAAAAGCAAAGCAATACGTGGACGGCTCGGCGTTTCACTGTTATGGCGGTGATGTAAATAGCCAAACGCTGGTGCATAATACGCATCCTGACAAAAATTTATATTTCACAGAATGTTCTGGCGGCACTTGGAGCGGTTCTTGGCGCGACAATTTGATGTGGAACTTTAAAAACCTGATTATCGGTAATTTACGCAATTGGCAAATTTGTGTTTTATTATGGAATATCGCATTGGATGAAAAATATGGTCCGCTCAATGGCGGTTGCCCGACTTGCAGAGGCATCGTGACGGTGCGCACGGACGGCGTTGTCGAACAAAATATTGAATATTACACGTTGGGTCATGTAAGTAAATTCGTACGCAAAGGCGCAAAAAGGATTTTCTCTACCGATTTGACTGCCAGCAATTTAAATAACGTAGCTTTTATAAATCCCGATGGTTCAAAAGCTTTGATTGTAATGAATGAAAATGAAAAACCGCGTTCCATTACATTACAAACAAATAAAGGAAAATTACAATATGATATACCGGCTTATGCTGTGATTACAGTTGCGTGGAAATAATAGCAGTAGGCGGTTGGCAGTGGGCAGTCCCTAATTACTTAACAGATAATTTTTAAATAAAGGAATATGTTAGTACGTAAACTGCCTACTGAAAACTGCACACTGCCAACTAAAAATTGCCTACTTATGCGAATATCGGGTTAAAAATGGTCAAAAACCCCTTTAAATGAATGGAATTAACCCCGACGGGGTGGCATATTTATAAAAAAACCGACAAAATTTACTTTGAACCCCAGCGGGGTGACACTATTTGCGTAGAATGTGTCACCCCGTCGGGGTTCAAAACCCGCTGATTGTCAATTGTCTATAGGTCTATCACCCCTTCGGGGTTAACCCGATATTCGCATTACTTATAATAAAGCTCATTCC
Source organism: uncultured Saprospiraceae bacterium (assembly GCA_964549655.1). Classification (GTDB taxonomy): domain Bacteria; phylum Bacteroidota; class Bacteroidia; order Chitinophagales; family Saprospiraceae; genus JADJNW01. The sequence goes on from CAZJXN010000003.1 coordinate 57,165, forward strand.
AGCGCAATTCATTTTTAAATTGATACAAATCCGTTTTGTCATTTATCAATATATATTCAATACCTGCTATCGCCGCAAAATCTTCTAAATATTCAGCCGTCAAATTTTGACTGTAACAAGTGTGATGCGCTCCACCCGCCAAAATCCATGCAGCAGCGGCAGTTTTTAAATCTGGTTTCGCACGCCAGAGGACGCGCGCAACAGGCAATTTGGGCAAATCTTCTTCCGGTTTTATCGCTTCTACTTCATTGACTATCAGTCGAAAACGATTGCCCATATCTATCATCGAAGCATTTAATGCATTTCCTGGAGCGACGTTAAAAACTAAACGCACTGGGTCTGCTTTGCCTCCAATGCCCAATGGATGAATTTCACAACTCGGTTTTCCATCGGCTATGCTTTCGCAAATTTCCAGCATGTGTGACCCCAGCACTGCCATGCCATTTGGATGAAAATGATACGTGTAATCTTCCATGAACGAGTTGCCGCCCGGCAAACCCGCTCCCATTACTTTCATCGCTCGCACCAAAGCCGCCGTTTTCCAATCCCCCTCTGCGCCAAAACCGTAGCCTTCTGCCATCAAACGCTGCACCGCAATCCCCGGTAATTGTACCAGTCCATGTAAATCTTCAAACGTATCTGTAAAGCCTTTAAAATCATTGGTTTGTAAGAACTGTCGCAAGCCAAGCTCAATTCGAGCAGCTTCGCGTAGAGCATTATGTTGTTCGCCATTTTTATGTAAAGAAGTAGTTACATTATATTTTTCGATATAAATAGCCGTTAATTTATCAATTTCTGCATCACTTATTGCATTTATATATTTTACTACCTCACCGACGCCGTAGCCATTTACACTATACCCAAATTGCATTTCTGCTTCTACTTTATCCCCTTCAGTCACCGCTACCTGTCGCATATTATCTCCCAGTCGAGCAAATTTTGCACCCTGCCAATCGTGCCAAGCCGCAGCAGCTCTACTCCACACGTTGATGCGCGCCACCACTTCCTCGTCTTGCCAGTGTCCAACCACCGCTTTTCGATTCAATTTCATCCGTGCGCTGATGAAGCCAAACTCGCGGTCGCCATGCGCCGATTGATTCAAATTCATAAAATCCATATCAATAGAAGCCCACGGAATATCACGGTTATATTGCGTATGTAAATGTAAAAATGGTTTTTGTAATGATTTCAACCCCCGAATCCACATTTTAGCAGGCGAAAACGTGTGCATCCAGCAAATCAAACCGATACATTTTTGATTAGAATTAGCATCCAAACACAATTGGTAAATCGCATCGGGCGTGGTCAGAATCGGTTTGAATACAATATTGATGGGAATTTTGGAATGCTGATCCAATGCTTTTGCAATCTCGGTGGAATGCGCGGCTACTTGTTTGAGGGTCTCTTCGCCGTACAAATGTTGGCTTCCGGTGACGAACCATAGTTCCAATTCTTTTAAATTAATTAACATGATATTTTCTATTTATCATTTAGTTTTTCTTCCCTTCTGACATTTTTTAACCGCAGAGACCGCAGAGGTTTTCGCAGAGGTCGCTAAGTTTTACATTGCGCTCTTTGCGACCGCTGTGGTTAAAAAAAATGTGGTGAGGGCTGTAAAATCTTTCAAAAAGTCAATAACGTTTGAGAAGCGCGCAAATTCTGCCGGCTGATGCGTTGTCGTAATAATATAAGTTGGACAACCCGCTCGCTGCGCCGCTTCTGCGCCCGTCGGTGTATCTTCAAAAATGATACAATTTTCTATTGGAATACCCATGTCTATTGCAGCTTTTTCAAAAACTTCCGGGTCAGGTTTACCTTTTGAAACGATTCCAGCGTGCATAATTGATTTAAAGAAATGTCTAATATTTAAGTTATCTAATACAAAATCCACGTTTTCTATTGGAGCAGCAGTCGCAATTGCCATTGGAATATCGGCATCAAAAGCGGCTTGTAATAACTCACTTAATCCATTTACTAATTTTAATTCCGGCAGAAATATTTCCCTATATGCTGCTTCTTTTTCTTGTGAAATTTGTCGGCGTTCTTCCAAGGAGAAGCGGTCGCCAAATTCGCGTTCCAAGATTTCTTCATTGATGCCATGAATTTTTTTCTTTACCTCTTCGAGTGATAGTTCCAAACCCAATGCAGCAAGTTTTTTTTGCCAAGCGCGGTGATGGGTCATCATATTATCCACCATCGTGCCGTCCATATCGAAGATTAAGCCTTTGATTTTCATATAAATTTTTTATTGGTAGTTTCAGTATAGTCACTGCCCTTTCTTGCAAGAATGGAATGTTATCAAATTGGAATATCCTACAGAAATGAGCCATTCCATCGTTTCACTTAACTTTGCCCGTAATATGCGTTCTTTCCATGTTTTCTTTCATAATGTTTTTGAATTAAAGTATCTTTCAGACGCGGCACATCGGGACGAATCGTGCAAGAAAGGTACGCCATTTTAGCAATTTCTTCCAAAACAGCACTGTTATAAACTGCTTTTTCTGCCGTTTTTCCCCAAGTGAAAGGCGCGTGATTACTCAATAATATCATTTCAACTTCCTGGTATGAATATCCTCGCCGTTCCAATTCATTTATAATTTGAAATCCCGTTTCGTATTCATAATCACCGGCAATCATTACATCACTCATTGGCGGCGCGCAAGGAATGTCTACTGTGAGATGGTCAGCGTGCGTAGTTCCCAAAATAGGGATATCCAGTTGTGCTTGCGCCCAAGCGGTTGCGTAAGTAGAATGCGTGTGTGAAATCGCACCAATTTTGTCCCAATGTTTGTAAAGCACGGCGTGGGTTTTGGTATCAGAAGAAGGGCGTAAATTGCCTTCTATTACATTTGCATCAAAGTCCATTATAATAATATCATTTGGATGTAATTTTTCATACGGCACACCGGAGGGTTTAATTGCAAATACGGCTTTTTCTCGATCCACGACACTCACATTCCCAAACGTAAAAAGCACCAGACCGAGCTTGGGTAGTTGCAGATTGGCTTCGTAACAGGCTTCTTTTATGGATTGATAATGGCTCAATGGTACACTGATTTTTATGATTTTTTAAGGCGAATTATGATTGTCGTTTTGTAATTTATTAGAATTTGAGAGAACTGCTTTATTCAGTATTTATGCCCTTCTTACACCTCTTATCGCATAATTGGAACGCGGATGACGCGGATTTGGCGGATGAACGCGGATTTTTTGCCCTTTTTTCCATACGTCTTGCATTTCTTGACTCACTCATTTTATTTAGTAGTTCAGCTAATCTTTATCGCATCTGACATCCGACATCTATTTTGTTAATGATTATTCGGAAAAGTAATACAGAGTCTGGTATCTGGAATCTTTTTATCTGGCATCTCACTTCTATTCCATCTTCTCCCCCAAATCTGAATATTGCTGATAAATTATATCATACTTTTTCGCATTTTCTACATTTGGAATATATTCAGCGTCAAAACCGGAACCCATTTTTTGCATCGCATCTTCCACCGTGGCATACAAACCGACTGCCGTCGCCGCAAACATCGCTGCGCCTAAGGCACACGTCTGCTCCGACCGCGTAATCCGAATCGGACGATTCAAAATATCCGCCATGACCTGCATGATAAATGGCGATTTTTTTGCAACGCCGCCCAAACCAATAATACCTTTAATAGGAATGCCTTCTTCGACAAATCGCTCCACAATTTTCCGCGCGCCAAAGCACGTCGCTTCCACCAATGCCCGAAAAATACGCGGCGCATCGCTGGCGAGATTCAACCCTGCAATCGCTCCTTTTAAAGCTTGATTCGCATCTGGCGTACGGCGACCATTGAGCCAGTCTAAAGCAATAATTCCATTCGCGCCGGGTTCAATTTTTGCCGCGGCGTCGCTCAATTCAAGCATGATTCGGTGGGTCGTTTCGGCTACCAAAGTACGAGTCGTTTCTTCATCTAATATTTTATTTTTGGCAAGCACATTTTGAAGGGGCCACGCCAGCAAATTGATAAACCAAGCATACGTATCGCCAAAGGCAGATTGACCCGCTTCCATACCCAACATATTTGGAATGACTGAGCCATTTACTTGTCCGCAAATACCTTTAACTACTTTATTTCCAACCTCTTGCGCAGGCGCAACCAACATATCACAAGTGGAAGTGCCCATTACTTTGCTCAAATAATATGGCTCAATTTGTCCGCCGACCGCGCCCATGTGCGCATCGAATGCACCTACGCTCACGACCACATTTTCAGATAAGCCCAAACGCTCTGACCACTCTTTCGACAATGTTCCAGCGGATTCGTCAGACGTATAAGTTTTTTCAAACAATCGGTCGCGCAAGCCGTCCAAGAGCGGATCGAGCGTCCTGAAAAATTCATTGGGCGGCAAGCCGTTGAAGTCTTCATGCCAAAGTGCCTTGTGTCCCGCCGCGCAGCGACTGCGTTTTAGCGCGTGCACGTCCGTTCCGCCAGTGAGCAAAAATGGAATCCAATCACAATGTTCTACCCAAGAGTAAGCTGCTTTTTGAATGTTCGAGTCCACACGCAACGTTCTTAAAATCTTTGCCCAAAACCATTCCGAAGAGTAAATTCCGCCTTCGTATTTTGTGTAATTTATACTCGAAGTTTTACATAAATCATTGATTTCAGTGGCTTCTTGGATGGCGGTATGGTCTTTCCAAAGGATAAACATGGCGTTCGGATTCTCGGCGAATTCTGGTAGAAGTGCGAGTGGTGTGCCAGTTTTATCTACTGCAACCGGCGTTGAACCGGTCGTGTCTATGGCAATGCCCTTCACTTTTTCGGCGATTTCTGCGGGGACTTTTGCAAGTGCTTGTAGAATGGAATTTTCTAAACCTTCGATATAATCCAGCGGATGTTGGCGGAATTGATTTTGGGTAGCGTCACAATATTTTCCATATTGCCAACGCGGGTAATAAAAAACAGCCGTGGAAAGCTCTTTCCCATTTTCAGTATCTACAATCAACGCCCGAACCGAATCGGTTCCATAATCTACACCAATCACATAACTCATTGTAATTTAGTTAGTTTCGTTTTAAATAAAAGTTTGATAATTCACATTTTAAAAGTGGGACATATATTGAAATCTAAAAAATTTGCTAAATTTAAATTAAAATAAATCTAACCACAAAGGACACAAGGATTTTCACTAAGTTCACTAAAAAAATATTCTGATACATGGTGTAAAACTTAGTTGGCTTGTAGTTGGCTTTTAAATTATCAACGTCCTTTTATATATAGCTTGATTGCAAATTAACAGTTGACAAAAAATTGCTACGAATGATACGAATGGAACAAACGATGCGCTGGTTTGGAGAAAATGACCCAGTCAGTTTGCAAGATATACGCCAAGCCGGTTGCACGGGAGTGGTCACTGCGTTGCACCACGTGCCGGTTGGAGATATGTGGACGGTGGAAGCAATCAATAAACGAAAAGCAACAGTCGAAGCAGCCGGTCTGACGTGGACGGTCGTAGAAAGTCTGCCAGTACACGAAGATATTAAAAAACAAGCGGGTGATTATTTGCAACACATTGAAAATTATAAAGTTAGCTTACGCAATTTGGCGGCTTGCGGTTTGAAAGTTATTACTTACAATTTTATGCCGATTTTGGATTGGATGCGCACCGACCCAACGTACACCTTGCCCGATGGAAGCAAAGCCTTGCGTTTTGAAAAAGCCGCTTTTGTCGCCTTCGATTTATTTTTATTGCAACGTCCAAATGCCGAAAAAGACTATTCAAAAGAAGAAATCATGCGTGCCGAACAGCGGTTTCAAAACATGACCGACTCGGAAAAGGAAACGCTTTTTAAAAATGTATTGCTTGGTTTGCCCGGCAGTGAAGAGCAATTCACCGTAGCCGAAATACTCACAGCGTTGCAAACTTATGCACATATTGACGCTGCCAAACTCAAACAACATCTTTTTTATTTTTTACAACAAATCGTACCGGTCGCTGAGGAAGTTGGGTTGAAAATGGCGATTCATCCAGACGACCCGCCGTATCCGATTTTAGGTTTACCAAGAGTGGTGAGTACGGAGCAAGATGCACAGGAAATTATTGATGCAGCACCTTCTTCTTCAAATGGATTGTGTTTTTGCACAGGTTCTTATGGCGTTCGGTCAGATAATGATTTGGCAGGCATGGTGCAGCGATTGGGCGAACATATTCATTTTTTACATTTACGAAATACGAAGGGCGACGCGGAAGGCAATTTTTACGAAGCCGCTCATTTAGAGGGCGATACGGATATGGCAGCAGTAGTGAAAGCAATATTTTTACTCCTGCAACGCACGGGCAATTCTATTCCAATGCGACCTGACCACGGACATCAAATGTTGGATGATTTGAAGAAAAAAACGCTGCCGGGTTACTCGGCGATTGGGCGGTTGAAGGGGCTGGCGGAGTTGAGAGGATTGGAGTTGGGCATTGCTAAAACCCTTATAACTTGATTTTGACACATCCCTTGTACGGGACAAGTTAGGCACATAGGTCACATAGTTTTATTTATAATTTAAGTATGGCACATTTTTGAAATGCACCACACTTTTATTTACTTTAACTGCAAATATTCCACGACCTGCTGATACACATGCGCCGCCGTGAATCCAAATTTTTCATCCAGCACGGTATAAGGTGCAGAATAACCGAAATGATTCACGCCCCAAACTTTGCCGTGTGGACCTGCCAAGCCACGCATGGTCACAGGTAGTCCAGCCGTCAAGCCAAATGTTGGAATATCTTCTGGTAGAATTTGATGTTGATACTCAGCGGATTGTGTTCTAAATAAACCTTCACTTGGCGCGGAAACGATTCTGATTTTCAGGCCTTTTTCAGTACGCAATTTTTCAGCACCTGCTACCAGCGTTGCTACTTCCGAGCCATTCGCCACTAAAATTACATCCGGTTTATCGCCATCTTCTTGTACGATATAAGCACCTTTTGCGGCTTGTTGGGCAGTTTCGTAGCGATTTTCGCCGGGTAAATCTGCAATATTTTGACGCGATAGAATCAAGCCGCTGGGTGTATGTTTATTTTCTAAAGCCAATTTCCAACAAACGGTCGTCTCTGCGCCATCTGCCGGACGCATAGCGAGGAAGCTATTATGACCCGAATGATTTTGCAATTGTTCTAACAATCGAAGTTGCGCTTCCTGCTCCACGGGCTGGTGCGTGGGTCCGTCCTCTCCTACCCGAAACGCATCGTGCGTCCAGATGAAAATCACGGGCTGCTCCATGAGTGCACACACGCGAATGGCGGGTTTCATATAATCCGAAAAAACAAAAAATGTAGCGCAAGCCGGAATCACGCCACCGTGCAATGCCATACCAGTCGAGAGCGCCGCCATCGTGAGTTCTGACACACCTGCCTGTAAAAAAGCACCCGAAAAATCCCCTTTTTTGAGCGATGCTTTCTTTTTCAAAAAAGCGTCAGTTTTATCACTATTCGACAAATCTGCGGAAGCGACAATCATATTATCCACATTGTCGGCCAGATACGAGAGTACGGCGGCAGAAGCAACGCGGGTCGCGCTGTTGGGTGCTTGTTTAATTTCACTCCAATCCAAATCAGGCAATTCGCCGGATTGAAACTGATTCCATTTTTTGGACAATTCTGGATTCGCAGTTTCCCATTCGCGGAAAGCGGCTTTACGAGCAGCAGCGGCTTTGGTTTTTTCAGCTTTTAAATTTTCGTAATATTCCGATACTTGCGGGAAAATCTGAAACGCATTCGCCGCGTCGCCACCGAGTTTTTCGATGGTTTTTGCAAACGACGCTTTGGACTCGCCGAGCGGTTTGCCGTGCAATTCTACCTCTCCTTCATACGCGCTTCCATTTTCCAATACCACGCCTTTACCCATCATCGTTTTGCCGATAATCAAGGTTGGACGTTCCGTTTCGTCAATCCCAGCTTGCAATGCCGCTCTGATTTCGTCGTGGTCATTGCCATCAATCGTCAGCACGTGCCAGTCCCAAGCCTCATATTTTTGAGCGGTATCTTCTCCCGTCACTTCGTATACTTCGGTGGAGAGTTGGATTTCATTCGCATCATAAAACATGATAATATTTCCTAATCCCAAATGCCCGGCAATGCGCCCTGCACCTTGCGAAATTTCTTCCTGCACACCGCCATCTGAAATATAAAGGAAGGTTTTATGCGTCACTACTTCGCCAAAACGCGATTCCATAAACCGCTCCGCAATGGCAGAACCAATGCCAAATGTATGCCCCAAACCCAATGGACCAGACGTATTTTCGATACCGCGTTGAACGTTTATTTCTGGATGACCGGGTGTCGGGCTGTCCCATTGGCGAAAGTTTTTAATGTCTTCGAGGGTGAAATTGCCCATCAAAGTTTGAACCGCGTAGAGCATTGCCGACATGTGACCTGCATCTAAGTAAAATCGGTCGCGCAGTGCCCAGCGCATATCCGTAGGATCATATTTCAAAAACTCCGAATATAAAATTTGAATAAAATCCGCGCCGCCCATCGGTCCGCCGGGGTGTCCTGATTTGGCTTTTTCTACCATTGCCGCTGCCAAGATTCGAATGTTGTCAGCCGCCAGCATAGCGGTATCCATTTTTGGAGACGTAGTTGTCATATCGTTTGCCATTTTAATTGTATCAGATTCTATAAAATTATTCGACAAAAGTAGTCATTACCGCCCCAACAATCGCCAATATAGGTATGAATTTTAATCATTTGTAGGATCACCCCATCACCCTAACTTGTAGCGCATGGCGGGATCACTCCACCTTCCAAGTTGTTTCCGGCACCTCTTTCACCACAAATTGCAGCGTCTCCTTCACGCGCTCTTCCATCAGCACCATTTTACCTTTCAACAGATTGGCTACAATATTTTCCTGCGGGTGGCGCACCGCCATGATTTCCAGATTTCTATCCGCTACGACTTTAAATTTTTTTTGAATCTGTTCTATAAAACGCTCCACTTTATCATCAATTTCCAAATCCGTTACACACACGCTGAAGCTAATCGCCGAGTTTTGCATCATATTTACTTGTAAACGCAAATCCGCAATCGCTTGAAACATATCGCTCAGATGATGCTCCGCTACAAACGAAAAATCTTTAGTCGAAATTTGCAACATCGTTTGATTCTTTTCCACCGTGATAATCGAAGGATACAAATCATCCACATCGCCGCCAATGTAAGTGCCCTCGTCCTCGGGCTTGATAAATGATTTTACAAATAATGGAATATTTTTATTTTGTAATGGTTTTATCGTCTTTGGGTGAATAACTTTCGCACCGTAATACGTCATTTCAATCGCTTCTTTATACGACAAACGGTCGAGTTTCACGGTATTATCAAACAAACGCGGGTCTGCATTCAACACGCCCGGCACGTCTTTCCAAATCGTCATACTTTCCGCATCCAGACAAAACGAAAAAATCGCTGCTGTATAATCCGAGCCTTCGCGCCCCAGCGTGGTTGTAAAATTTTCTTTCGTTGTACCAATAAAACCTTGTGTCAAAATAAAGCCCGGTTTTTCCAACATCGGCTTCACTTTTCGGTTCGCATTTTCCTGCGTCTCTTCCCATTGCACCCAGCCTTCCCGATAAATATCGTCCGTCAAAATCACGTCGCGCGCATCAAGCCACTGCGTCGGCAAACCAATTTTACTCAAATACGAAGCTACTATTTTGGTCGAAACCAACTCCCCTACCGATACAATCTGGTCATACACAAAATCATAATTTTCATGCGGTTCTTCTTCGAGTACCCATTCTACCTGCGCGTTGAACAAGTCATTTACTTCATCATACACCTCGTGCCCTTGTTCAAAAAGATTGCCTATAATATCGTAATGATATTTTTTAATATCATTTAGCAATTCGTATGCCTTGCCCGTTTTTTCCGTGTATGCGCCCACGATGAGTTCCAGCGCATTCGTCGTCTTGCCCATCGCCGACACAACGATGACAATCTTCTCCTCGCGGAATCGCTCCAGAATACTTGCCACATTTTGTAATCCAGCTGCATCTTTGACTGACGCGCCGCCGAATTTGAAAACTTTGATCGGTTGTTTCATTGCCGTTTGAGTAATTCTGTTTTAATTTATTATAGTGCTGCTGGCTATTGCAGTTCGTTTGCCAACCTAAAGGTTGGGGTACGAGGTCATCCTGAAGGATACGCTACGTTTTTACGCGCCGCAAATTTATACGTTCTTCCCTAATTTCACCAATATTTTTTGGTGTATCGGCTACACTTCAAAATCTCCATCACAACAACCTTTCTCCTCGGAAAAAGTTATACCTTCCATTTGTCACACTTAAAACTCACAATCCATGTTTGCAAAAATACCCAAACCCTTCATTACCCTTTTGGCAGTCGCGGCTATTTTCTTTGCTGGTGCTTTCACCAATCGCTATTTTTTTGCCGATGACATCACTGCCGATGACGTTCGGAGTGCCGCTAAAATCGCCGCGCTTGATTTGACGGACGCCGAAATTGATTCTCTTTTGCCAGCGTTACAAGATTTCCGTGAAAATTATATCACCAATCGGGAAAAAGAAATTCCCAACAGCCTCTCCCCTGCCCTGCTCTTCAATCCGCTGCTGCCCGGCATGAAAATGGACCAACCGCAAAAACCAGTTCAATTCAGCAATCCGGGCAAAGTGACGCTGCCCAAAAACCGCGATGAACTCGCATTTTTCACCGTCCGACAATTGGCAGAACTCATTGGCACCAAACAAATTACATCTACTGAATTGACTAAATTCTTTTTGGAACGATTAAAAAAATACGACCCTAAATTGTTGTGCGTCATTACTTTAACCGAAGACCTCACCTTAGCGCAAGCGAAAAAAGCCGACCAAGAAATCGCACAAGGCAAATACAAAGGTTTATTACACGGCATTCCCTACGGCGCAAAAGACTTATTAGCCACCAAAAAATATAAAACCACTTGGGGTTCTGTGCCTTACAAAGAACAAGTGTTGGATTATAACTCGACCGTCGTTCAAAAATTAGAAGATGCTGGAGCCATTTTGGTTGCCAAACTTACGATGGGTGAACTCGCTTGGGGCGACGTGTGGTACGGCGGCATGACCAAAAATCCTTGGGATGTGACAACTGGCTCCAGTGGCTCCTCGGCTGGCTCGGCTTCTGCGGTCTCTGCGGGATTGGTTCCGTTTGCCATTGGGACAGAAACCTTAGGCTCAATCGTCTCACCTTCAACGGTTTGCGGCACAACGGGCTTGCGTCCAACGTTTGGCAGAGTAAGTAAATATGGTGCAATGGCATTGGTTTGGAGTATGGATAAAATCGGTCCGATTACGCGCAGTGTAGAAGATTGCGCGATTGTTTTTAATTCGATTTATGGAGTAGATGGTAAAGATTTATCGGTTATTAAAGCACCTTTTAATTATAATATTACATTTGATACTAAAAAATTAAAGATTGGCTATTTGAAAAAATCGTTTGAACGAGAATATGCCTTTAAAAAACAAGACAGCCTCACGTTGCAAACGTTGCGCAGCATGGGTTATCAATTGATTCCCATCGAGTTACCTTCCATGCCATATATTGGTTTTATTTTAGATGCCGAAGCCGCTGCCGCTTTTGATGATTTAACAACGAGTAATAAAGATGACCAAATGGTGCGCCAAATTAAAAATGCCTGGCCTAATAACTTCCGTCAAGCGCGTTTCATTCCTGCGGTTGAATATATCAAAGCGAATCGGTTAAGAACGCAACTGATGCTGGATATGCAAAAATTATTTGAACAAGTCGACGTGTATGTGCATCCCTCGTGGGGTAATACTAGCTTGAATATCACCAACTTAACCGGACATCCATGTGTGGTTTTGCCGAATGGTTTTCAAGAAAATGGCAGACCAACCAGCATTTCATTTACCGGAAAGTTATTTGATGAAGCAGCGTTATTAATTTTTGCAAAAGCTTATCAAGATAAAACTGATTTTCATAAAAAACATCCGAATTTGTAAACGCAACTGATATTACCGCGCCCTCATTGCAACAATCGAAACGCGGATGACACGGATTGGGCGGATTCATGCGGATTTCATTTTTCGCTACACTTGATTTAAACAAAAAGCCCGTAAGTTAGTATGGAAGAAAATCCGTGAAAATCCGTTGTATCCGCGTCATCCGCGTTCCCAATATGTTATACGTGCGCGTAATGAGAGAATGTAAAAGTTGAAATAGATTGCCGCTCACGACGAGGCTCTTAGCACCAATTCCATCGGCAGTTTTACGGTTTGGAATTCCACCGGTCTTTTTTTATTTTCTATTAAATCCAACAATAAATCTGCCGCCGTTTTACCCATTTCAAAGGCAGGCTGCACCACCGTACTGAGGGAAGGCGACAGTAAATGAGCGGCGTGAATATTGGTAAAACCTATCATGGAAACTTCTTCTGGAATCTTTACTTTAAATTCATGTAATGCTTCTAGACAACCCAACGCCAGTCGGTCGCTGGCAGTGAAAAAAGCGTCCGGCTGGGGTTGTAGTGTTAACAATTCCGCAACGTGTTTGCTGACGTAACGCACATCAAAAGCCCCGCTGTAACGAATCAAGTTTTCATCAAAAGGAATATTATATTTTGCAAGTGCGTCTTTATATCCTGCCAAACGTTCCTTGGTAATGTAAAGGAAAGCCGAACTCGTGATATGAGCAATGCGCCGTCGTCCCGATAAAATCAAGTGTTCCGTAGCCTGAAAAGCACCCATGAAGTTGTCTGCCACGACTTTATGCGTATGAATTTCATCCGAAATACGGTCAAATAACACCAATGGCAAGCCTTGTTCATGTAATGTTTGTAAATGTTTTACATTCGATGTTTGATTCGACATGGATATTAAAAGCCCATCCACTTTACGCGCCACGATGTGCCCTACGCTTGCTACTTCTCGCTCATACGATTCATTACTCTGAAAAATCATTACATGATAGCCGCGTTTATAAGCCGTTTCTTCAATTCCATTAATCGCTTGTGAAAAAAAATGATTGGCAATTTCCGGCACAATGACCCCAATCGCCCAACTTTTATTTTCGCGCAAACTCAAGGCGATCGGATTCGGGCGATAATTCATTTTTTCGGCATAATCCAATACGAGTTGTTTTGTTTCTGAGTTAATTTCATAACTATCCCGCAACGCCCGCGAAACAGTCGAGGTAGAAATATTTAAGGCTTTGGCAATATCTTTAATAGTAATCGTCTGCAAATTGAAATTCGGTTTAAATTAACTTCTGTGGTTTCAAAATACAAAATTCTACGATTTTTTTTGTTTTAAAATAGTGATTATTTGGAAAAATTTTGTACGTGCGCGATTTTGAAAAATAGGCTGTCCCAATAAACTTTGAAAATTAACGGCGGATAATACGGAATTTATTTGCATAATCACTAATATATAAGCTAAAATCTTCGGGAACGTTCCCGATAACGATTGCGTAAATATATATCCAAACTTATTTGTCAATTCCTTTCGTTCATCCTACTTTAGTGTTGCAAAAAGTTTTTAGTGCAAAATAAAATTTTAATTTTAGTTTATTTATGAATATTCCAATCCTGGTTTGATTTGAGCGAAAGCTCAGAGAAAGTCCATAGACCAGCATCATTATACAAATGTAATGTAACTTTAATAAAAACTCCATCGGGTGACACAACAACAAGGTAATATAACCATGAAACAATATAACCATACGACAGCAGAGCGACCGAACACCCAAACATCCGAACATCCGAACCTGATTGAAACCCGCTACGAAAGCAGTCCGCGCGAAGTAGCGACGATGAATACGGAAGCATTACGCACTCATTTTTTGATTGAAAATCTATTACAAGCAGATAAATTAAAATTGACTTATTCGCATTACGACCGGGTAATAATAGGCGGTGTAATGTCGGTACAAGAAGTGATAACGCTACCAAATCCTGATGCATTAAAAGCGAATTTCTTTTTGGAACGGCGTGAACTCGGCATTATCAACGTAGGCGGTGATGGACAAGTAATTGCGGATGGAGTGAAATATGAATTGCAAAAATTAGATTGCCTCTACATTGGAAAAGGAGTAGAAGACGTGGTTTTTTCTAGTACGGAGGCGAATGACCCAGCACTTTTTTTCCTACTTTCGGCACCTGCGCACCTCCCGTGTCCGACCCGATTAATGACCAAAAAAGACGCTGCGCCACAACGCTTAGGCGCTGTAGAAACCTCGAATCAACGCACCATTTACAAATATATTCACCCCGATGGCATTCCGAGTTGCCAGTTGGTAATGGGCTTAACCGTTTTGGAAAATGGCAGCGTATGGAACACCATGCCGCCGCACACGCATGACCGCCGAATGGAGGCTTATTTTTATTTTGATGTAATGGAAAATCAAAAGTTATTACACCTTATGGGGCAACCACAGGAGACACGCCATCTTTGGGTGAGCAACCATCAAGCCGTTATTTCGCCGCCCTGGTCTATTCACGCGGGTTGTGGCACTACGAATTATGCGTTTATTTGGGGCATGGCAGGTGAAAACCAGGCTTTTACGGATATGGATTTTGTACAAGCATCTGATTTGCAATAAAATTCGACGCCATATAAAAAAATATCAAATTATATTTTTAATCATAATGAAAAAACTTTTAACCTTTTTTAGTTTGTTAATAATCGTCAACGTTGCTTTGGCACAAAAAAATATTGTAATAACTTTAAAAAATCGGGCGGACTTTGCGCGGCAGGAGGAAGCAGTTGTGCTGTCCCGACAGGCGTTGGAGCAACGGGCAGGCAAAATTTCAACAGGAAAAGTCCCGGTATTTAAAACCGTTTCAGGGGAGGTGTTGCCTTCGCAAACCGATGACCTTAATAACGATGATACATGGGATGAAGTAATTTTCTTAGCTTCTTTTCAAAAGAGAGAAAAATATAATATCAATATTACATTCGTACAACCAGAACAATTGCCGGTATTTAAAAAACGTACCAACGCTCGAATGGCAAAATTGGACGGGGAAAAATTCCTTTCAAGTACGAAAGAAACGATGCCTAAAGGACATAAACAAACCGATTTTTCGACTACCAAAATGCCACTGTATCAGGTGGAAGGACCTACCTGGGAAAACGACAAGGTAGCGTTTCGGCTCTATTTCGACCCGCGTAATGGCAAAGATATTTACGGCAAAACGACTTCGGATTTGGTTATGGATAAGGTTGGCTTACCCAGCGATAATTACCATGTGAAAAACTGGTGGGGCATGGACATTCTCAAAGTGGGCGCGTCGCTGGGAGCCGGCGCTTTAGCAATACAAATAACTGATTTACAAGGCAAAACAACATTGGCACGGCTGGGTGAAGGGGTAGAACAAACGACTTACGAGCTGGTCGCAGCTGGCCCGATTCGCTCCATTTTCCGTTTGCAATACAAAAACTGGCAACCAACACCAACGGAAAAGTATGATGTAACCGAAACGATTAGTATCATAGCCAGTAAATTTTATTATGAAAGCGCAGTCACGATTTCCGGTTTTACCGGTGAAAAAAATTTGGTGACGGGTATTGTGAATTTAATGAGTAATAAGGCTTTACAATTCAAAGATAAAATCTATAATTATTTAGCAACCCATGATATACAAAGTGAAAATAAAGATAAACTCGGTATGGGTATTATCGTCCAGCAAGCAGATTTTATAGCGTTTGGTGAAACGCCCGAGGAAGGTTCGGATAAAGTATTACAAACTTATTACGTGGCTTTAAAAGCCAAAGCGAATCAACCCGTTTCATTCAAATTTTATGCCGGTTGGGAAGCGACCGATCCACGTTTTGCGGATGCCAATCATTTTGAAAACTTTTTAAAATCGGAGATAAATGGTTTTTCTGAGCCGATTAAAGTTAAAATTAAATAGGACACTGATTATTAAGATGATTAAGACTGATTTATAAAAACATAAAGAATCTTAATTATCATAAAATAATCAGTGTCCTATCCACTTAAAATTGATTTAAAATATGAAACTAACGCTTTTACTTTTTATTACTACCATTACAATTACGCTTTTTGGACAAAGCAAAATTGATGTCAAAAAAGAAATGGCATTTGCAGCGCAGCAATATGAGTTGATGCTCAAATCCTTGCCCGATACGACTAAATTTCCACAATCCATCAATCCAGATGGAACCTTACGTACGCGTGATTCTCAGTGGTGGTGCAGTGGTTTTTTTGGCGGTTCACTCTGGTATTTATACGAATATAATAAAGAGAATAAATGGAAAGATGCCGCGCAATTGTGGACAGCAGCAGTGGAAAAGGAAAAATACAATACCGGAACGCATGATTTAGGTTTTATGATTTATTGCCCTTTTGGAAATGGATATCGTTTGACAAAAAATGCTGCTTATAAAGAAGTGATGCTGACTGGTGCAAAGTCTTTGTCCACCCGTTTCAATCCTGAATATGGCGTTATTAAATCATGGGACAAATTTGAAGGAAAGTATGATTATCCGGTGATTGTAGATAATATGATGAATCTGGAATTCTTGTTTTGGGCAGCGAAAACATCCGGTGATAAAAAATTCTATGATATTTGTATTTCTCATGCTGATAGTACCATTAAACACCATTATCGCCCGGATTATAGCAGTTATCATGTTATTTGCTATGATAAAGGTGGAAAAATACTCGCTAAAAAGACGCATCAGGGCTACGCCGACGACTCTGCGTGGTCGCGCGGACAGGCATGGGGATTATATGGATATGTGGTAATGTACCGCGAAACGAAAGACAAAAAATACTTGAAACAAGCCGAAAACATTGCCAATTTCTACTTGAATCATCCGAATCTGCCTGCCGACAAAATTCCGTACTGGGACTTCAACGCACCGAATATTCCGAACGAAGAACGCGATGTTTCCGCCGGAGCGATTACTGCTTCTGCCTTGTTGGAACTCAGCACTTACAAAGTAAAAAATCGAAAAAGTTATTTCAAAGCAGCCGAACAAATGCTACAAAGCCTGTGCAGCCCGGCGTACAAAGCCAAACTGGGCGAAAATCGCAACTTCATCCTGATGCACAGCGTGGGCGCGAAGCCGCTAAAGTCAGAAATTGATACGCCGTTGATTTATGCGGATTATTATTTTCTGGAAGCATTATTACGTTATGATAAAATGAAATAAATAGTTTAATTTTTATTCTGTAAAATTTTTCTTGAAAATCTGCTACCGGTTGTCGCGTCTTTTGACGTATAGGCAACTTGTGTTTGATATTTTCTGAAACTAACTTATTTTAAACCAAATTCTTTACACCATGCGTTTAAGAACTTATAAATCAAAATTTTACGGATATAGAGCAAAAAGATACGTCTTTTCTCTAATCCTACTACTTGCCGGTTTCTTGGGAAATGGAATAGCCGCTAACAATCCTTTTGCACTTCCGCTGGACGTAAGAGGAAAGGTACTGGATGAAGCTGGTGCAGCGATGGCGGGGGTTTCCGTCGTAGTGCGAGGCACCAACAATGGTACAGTAACCGACACAGACGGCAGTTTTACATTGCCCGATGTACCTACCGATGCTACTTTGGAGTTTTCATTTATTGGTTATGAAACCATTAGTATTCCGGTAAATGGAAATAATCCGATAAACATTACATTACAAATTGACGACGAAACGCTGGAAGAAGTGGTCGTGGTTGGTTACGGCACCCAGCGAAAAAGTGATGTGACCGGGTCGCTCTCTTCAGTTTCCTCCCGCGAAATCAAGTCAGTTCCCGCTACGGGCGTGGGGCAGGCGTTGCAGGGAAGAGCGGCTGGCGTGCAAGTCACTACTTCTTCCAACGCGCCAGGCGGCGGTGTAAGCATTCGCATACGAGGCGGTAATTCGATTAATGCCGGTAACGAACCATTATATGTAATAGATGGCTTTCCGGTATATAATGAAAATGGGTCGAATTTAAATCCGAATGAAATAGAATCCATTGAAATTTTAAAAGATGCTTCGGCGACGGCGATTTATGGGTCGCGCGGCGCGAATGGCGTGGTCATGATTACCACTAAACGTGGCAAAGCCGGACAGAATCGTATAGATTTTGAATCATATTATGGAATGCAGGAAGTGCAAAACACAATCCCGATGCTGAATGCAACGGAGTATGCACAATTGGTAAACGATGCTCAGACCAACGCCGGACGCGCGGCAATTTTCACACCAGAGCAAGTCGCTGGTTTTGGCGAAGGTACGAATTGGCAAAACGAAATTTTTCAAAATGCGCCGATTCAAAATTATCAACTTACTTTTTCCGGCGGCAGCGATAAAACGCGCTATGCTATTTCCGGCAATTTTTTCCAACAAGAAGGTGTAATTATGGAATCTGAATATTCCAGAGCGTCCGTTCGAGTGAATTTGGACCAAAAAATAAGTAATCGTTTTAATATTAGTACGAATTTGAATTTTATTCGCGCTGTCAATAATGCGGTGCCAACCGATGCCGATGGCGGCACGGGCGGTACGGTGGTATATGGTGCGCTGAATTTCTCACCGACGCAACCGGTTTATAATGCAGATGGGACTTTGACGGTGTTCAACACACCGGGTCGCATCCAAATCGGTAGCCCCGTGGCGCAGGCAATCGGTACGGACAATCGCATTATGGGTTCTCGCTTGATTGGGAATTTCTTTGCAGATTATAATATTTTGCAAGGCCTGACTTTGCGTGTAAGTGTAGGTGCAGATGTGAATTACAGCAAAAACGCAGATTACATTTCTCGGCTTACCACGGTCGGAACTTCGGCAAGCGGTCGGGGAACGATTACCAATAATCAAACAAATACTTGGCTAAATGAAAATACACTGACGTATGTAAAATCATTGAACGACGTTCACAACTTTACTATACTAGCGGGTTATACTATGCAAGGTTCTCGTTTTGAATCAGTTAGAGCGGCGGCACAAGGTTTTGCGAATGATATTTTGGGGTTTGAAAACTTAGGTTCCGGCTCTACAGTGCTTACACCTGCTTCTTCGGCGAGTGAATGGCAGCTTAATTCTTACATCGGTCGGGTGAATTATGATTTTAATAATAAATATTTATTGACGGCTACGGTTCGGGCAGATGGTTCTTCTCGTTTTGGGGAAGGGAATAAGTGGGCGGTTTTTCCTTCGGCATCGGTGGCTTGGCGCGTTACACAGGAAGATTTTTTACGGAATAATGACTTGCTGAGTGACTTGAAAATCCGCGCCAGCTATGGCTTGAGCGGCAATCAGGAAATTGGCACGTATCAATCTTTGGCGGCTTTGGCTACGCAAAATGCGAATTTTGGCAACGTGGTTTCCATCGGTATTGGTCCTTCGCGGGTCGCGAATCCTGATTTGAAATGGGAAACGACGGCGCAGGCGAATGTGGGCATAGACTTGGGATTATTTAAAAATCGCCTTTCCATTACAGCAGATTATTACGAAAAAGAAACGACCGACTTATTACTTTCTGTGCCACTTCCATTTACTTCCGGTTATGCTTCCGCATTACAAAATTTGGGCAGCGTACAAAATAAAGGCTTTGAATTGGGGATTAATTCGACTAACGTGACCGGTGCATTTACCTGGACAACCAATTTTAACATTGCTACCAACGAAACCGAAGTGCTGAATCTGGGTACACAAACCGAATTTCTTGCCGGTGAATCCAGCGGACACTTGCAATTGCCCAATTCCGGTATTGTGCGCGTGGGCGAGCCGATTGGCGTGTTTTACGGCTATGTAACGACGGGCATTTTCCAAAATCAGGCAGAAGTGGACGCTTCAGCGCAAAAAACATTGAAACCCGGCGACCGCCGCTATGTGGACCAAAACGGCGACGGCACTATCAATGCTGCTGACCGCGTGATTTTGGGACAAGCGCAACCCAAGATTTTTGGCGGTTTGACCAACACATTTTCTTTTGCCGGTTTTGAATTAAGTGTATTTCTGCAAGGCGTTTCCGGTAATAGTATCTTGAATATCAATCGGTTCGAGTTAGAATCGCTCACCGGCGTAAGCAATCAATCGCGTGCAACCCTCGACCGCTGGACACCAAGCAACCCAAGCAATACCATTCCACGCGCCAATGCGGTGAACAATCCGTATGTGATTTCCTCGCGGCAGGTGGAAGACGGTTCGTACTTGCGTATTAAAAACATTAACTTATCCTATTCACTCCCGACTTCTTTATTAAAATCCATTCGGATGAATAGTTTGAAAATTTATGTGTCGGCACAAAATTATTTCACGTTCACCGATTATAGCGGCTACGACCCGGAAGTGAATCGCTTTGGGCAGTCCACGTTGAGTCAAGGCATTGATTATGGCAGCTATCCGAATAATAGAATTTTGTTATTTGGTTTGAATGTAGGTTTGTAAGATTTGCTAAATTTTAAAAATTTAGTAAATCTATTTCATTACAACAAAAAAATTAAAACATGAAACTTCGTAATATTTTATATTTAATACTTTTTTCTATATTTATTACAGCTTGTTCTTTAGAAGAAGACCCGCCTTCTAACCTCGCGCCCACCAATTTCTATCAATCCTCCAGCGACGCGGTGGCTGCAGTCAATGCCGTCTATGATGCCTTCAATCAAATTGGCGACCAAAGTCGTAATTTGATTATCATGGGTGATATTCCATCAGATGATGCAAATCCGCTGCCGATCAATGCCGACCGAGTGCAAATTGGTGCTTTTAGTACTGCTCCGACCAACGGTATCGTGTTGCAAACTTGGCAAGTTATTTACCAAGGTATCAATCGTTCCAACGCAGCCATTGACCGTATTCCGAATATTGCAATGGATGGTAAATTACAAGCCCGATTGGTCGCCGAAGCTAAATTTATGCGGGCGGTTTATTACTTTTATTTAGTGCGTTGGTATGGTGGCGTGCCGCTTATGCTGAGTGAAACGACCTCGCTGGAAGCTGGCAAAGACATAGCGCGGGCCAGTGTTCCTGAAGTTTATGCACAGATTATCAAGGACTTAACTGAAGCGGAGAGTGCCTTGCCCGAAATTTATACCGGAGCCGACTTGGGCAGAGCCACTGCTGGAGCCGCAAAAGCGATGCTTGCCAAAGTATATTTGACGACGAAAGATTTTACAAAAGCACGGGACAAAGCACAGGAAGTTATTACAAACGCTGCTAAATATAAATATGGTTTATTTGATAAATATATTGATGTATTTGCGGTTGGTAATAAAAATGGGAAAGAATCGGTATTTGAAATCCAGTTTGTTGCTGGTGGTGTCGGGCAGGGCAATGGCATGATTACGTACTTTGCAATTGAAAATTCGCCAGTGACAGGGCGCGGCTTTGGCTCATTTTTTCCAACTGTAGAATTATATAATAGTTATGCACCCGGCGATAAACGCAAAGAATTATACATTAACTCGTATGTAAATAGTGCCGGACAAACCGTTACAACTTATCAGCATTTTAATAAATATGTGGACCCAGCAGCAAAGGCTTTCCCAGAAGGGAATAATAACTTTCCGATTATACGCTATGCGGATGTGTTGATGATGTTTGCCGAAGCGGAGAATGAAGTGGCGGGTCCGACTGCATCGGCAATTGAATTTGTCAATCAGATTCGCCGCCGCGCTTTTGGTTTTCCGTTGACGATGCCTTCTACAGCTGACCTTGCCAGTGGTATACCGAAAGACGAATTTCGTACAAAAATATACGAAGAAATCCGTTGGGAATTTGTAGCCGAAGGGCATCGCTGGTTTGACCTCGTGCGCACGGGCAGGCTCGTGAGCGTGTTGCAAGCCAAAGGCAAAACCAATGTCGCCGAAAAGCACAATCTGTTTCCGATTCCGCAACGCGAGCGCGATTTGAATCCAAAATTGGAACAAAATCCGGGATATTAATTGTTAGAATTTTAAACCACAGAGCGGATACAAAGTTGCAGAGAGTTGGATAAATTGCATCGCTCTGCAACTCTGTAAGCGCTGTGGTTGGTTTATCCTTGAATAATGTAACTATGACAAAATCATATTTTATTTTTGTAGTCGTTCTTTTGTGCTTCGTATCAAATCCCACTTTTGCGCAATTAAAGTATTTAAAAGATGTAAATAATATACCTGAACATCCCCGCATTTTGCTGCAAAAAGGCAACGAAAAAGCCCTTCTACAAGCGATCAATGCAGACAACAATTGGAAAAAGGTACATCAATTAATTTTGGCAGAAAGTGATAGTATGCTGCAATTGCCTGTGTTGGAGCGAATACAAGTTGGCAAACGCTTGCTCGATAAGTCGCGGGAATGCCTTCGGCGCGTTTTCTTTTTATCCTATGCTTGGCGCACAACGAAGGATGGAAAATATTTAAACCGAGCCACAAAAGAATTGATAGCTGTATCAAAATTTAAAGATTGGAACCCTTCGCACTTCCTCGATGTAGCGGAGATGACGCTGGGCATGGCGATTGGATATGATTGGTTACATCCTTATTTATCCAGTAATGTAAAAAAAGCAATAAGAGAAGCAATTATAACAAAAGGATTACTGCCGTCATTAGACTCAAAATATAATGGTTGGTTAAAAGCTTCCCATAATTGGAATCAAGTTTGTAATGCTGGCATGACATACGGCGCGTTGGCGGTGTATGAAGACCACCCTGAATTGGCTAAACAAATTATTGATAGAGCGATTGAATCTATTACCTTACCGATAGAAGATTATAATCCCGACGGGGCGTATCCAGAAGGATTTGGGTATTGGGGTTATGGTACAAGTTTTAACGTGTTGTTTCTCAGTGCGATAGAAAAAGTATTTGGCAATACTTTTGATTTAACAAATAATAATGGTTTTTTGAATACGCCCAATTATATTGTAAATATGGTGGGACCGACTAAAAAGAATTTTAATTATGCAGATAATGGCGATGGCGCGGGTTTGAATGCAGCAATGTTTTGGTTCGCGCAACACATTAAAAATCCGGCACTTTTATATACTGAAAAAACGTATCTGGATGCTATTCCAAAGTCCATGGGAAAGAATCGATTATTACCGGCTGTCATGATTTGGGGTGCGGGTATTAATTTAAATGTAATAAATCCACCAAAAGATTTAATTTGGGTGGGACAAGGAAAAAATCCGGTGGCGTTGATGCGCACTTCTTGGACGGACCCAAACGCGATTTTTGTAGGAATAAAAGGCGGTTCACCTGCTGTGAATCATGGTCACATGGACGTCGGCTCGTTTGTAATGGACGCACAAGGCGAGCGCTGGGCGATGGATTTTGGGATGCAACAATATGAATCATTGGAATCCAAAGGCGTGGATTTGTGGGATATGAAGCAAAATTCCCAGCGTTGGCAAATTTTTCGATATAATAACTTGGCACATAATACGCTTACTTTTAATAATGAATTACAACAAGTGGAAGGATTTGCACCAATTACTAAATATACCAATAAAACTTCCTTTTTGAGTGCAATTACAGATGTATCAGCCGTTTATAAAGGAACTGTCGCTTCCGCCAATCGAGGTATAGCCATTGCCGACCAAAAATATGTAATCGTTCAAGATGAAATTACAACAAGTGATAAAGAAACCACCGTGCGCTGGACGATGGTGACGCCAGCTACGGTGAAACTTTTAGAAAATGGAATCGCAGAGCTTATACAAAATAATAAAAAACTACAAATCAAAGTAATAGAACCCGCTAATGTTACCTTACAAACTTGGTCAACCGAGCCGGTACAGCCTTTTGATGCGCCCAATCCGGGCACTAGTTTAGTTGGTTTTGAAGCGAAAATCCCCGCCAATACACAGACTTCACTTACGGTGTTACTTATTCCACAAGATGTTGTAATAAAAGATGAAAAGAAAGTACCGGCACTAAATAATTGGGCGAAACAAAAATAATTTACAACGCATTAAAAAACAGCCAATTAACTCTTACCAATCTTTACAAGTGTACAAATGAAAAAACAATTATTCACTTTATTATTTTTAAATATGTTAATCGTCGTAGGATTTTCACAAACTAAAGCCGAAACCGCCATGGCTGCCGCAGTAGAAACCTTGCGCAAAGCGATGGTGGACGCCGATAAAGCTACGCTGGAAAAAATCACTGCCGCTGAATTGAGTTACGGGCATTCGAGCGGAAAAGTGGAGGACAAAGCGGCATTTATTGAAGTTTTAACCAGTGGAAAATCGGATTTTACAAAAATTGATCTGACCGAGCAAACGATTAAAGTGGTAGACAAGACTGCTATGGTTCGGCATAAATTATCGGCGGAAACCAACGACGGGGGCAAACTCGGGACGGTAAATTTGAATATCCTACTTATTTGGCAAAAACAAAAAGGTGATTGGAAATTATTAGCGCGCCAAGCGGTAAGGATTCAGTAGGCAGTGAACCTGTCAATTTTTTTATATAATTTGAGTAAATAAAACGGCCTAACTTATACACTTGTATAAGTTAGACCGTTTCTAATTATGTAAATGATATAGGCGACTAATACCCAGCGTTTTGTGGAAAACTGCTCCCTCCACCGGCAGTACGGTCTATTTGATCTTGTGGAATGGGGCGCAGCATATGAAAGTCTTTGATGTTCGCAGTGGCATCAGGATTGTGTTTTTTCACTCTATCTACTAATGTTTTGGTACGTTTCAAATCAAACCAACGATGTTGCTCACCTAACAATTCCCGCGCCCGTTCATCCAAGATAAAGTCGAGATTAATTTTATCTGGCGTGATTTCCATGGCGGTTTCCTTGCCCGGATAAGCAGCGCGGCGGCGCACAGTGTTGATGAAAGTAACGGCTTCATCGGCTTTGCCTGCGTAAAACAAGGCTTCGGCAGCGATCAAGTGCGTTTCGGAGAGGCGGAATGCGAGGAAATCACGCGAGCCTTCAAATGTGGTGCGGTCAGGTCGAAGCGGGTCTAAAAACTTGGTCAGCGAAGGATACAATTTCGGCGTGTATTTGCTCGGCGTGATGACCTGATAACGTTTAGCAGCTATTTCGGCAGCGGTCAATTCGTATCCCGGCAGCCAAATTGCAGTGTCGCCCAAAACATATTTGGGTTTGCCGGCGGCATCTTTTGGAATGGTTTTCTCGTTGTTGGCAAGGAACACAGTTTTAAAACTTTTTTCATACCGCGAATCCACCGTGCGATCCCACAAACCCAAGGTGTAATTAGTAGGTCGAAAACGTTTGAATGGGCGACCGTTCTGCACATCGCGTTGCAAACCCGGCTGCACGTCGTATTCCATCAGGAAAAAAACGTGGGCGTTGTTGCCACCGCCATTCGTGAGCGGGTCGTTGGTGTATTGCACCGAAAAAATCACTTCATCATTAATTTCGCCACCACCTTGGTCAAACACGCGGGCGTAGTCGCTCAACAAACGATAACCGTATTTGCTAATGGCATTTTTGGCGTATTCGGCGGCTTTTGTATAATCCTCTGGTTTGGCGGCTTCGGAAGTGGCTTTGGTGAGATAGACCTTTGCTAATAAATGCTCGGCGGCTCCTTTGCTCGCTCGACCCCAATCAATAGGCTTTGCTTCCAAAGCAGGCAGTGCTTCTTCCAAATCCTTGATGATAGCAGCGTAAATCTCTGGTATCGCTGTGCGTTTGGCTTCCGTGACAATGCCTGTGTTTTCGGTCAACGTCAGATGGACCTGTCCAAACATTTGCACCAAAACAAAATAATAGTGCGCCCGAAGAAATTTCGTCTCGGCTACGCGGATGGCTTTACGAGTCGGGTCCAAGCCTGTCACCGCATCGGCGCGTGTGATAACTGCATTGGCAGTGTTGATGGCGCGATAAAATTCATTCCAAACTTCGGTAAGCAAACTCGTGCGCGGGTCGAGCTGCGAGGTATATTGATTCACAAATTTAAAACTACCGTCCGAACCCATTGTGTAAGTATCCGTACCAAAAACGGTCAAAGACATTCCGCGTTCTGTGGCGTAAAAATTGCGCAGCGAGGAATACACGGCTTTCACGCCATCTTCAAAACCCGCAGGCGTGTTGATGTAGCCAATCGGCACACCAGACACCACATCTTCTTCCAAAATATTTTCACAGGCTTGGCTCATCAGCAGTAGGATGGCGAAGAGTCCTATTTTTATTGATTTCATACTTTTATTAAATTAAAGATTTACTAAATCTTGAAGATTTAGCAAATCTGTGTTTAGCAAATCAAATAATTAAAAACTAACATTCAAACCGAACAAAAACAGCCGCGTACTTGGCGTATCAGCATTTACTTCGGAGCTACGCTCTTGGTTGTTGCCGTCGGGCGCGAGAGCACGTTCCGGGTCAATACCTTTGTGTTCGCTCACGTAATTGCTGAAAAGCAATGGATTCTGCGCACTCAAGTACAATCGCAGCGACTGGATTTTTAATTTATTGGTCAACGAATTGGGGAAAGTGTAGCCCAACGCGACGTTGCGCACTTTGATAAAAGAGCCATCAAAATAAGATAAAGTGGAACTATTGACCGGAAATTCCTGATTCTGATTCGGGCGCGGGTAAGCGTTGGTCGGATTGTTGGGGGTCCAATAATCCACATCCAAATTATTATAACGACCAAACAGGTTGTTGTTAGAATCATGGAAACGGCTGCGAATGGTATTGCCCTGTCGTGCAAAAATAAAAATAGACAAATCCACGCCTTTGAATTCAAACGTATTGGTCATACCGCCGCTCCAGTCGGGTATATCCGAGCCTAAAATGATGCGATCAGCAGCGTCTATTTTGCCGTCGCCGTTTTGGTCGCGCACTTTGATTTCGCCGACTTTGCGTTGGTACTTCGTAGCTTCGTCCACCTCATTGCTTTGCCAAATACCGATTTTTTCAAAATCATAATACACCGTAATGGGCTGCCCGATAAACCAGTTGTTGCCGACATCATTCGCTTGACCGCCGTAGAGTGAGACGATTTCTTCGGTGTTGGTAAAGAAATTAAAATCCGTTGACCATCTAAAACCGTTGTCGGAATCAAAATTGACGGTAGAAAGTGTTGCCTCAAAGCCCGTATTGCTCGTTTCGCCAATATTTTCCAACACACTATTATAACCACTCGTAATCGGTAACTGACGGCGCAAGAGCAAATCCGAAGTGTTCGTTTGATACCATTCTACACTGCCGGAAAGCCGGTTTTTGAAAAAGCCAAAGTCCAAACCGATGTTTAAAGAAGTAGAAGTTTCCCATTGCAAAGAAGAATTACCGATGACATTGGGGCGATAGCCGTAAGCGCCATTGGAACCAAAAGCATAGACGGTACGCGCCAAAAGTGCTTGCGTTTGGTAGGGCTGTACCGCGGAGTTGCCTGTTGCGCCGTAGCTGGCACGGAGTTTTAGGTTATCAATGACGGATATATTTTTAACAAATTCTTCTTGACTGATATTCCAACCCACTGCCGCCGATGGAAAAAAACCGTACTTGTTGCCTTCCGCCAAACGCGAGGAGCCGTCCACCCGACCGGTGAGCGTAAGGAGATATTTGTTATTAAAACCATAATTCACGCGCCCCATGAACGATTGGAGCGCCCATTCTACCAATGTACTGCCCACACCTTGAATAATGGTCGCTGCGCCGAGGTTGTAAAATTCTTGCGTCTCCGCCGGTACACCTCGCACATCGGTTCTAAATTCTTCGTAACGGTCTTGCTGGATACTGTGCAGCAAAGTGACATTCACGTTGTGTAAACTGCTGAACGTCTTATTATAATTGACAATATTTTCTAAGGTGTAATTGAAGAGCGTACTGTTCCGCGTAAAAGCTGTCGGGTCGCCGCCTCGACGGTTATTGGTTTGGCTGCCGATGAAACGCCCATAGCGCCCGTTTTGAAAATCGGGTCCAAAATTCAACCGATAAGAAAGTCCATCAAATAATTTAATTTCACCATAAATGCTACTGAAAATGCGGGTGCGCTTCGTTTCGTCAATATTTGCGCCGGGTACGACTTCTGCTGCCGGATTGGTGCGCAAGCCGTCAGTCGTGGGCAGGAAAATCAGCTTACCATTGTCATCAAAAGGTTTGCCCAATGGATTTTCTTCCAAAGCGCCGCCGTAGGGATTGAAGCCTTCGCCATTTCGAATACTGTACACGCCCAGCGTAGAAGTGCCGACGCGAATGCGGTCGCTGATTTGATGGTCAATATTGATGCGCAGCGTGTAACGCGTAAAATCCTGATTGTAAACGATGCCTTGCTCGTCAAAATAATTAGCAGAAATGCCAAATTGTGTTTTTTCATTGCCACCCGATACGCCCAATTGATGGCTTTGCTGATTGCCATCGCGCAAAAGCAGGTCTTGATAATCAGTTGAACGCCCCGTTTTAATGCCATCCAATTCGACCGGGTCAAACAATCGCGCATCGGCAGCGGCAGGATCCGCATCGTTGTAGTTGCCCGTCGCACGGCGCGATTCCCGTTTATATTCAGCAAATTCTGCGCCATTGAAGAGATCTACGGTATTCAGTGGTTCAGAAATGCCATAATACGAATCGTAAGACACGACCGTTCTGCCGGTTTTGCCGCGTTTGGTGGTAATCAGTACTACGCCATTCGCACCTCTGGAACCATAAATCGCGGTAGCTGACGCATCTTTCAAGATTTCCATAGATTGAATATCCTGCTGGTTGATGTCGCCCAATCCACCGGAAAGTGGAATACCGTCCAGCACATACAGCGGCTCATTGCCTGCCGAGAACGAGCGCCTCCCGCGAATGCGCACGCTCACATCCGAGCCGGGGCGCGAGCCGAGCGACACCACATCTACACCGGCGGCGCGTCCTTGCAGTGCTTGCTGCGCGTTCGTCACCGGCAGTCGCCCGATTTCCTCCGCCGAGACAGAAGAAATGGCACCCGTAGATTGGCTTTTGCGTTGTGTGCCGTAGCCTACTACCACGATTTCTTCTAAAGCGAGGTCATCTACGCCAAGCAACACGTCAATCGTAGTGCGCCCACCGATTTCTATTTCCTGCATTTGATAACCAGTGGACGAAAAGATTAGCGTGGTGGCGCCGTCTGGCACTTGAAGTTCGTAGTTTCCTTGCACATCCGTGACCGTACCTTGCGTGGTTCCTTTTGCTTGAATCGAAACGCCATATAAGGGTTCATTACTTTCAGCGTCTCGAATTGTTCCTGCTATTCTGCTAACATTTTGCGGTACGCCATAGGTTGCTACTGGTGTTCGGTCAGTTGCACTGCCTATCAGCAGCGATTGTTGTGCGAGGGAGGTCTGCCACGTAGCTAAAAACAGTAGCAAATAGCCCCCAAACTTTCGAGTAGAAATCATCATGGTGGAAAAGTTTTGTGAGTGATAATTGTCAAGACGTACAATCGTTTTACTTTCCCTGACAAAAAATTGCCAAAAAAGATTTTATCTGAAATTATTTTAGATTCAATTTACAGAACAAAATTTCTTACACCGTATCTTCTCCATTATAAATTGCATCCAAACATTTTTTTACAAAAATATTTGGAAAGTTTCGGAAATTCTTCTTATTATTGTGCAAACGATTGCACAGATATTTTATAATGACCAAAAAATCAACCATTCATGATATTGCAAAAGCGTTGAACGTGACGGCTTCTACCGTGTCACGCGCTTTGAATGGCAATACGCGCATCAGTGAAGCCACGCGGGAAGCGGTGCTGGAGGCTGCCAAAAGTTTAAATTATAATCATAATCAAATCGCCTCGGCATTGCGGAGTGGACGTAGCTACATCGTAGGTGTAATTGTGCCGACGGCGGATCGAAGTTTTTTTTCTAAAGTGGTGCGCGGCATCGAAGAAGAAGTAAACAAAGCAGGTTATAACGTCATCATTTGCCAATCAAACGATTTATACGAAAGTGAAAAGCGCAATGTGGAAGCCTTGCTACGCCTACGTGCGGACGGCATTATTGTGTCTGTCGCTAAAGGCACGAGGGATTATGACCATTTTGCACAGCTTTCGCATAAGAATGTTCCCCTGGTCTTTTTTGACCGCGTGAATAACAAGTTGGGGGTAAGTACTGTATCCACTGATGATTTTAGTGGAGGCTATCAGGCAACACAGCATTTGATTGAGCAAGGCTGTAAAAGAATCGCACATTTCGCTGGTTTACAACACATTGGCATTTATCAGGAGCGTTTGCGCGGCTATGTGGAAGCGTTGAAAGATTATAATTTAAACGTAGATGATTCTTTGATTTTATATTTTAATAATCTCTATGCAGAAGATGGCGTAGCGGGAATGCAACAATTGTTACAATTAAAACAAGTACCGGATGGCATCTTCTCTGCCAGTGATTATTCGGCTTTGGGCGCCATGCAAGTGTTAAAACAAAATAAAATTAATGTTCCGCAAGATATTGCATTAGTAGGTTTTGCTAATGAATCGCTTACCTCTTTTGTAGAACCAGGATTGACCACTGTTGATCAGCATAGTTTACAAATGGGCGCAGCAGCTGCCAAATTATTTTTGGAACAAATGGACCAGCGTAATTACATTCCACGAAAAATAGTATTAAGCCCAGAATTGCTAATTAGAGCGTCTTCTGTAAGGAAAATATAATTTTTAAATAAGTGCGCAATCGTTTGCACAAACACCTAAAACTAACTTATCATGGTAATGTGTGTACAACCAAACCAAACTAACGTTCAATTATTCGACGACACAGAACAAAATTTTGAGCAGCTTTTTCATCAGTATTATGAGCCGCTGTGCAGATTCGCATTAAGTCTGGTGGACTCCATTGAAATGGCGGAAGAAGTAGTGTCCGATGTTTTTGTGAAAATTTGGAAAAATCAGGAAAATCTGGCGATTAAGACTTCGCTGCGCGCCTATCTCTTCATTTCGGTGCGGAATCAATCTATTGATTATTTGCGAAAAGCAGTCCGACAACGTACGCAACCAGCGGAAATTTGTAGCAGTTTCCCATCCAATTATGATAGCCCCGAGGAACGCACGATTTCCAGCGAATTAGAGGTGTTTATTGAAGCCGCTATTGATGCCTTGCCGCCGCAGGGTCGGAAAATTTTTCGCCTCAGCCGCGATAATGGTATGAAATATCATGAGATCGCCGCCTACTTACACATTTCTATCAAAACCGTCGAAACCCATATGGGGCGTTCGCTCAAGTTTTTGCGAGAACGCCTGTTGGTAGACGAACGCCTGTAGGTTGCAATATAAAATTTTGTTTTTTTGTAAGGGTAGGCGACTGTAAAAGAAGTCTTTTCCATAAAATTTCGCTGCAATGAGTGAAGACTTATGGAAATTAATGGCAACTTGCCTCAGTGAAAATGCGACCCAAGACCAACAAAATGATTTAAACAATTGGTTAGACAACAATCCCCAGCAGTATGAAATTTGGGCTGCTGCCAAAGTCATCTGGAACGCAAAACGCGTGCAGTCAGTAGATTTTAATAGTCAAAAAGCATTAGAAAAATTATGTGCTGATTATTGAGGTGTCATTTTAATAGCCGTTTTCATCTATAAAATGTAAAATATCATAAATGCAAGGCTTATCCAAAACGCTTATATTAAAATTAAAAGATAAA
This sequence comes from uncultured Saprospiraceae bacterium, assembly GCA_964549655.1. Classification (GTDB taxonomy): domain Bacteria; phylum Bacteroidota; class Bacteroidia; order Chitinophagales; family Saprospiraceae; genus JADJNW01. Next base: position 88,681 of record CAZJXN010000003.1, read on the forward strand.
ACGCAAACGATACTACCCCACCCATCCCATTTTGAATTGCCGGAAAAAGTGCTACAATTTGGCACAGGCGTACTGCTGCGCGGTTTGCCAGATTTTTTGATTGACAATGCCAATCGGCAGGGCATTTTCAATGGTCGAATCGTAGTAGTCAAATCTACCGATGGCGGCGATACGACGGCTTTTGAACAGCAGGATAATTTGTACACGCTGTGCATTCGAGGTATCGAAAATGGCGAAATCATTAAAGAAAATGTCATTTGTTCTACGATAAGTCGGGTACTTTCCGCAAAAAGTCACTGGCAGGAAGTGCTGGCTTGCACCAAAAATCCTGAGCTACAAATTGTGATTTCAAACACTACCGAAGTTGGCATTGAATTAATAAAAGAAGACATTTTTCAAAATCCGCCTGCGTCTTTTCCGGCGAAGTTATTGGCATTTTTATACGCTCGTTATCAGGCATTTGATGGACATCCAAACAAAGGAATGGTCATTGTACCAACAGAATTAGTTGTAAATAATGGCGACAAATTGCAAGCTATTTTATTAGAATTAGCACATTTTAATCAATTAGATAATAATTTTATTTACTGGTTAAAACATTCTAATCATTGTTGCAACTCGCTGGTAGACAGAATTGTACCCGGTAAGCCGCCAGCAACAATGCAAAGAGAGCTAAATGAACAGCTTGGTTATGATGATGAATTATTAGCGATTTGCGAACCCTATAATTTGTGGACAATTCAAGGTGATGCGCGCATCAAAAATGTATTGTGTTTTCATCAAGCTAATCCGGGTATTTTTATCGAGCCGGACATTGAGCGTTTCCGCGAATTAAAGTTGCGAATGCTGAACGGGACACACACGTTGAGTTGCGGTTTGGCTTTTCTCGCCGGTTTTGCAACAGTGAAAGAAGCGATGCAAGATGCTAAAATGGCTCATTTTATTCAAGATATAATGTTTTCTGAAATTGCAAAAGGTATTCCTTACAAAATGCCCGCTGAAGAAATTCAACGCTTTGGCAATCAGGTGTTAGACCGTTTTCGCAATCCATATCTCGATCATAAGTGGCTGAGTATCACTTTGCAATATACTTCCAAAATGCAGATGCGCAATGTGCCGACGCTGCTGCATTTTTATAAAAACAATCAAGAAACACCGGAATATATCGCGCTCGGTTTCGCGGCTTATTTACTTTTTATGAAAGCAGTGAAAGAAGAAAAGGAGATTTATTATGGTTTTGTAAATAATGAATTTTACCAAATCCAAGACCCACAAGCGGCATTTTTTTATAATTTGTGGCAGGAATTTGAACCGGAACAACTGGTAGAAAAAGTGTTGACAGACACTGCGCTTTGGGATGCGGATTTGTCAAAATTGTCGGGCTTTACTGAAAGCGTGACTGATTTTTTGATACAAATTTTAAATGCGAATCCAAAGGAAGTATTGAATGGTTTTTTAGTGGAAAAAGTTTAAGAAATTGAGTCTGTGTGCCAAACATGAACACAATAACACGATAATACATGAACACAATTCTCAAAATACATCCTGCTGACAACGCAATTGTAGCCCTAACCAACCTACGAAAAGGTGAAACCGTGCAATTAGATGGAGAGGAATTTTATTTATTGGATGACATCCCAGCGAAGCATAAATTTGCTACCCAAGATTTGAACGCCGGCGATGCCGTAACGATGTATGGCGTGTTAGTCGGTAAAGCGCAAAATTTTATTCTGAAGGGTGGATTAATTTCAACCGCGAATGTAAAACACGCGGCTGGAAATTATCAAGTAAACGGTGAGCGAAATATTCAGTGGCAAGCACCCAATGTTTCAAAATGGCAAAATCGCACTTTTCAAGGTTACCATCGTGCGGATGGAAGTGTAGGAACGGCGAACTATTGGGTCGTAATTCCCTTGGTTTTTTGTGAAAATCGCAATTTGCAAGTGCTGCGAGAAGCGTTAGTGGAAGATTTGGGGTATTCCAGAAAAAACACGTATCAGCAACAGGCACAAAATTTAATTTTGCTCTATCAAGCTGGAAAAACGGTAGAGGAAATTTTACAGGCTGATATAGATGTAGCGGTTTTAGAAGAAGAAACGCCGCGCTTATTTCCAAATGTAGATGGTATAAAATTCCTTGCGCACGATGGCGGCTGCGGCGGTACGCGCGATGATTCACGGGCATTATGTGGATTATTGGCGGGTTACATCACCCATCCAAATGTGGCGGGAGCGACGGTGTTAAGTTTAGGTTGTCAGATCGCGCAGATTTCATTATTACAAGAAGAAATTCAAAAACGGGATGCAAATTTTAGTAAGCCGATATATTATTTGGAACAGCAAAAAATTGGCACGGAAGAAAAGCTGATTCAACAGGCATTGAAGCAAACGTTTGCAGGTTTGATGTTGGCAAATCAATTACAAAGGGAACCTGCGCCCTTGAGCAAATTATGTATCGGTTTGGAGTGTGGTGGCTCGGATGGTTTTTCTGGCATTTCTGCGAATCCGGCGATTGGTTACACTTCGGATTTATTGGTTGCCCTGGATGGAACGGTGATTTTGTCGGAATTTCCAGAGTTGTGTGGCGTGGAGCAGGAATTGAGCGACCGCTGTGTAGATGTGGCAACTGCCGAACGATTTGGATATTTAATGCAAACGTACAATGCTCGTGCACAGGCAGTTGGCTCTGGTTTTGACATGAATCCATCGCCGGGCAATATTCGGGATGGTTTGATTACGGATGCGATAAAATCGGCAGGCGCGGCAAAAAAAGGCGGTACGTCGCCCGTCACAGCCGTATTGGATTATCCAGAAAAAGTGACAAAGCCGGGTTTGAATTTACTCTGCACGCCGGGAAATGATGTAGAATCTACGACGGCGGAAGTTGGTTCGGGGGCAAATATTGTGCTGTTTACCACTGGTTTAGGAACTCCAACTGGAAATCCGATTGCGCCGGTCATTAAATTAGCGACAAATACCGCGTTGGCAAAACGAATGCCAGATATTATTGATATTAATACCGGAAGTATAATTGAAGGCGAAGAGACGATTGCGGAGGCGGGAGAGCGGATTTTAGAATATGTAATAAAAGTGGCGAGTGGGGAAAGAGAGGTGAGTGCGATGCGGCATGGGCAGGATGATTTTATTGTGTGGAAACGGGGAGTTTCCCTTTAGGTGGAATATTTGGAATGATGGAATGGGGCGCTCATTACAGCCCTTATTACATTAATGGGAACGCGGATGACGCGAATACGGCGGATTTTTGCGGATTTTTTCACTCATTACAGCTCTTATTACATTTTTTTAACGCAGAGACGCAGCGTACACAGAGCGTCAAATTAGGGCGAATCATGTTAATCCAAGAATTATAAAAATCAAGGTTCAGACAAAATGTAAACGTACCATGAAACCCTTTTTGAACGAAGATTTTCTATTAGAAACCGAGACGGCGCGGCGCTTATATCATGATTTTGCGGCGGAGATGCCGATTATTGATTATCACAATCACTTGCCACCCCAGGAGATTGCGGAAGATAAAAAATTTGCGAATTTGACGCAGATTTGGCTGGCAGGCGACCATTATAAGTGGCGGGCGATGCGCACGAATGGCGTGGCGGAGCGCTATGTGACAGGCGTAGCAAGTGATGCAGAAAAGTTTGAAAAATGGTCGGAAACAGTGCCTTACACATTAAGAAATCCACTTTATCATTGGACGCATTTGGAGTTGCAACGGTATTTTGGCATTAAAGACATTTTAAATGTAAATACAAGTCAGAAAATTTATAAAGAATGTAATGAGTTATTACAAACAAGTGAGTATTCCGTTCGGAATTTGTTGCGAAAGATGAATGTAAAAGTGCTGTGTACGACAGATGACCCGACGGATTCGTTGGAATTTCATCGGCAAATACGAGAGGATAGTTTTGAAATTCCCGTTTTACCAGCGTTTCGACCGGATAAGGCGATGGCGGTGGAAAATGTGGAGACTTTTAATAATTATTTAATAAAATTAGAAACTGCAGCAGATGTAAATATTTCGACTTTTGAAGATTTTGTAGCAGCATTGAAAAAGCGGCATGATTATTTTGCAGAAATGGGTTGTCAGGTGTCGGACCATGGGCTGGACCACTTGTATGCAGAGGATTATACAGAAGCGGAGGTTGTGGGAATTTTTGCGAAAGTTAGAGCCGGAAATAGCTTAGGAAGTCTGGAAATCCGGAAATTTAAGTCGGCGATGCTGGTTTTATTTGCAGAATGGGATTGGGAAAAAGGATGGACGCAGCAGTTTCACTTGGGCGCTTTACGCAATACGAATTCCCGCTTGTTGCAAACGCTCGGACCGGATACAGGTTGGGATTCCATCGGCGATTTTTCACAAGCGTGGGCGTTATCGAAGTTTTTGGATAGGCTGGATAAGCAGGATAAATTGGCGAAGACGATTTTATATAATGTGAATCCGCGCGATAATGAATTGATGACGACGATGGCAGGAAATTTTAATGACGGCTCGGTGGCGGGAAAAGTGCAGTGGGGTTCGGCATGGTGGTTTTTGGACCAAAAAGATGGCATGGAGCGGCAGTTGAATGCCCTGTCGAATATGGGTTTGTTGAGTCGTTTTGTGGGAATGTTGACGGATTCGCGGAGTTTTTTGTCGTACCCGAGGCATGAGTATTTTCGGCGGATTTTGTGCAATTTATTGGGAAAAGAGGTGGAGAATGGGGAGCTACCGAATGATGTGGCTTGGATTGGGGAAGTGGTGCAGAACATTTGTTATTACAATGCAAAGAATTATTTTGATTTTAAGATGAATGCAGGTTTAAAAAAATCTGCCGCAGAACTCATTCGATAAATCAGGTTTTTGCACACTTTTTAGGAAGAGATTTTTCAGTTGTTCCTTACACTTGTAGTTTGTAACTTTTTGTCATCGCCACAAAAAATCACCAAAAAAGTCTAGGCAAATCAAACTCCTCCGTCGGACAGTGATTTGCCGGGCAGCCGCCACGCATACTATTTCAAAATAGTATTTTTACTAAATGAGTAAATATTTTTTTTAATTATGATAATTATGGCTTTTGAACATCAAACTTTAAACTTTTGAACGTAAAACAAATTGTTACATTTGGCGATGTTATGATGCGGCTGTCGGCACCGGGGAATCAACGGTTTTGGCAAGCGACGAGTTTGGATGTGAATTATGGCGGCGGCGAGGCAAATGTAACGGCGGCACTGGCGCATTGGGGCGTTCCGGCGATGCACGTGACTTGTTATCCTGACAATGATTTGGGTCGTGCGGCGGGTGCGTATTTGCGGAAATTTGGTATTGACACGTCGAAAATTATATATCGGGGCGAACGATTGGGCTTGTATTTTTTGGAAGTGGGCGCTTCGATACGGGCGAGTAAAATTGTGTATGACCGCGCGGATTCAGCGTTTGCGAAGTTAGAACCGGATTGGTTTGATTGGAAAAATATTTTACAAAACGCACAGTGGTTTCATTGGACAGGCATTACACCAGCAATTTCAGATTCAGCGGCAAAGGCATGTTTGGAGGCGATTCAAACGGCACGAAAAATGGGCATCACGGTCTCGGCGGATGTCAATTATCGTAGAAATTTGTGGCAATATGGCAAAACCGTTCAGGAAGTAATGCCTGAATTGGTGGCGGGTTGTGATGTAATCGTTTGCTCAGAAGGCGATGCGGCGGATATTTTTAATATTACACCAAAAGCGAACGAAGTAAATAGTTTTGTTTCTATTTCAAAACAATTGATGGAACGCTTTCCGCAAATGAAGCAAATTATTACCACTCGGCGAGAAACATTGAGTGCTTCGCATAATCAATTGAAAGGAATTTTATACAATGGTAATGATTATTTAGAAACGTCTACTTATGATATCAATCCGATTGTAGATAGAATTGGTGGCGGCGATGCGTTTATGGCGGGCTTTATTTATGGAACTTTACATTATAATAATGAACAAAAAGCACTAAATTTTGCAGTGGCGGCTTCGGCTTTGAAACATACGATTGAAGGGGATGGAAATCTCGTCTCGGTATCGGAAGTAGAGCAAGTAATGAGCGGAGATGTTTCAGGACGATTATTGAGGTAAAAATTGTGTTCTTGTGTTCGGGTGTTCTTGTCTTCACTTAAAGTACACACACAGTAGCAATGGAGAAATTATTACGATAAATATTGTGTTCAGGTGTTCAAGTGTTCATGTAAAGCGCGTGAACACACGAACACATAAACACCCGAACACATAAACACCCGAACACATAAACACCCGAACACATAAACAC